>CAZFMJ010000037.1:14312-26234 GCA_964520045.1 uncultured Elusimicrobiales bacterium | reverse complement strand
ATAACATCTTTCATAAAAGAGCCTTAATTTATGTACAACAAAACCGGAAGAGCCATAATTTTTAACTATTTATGTACAAAATCGTAACACCCTTCTGCTATCCTTTGCCTAGCATAAGAACGCCTCAGTAAAAACATTTCAGCAGGAATCTCTCATATTCGGAGGTCTGTTTTATGATAGAAGGCGAACCCAAGCTCGATCCCGCGGCAATAACGGACGTTGAAACCGGAAAACTCGCCCTGCGCTGGGCGCTTGAGCGCCTGCACGCGCTTCAGGACGATAACACCCGGCTGAAAGACGACGCGCAGAACAAAAGCAAGGCTGTTAATTCCCTTACCCAGCAGCTGGAGCAGAAAGAAGAAACCCTTAAACGCTGGCAGTCCACCATAAAAACATGGGAAGAGAACTGGCGCTCCCAGACCGCCATGGAGGCGGACCTGAAAGACAAACTTAAAGAACAGATATTAAACGAAGAGGCGTCAAGCTGGAGGGAATCAAAAGCCGGCCTTGAAAAACAGATAAAAGCGCTTATGTCCGAATTGCAAAGCAAGGAAGCGGAAATAGGCAAAATGCGCATGGGTTTGATAGAAGAGTCCAAAAAACTCGGCCAGCTGAAGGACGAGGAGCTCAACCTGATCTTAAAAAGACACGAGGAAAACTATGCTCAGCGCGAATTGGAGCTGAGAAGCCGGTATGATACTTTTGAAAAAGAGCTTGCGGAGCGAAACCGCGTCGAACTTGAACGCGACAATCTGGCGCTCAGGGAAAAATACGAAAACAAGGCAGATGAACTTTTTGAGATACAGAAAGCCAAAGATAAACAGCAGGAAGAATTCAGGCGCAGGCTTGAGGCCGATTTTATAAAAATGCGCGAAGAGAACAAAGCCCATGCCGGAGCAGAAGCCTTCAAGGAACTGGAAAAGCTGGAAAAAAAGATGGAGACGGATAAAACCTCCCTGAAACAGGATTATGAAAAAAGACTGCAGGTAGAGCGCGATGAATTCTCCCGCATACAGTGGGAGCTCCGGCAGGATTGGGAAGTGCGCGAAAAACAGCTCAACGAGGCGCGAAGGAACGAGACGGAAGAACTGCGCGCGGCCCACAAACAGGAAATAGCCGCCATGCGGGAGCGGGAAAGGGAAGAATCCCGCCTGAGGGAAACGGAATTCGCTCAAATGCGCGCGGAAACGGAAAAACAGGCCGCCGGCTTCATAAAACGCCGGGAAGAAGAGCTTTCCAAACAATACGGCGAGGCCGTTGAGGAGTGCAGGAACAGATGGAAGGGGATACTGGAGGAAAGCCGCAAAAAAATGCAAGAAGAAGCGGCCGCCCTGCGCCAGAAAGCATCGGAAAACGTGCGCGAAGAGCTGGAAAGGGAATACCGGCACCGGGAGGAACTGCTAAGAGCCGCCCTTTTAAAAGAGCAGAACAGCTGGATGGAGACCCGCGCCATGGATTTTGAAACCTCCCGCAGGGACCTGGAAAAATCTTTTGAGGAAAGATTGGATTCCCGCAAAACGGCGCTTGAAGAGGAGTATTGCGCCAAGGAAAAGCTCCTGTCGGAAAAAACGCTGGAAGCGGAAAAAACCATGCGCGGACACTGGACGGCCGTGGAGGAAAAATGGACGGCCGAGAAAGAACAGCTTCTGCTGGAAGAAAAGGCGAGACTGAGGCAGGAGTTCAAGCGGTATGAGGATTCTCTGCGGCGCAAGCTAGCGCAGGCGGAAGATTCGCTGAAAACGGAATATGCCGGCAGAACGGCGGAACTGGAAAAGAAAATGAGCGCGGAACTGGCGGAAAGGCAGAAAGAACTGGAAGAAAGGATCTCCGCCGAAAAAGAACTGGCGAAAACCGGGTTTGAACAGCAGGAGCTTAAGCTTAAGCAAAAACGGGACGAACTGGATGCAAGGGAACGCGAAGCGCAGATCAAAAACAGGCAGGAGATAGACGCGGCCGAAACCCGCATCCGCGCCCAATACCAAAAACAGCTTGAGGAAAACCGCGCCGAACTTGAACTGGAGCTTAAAAAGAAAGAGACGGACCTCAATGAAAAGCACGACGCGGCCTTGCTGAAGCTGGGAGCGATGGAACAGTCTATGGAAAAAAACATCGCCGACAGCGAGGCGCAGGCGGAGCTTAAAATTAAAAACGCCGAAAAAATCTCTGGGGAAAAGCTGAATAAAGAAACCGAAAAAATAAACGCGGACCGCCGGAGGATAGAAGCCGAAAGCGCCGCCAAAACCGCCGAGCTGGAAGCCGGAACGCAGGAACTCAAAAACAAGCTTTTAAAGCAGCAGCAGGACCGGGAAAAGGAGCTTGCGGATAAATTCATAAAAGCGGAGATGCAGGCGAAACAATCGGCGCAGGAATACAAGGAAGAACTGGAAGCCGGTTACGCCAAGGCCGCGGCCGAATTTCACAAGAAAGAAGCCGGCCTGCGGGAGGAATACGAAGCCCGCATGGACGCATGGATAAAAACCGCGGAAAAACAGCAGGAAGAAAGGCTTTCCAGAATAAACCTTGCCGCGGACCAGAAGCGCCACGACGCGGAGCTCTCCTATTCCCAGAAAGAGAAAATGCTTAACAACATGCTCTCCTCCAAACAGGCCAAACTGGAAACTCATTTGATACAGAAGGAAAAAGACATGGCCATGGAATACGAGAAGAAGCTTTTGCGCAGGCGCGAAGAAATGGAATCATCGTTCAGAGAAAGGGAAAAGGAGCAGGATACCAGGATACTTGAGATGGAAAAAGCTCTGGAGCAGAAATGGACAAGCCGCGAAACCGAGTGGGACACGCAGAAAAACGCGCTTCTTGAGCAGGAGAGGCAGGCCTTAAGGGCGGAATTTGACAAGAAAACCGAAGCGCTTGAGCGCAGACTGCAGGAGGAGGCCGCCAGAAACAGGGATCTGCGGATAGAACTGCAGGAGGAAGCGGAAAAAAGGAAAGAGCAGATAGAACGCTCCGCGAACGAAGAATATATAAAAGCGAAAAGAGCGGTGGAAGAAATGCGCAGCCGGTTTGAGGAGGAAATGCGCAAGAAACTGCAGGAAGCCGAAGAGGAGCGGAACAGGCTTTCCTTATGGACATTCGCGAAAGAAGACGAATTCCTTGAGCAGTATAAGAAGAAAGAGGCGGAATTAAGGCTTTACTGGGCGAAACGGCAGGAGGAATTGGTCAAAAAATACGAGGAGAAGATCGCCGAGCTGGAAACAACGCTGAGGAGACAGAAATAAAAAAACTACTCAATAATAATACGTAGAACGCAGATGACGCAGTCCCATTCCTTCCGTAAAGGCATTGAGAATGGGTCAGTCCAAACTCATTGCCTTTATGGATAGTTTGGACAGATAAATATGATAAACGCTGACAATTACAAAGAGGAGTTTAACCGCAAAATTGTTTCAAACAAAAAAATCATGGTCAATCATAAGAATCAGTCCCATTCCTTCCTTAAAAGCCTTGAAAATGGGACCGCCCCAAACACACTGCTTGTAAAGGATAGTTTGGGGCATCGTTATCAGCGTTCTATCTTTATTTTCAGGTTTAAGTGATACCGACTATGGAAAACGGGGATTACAGGGATCCTATTGACAGCATTTCTGAGACCGAGGCGGCCAAGATGGCGCTCAGGCTCGCGTCGGAACTCAGGGATAAAGAAACCGAGCTCGCAGGTATGAAACTCAGGGTCATTCAGGAAGCCCAGCAGGAGAGGATGGCGAAAGAAGCCGAATTCGACGCGATAGCAAAAGCTCAGGAAGAACGGTTTTCAAAAAGGGAAAAAGAATTTTCAGAAATATGGGTAAAAAAAGAGGCGGAGCTTTGGAATAAATATCAGGATATGCTTACAAACGCGCTCAACCAAAGCAAGAAGGAGCTTGAGGACGAGCGCAGGATGTTCGAGGGGGAACTGAAGAAAAAGGAAATAGAACTGCCTTTGCAGCGAGAGAGGCTGAGACACGAAATGGAGACCGCTTTTGAGCGCTGGAACGCGGACAGGGAAGAACAGCTTAAAGCCGAGAGGGAAACCTTCATACGGGAACTGGAACTGGGAAGGAACGCGGCGAAGCGCGAAGCGCAGGAAAAAATAAAACAGATAGACGAGATCTGGAAACAGAAAATGCTTCAGCGGGAACAGGAATTAACCGCCGGATTCCAGACCCGCCTGCAGGAAGAAAAGAGCAAACTGGGGGAGGAACTGCTGAGCGAAACCGGCAGGCTGGAGGCCGATTACGCCGAAAAGGCCAAAACGCTTGAAGAAAACGCAAAGACGCTGAAAAATCATTTTCAGTCGGAGTTTTCCGAGAAGGAAAACGCGCTTAAGACGAAATATCAGAATTGGCTGGAGGAGAACAAGGCCGCGGCCGAAGCCGAAACGGCAAGACAGCAGAAAAAATTTCAGGAAGAATACAAAGAACAGACGGTCAGGGTATCGGAGGAAATATCCCGGCTTGAAACGGAATTGCTAAAGCGGGAAGAGGAATGGAAGAGAAAATACGATGATTTAAAAACCAATTTAAGCGCCAGAGAGGCGGAGATTGAAAATATCAGGCAAAACTTTATCAAGGAAAACTCGGCAAAAGAGTCCGAACAGGCCGCCAAGTATCAGGAAGTATCCGAACAGCTTAAGCAGAATCTTCATTCCCAAAGCAGGGAACTGGACCGCAGACACGAACAGCTCAAGGCGGAACTGGCGCGGCGGGAAGAAGAAATGCGCCTCAGCATAAAGGGAGAAAGACAGGAACTGGCCGAACAGGCCTCAAGACTGCAGGCGGATAGGGATGAATTTAAAAAAAGACAGGCGGAGATCGCCGGTCTTTTTAAGGAACGGGAACAGGAACTTATATCCAGCTACGACGATAAATTTAAGGCATTAAAAGAATCGCTGGAAGAGATTTCCCGCGTGAAAGAACAGGCCATGCTTGCCAGATTCCAGCAGATGGAAAAGCAGGGAGAACTGCTGGCCGGGCAAAAAGACGCCGCCTTGGCGCTGGTTCAGCGCATGAAGGATGAAAATGAATCACTGAAAAACAAAATGACGGCAAAGGACAAGGCAACGGCGGAAATAATAGACCTGGACCGGCAAAAAATACAAAATTGGCGCCGGAAACTTGAAGAGGACATGGCAAAGGAGCGGGGAACAGGGGAAGAACAACTTGCGGAAAAAGAAAAGGAGCTAACCCGCTCTTACGGCGAAAAATTCGAGATGGAACGGACAAGGGCCGAAGCGCATATCCGTTTAAGGGAGGAAAGCCTTACCGAAAGGGAGCGGATGCTTCAGCGCGAGGCCTTGCAGGCGCAAACCCGGCTTTTGGAGGAATTCGGGATAAAAAAATCAGAGATGGAGGCCAGATACAAAGAGAGCGCCGCCGCCATGTCCGCGGCGTTTGAAACCCTAAAACGCGGGCATGAGGAGGAAATATCAAAACTTAAAGATTCTTTTGAGGCCGAAAGGACAAGGTTTGCGGCGGAAAACGAAGCCTCAGGACAGGCCCTGAATAAAGCGCATGCGGAAGCGGTGAAAAAACTGGAAGAAAAATACGCGCGGGAAACCGCTGAAAAAGAGAGCAGGTTTAAAGCCCATTATGATTCCCTGCTTGCCTCCGGAATGAGGGCCTCCGTGGACAAAAGCAAGGCCGCGATCTGCGAGCTTGAGAATAAGATCAAGCTGTCGGAACAGAACATCAACGCAATGGAGCGGGCGCTGGCCGTTTCGGCGGAGAATGAAACGCAGACCAGGGAACTCAACGACGCTCTCATGAAAAAGATCCAGAATCTTCTGTCCGAAAAACAATCAGCGGCGCGGGAATGGGAAGAGAAATGCAGAAAAATAAAAACAGCGGGGCAGGAGGAAATGGATGAAAAAATAGCAGCCATGGAAGAGGAATCCGGGGCCCGGATAGACAAATTTCAGAAGGAGGCGCTTGAAAAGGAGCGCCTGAAAGAGCAGGCTTATGCGCGGAAATTTGAGGCCCTGCGCCGGGAACAGATGTCCAAATACCAATCGCAGGCCGAAGAAATGGAAAAAATTTACGCGGAAAAAGAAAAAGCCATGCTTAAGGCCGTGGAGGAAAACTACGTTTTAAAAGAACGCTCCCTGGAAGCCCGTTACCAGCAGATGGAAAAGAGCTATCAGGCGGTGCTCATAAACAAAAGCGTAGCGGTTGAACAGGACAAAAGGCTCGCCGATGAGATAATAAAGCTGAAAGAAGACCTTGAGATCAAAAACGAACAGCTTAATGAAAAACTATCTTCCGAAGAGAAACGCCAGAAGGAGCTCAGGGAAAAGCTTGAGAAAGAATTCGAGCGCAGGACCAGCGAAATAGAGGAAGCCAACAGGCTGAGGGCGGTGCAGGTTGAAAACGAAAGAGCGAAACTTAACGCACGGATGCTTCAGGAAGAAAAACTTCTGGCCGATCTGCAGAAGCGGGAAACGGTACTAAGGGAAAATATGGCGCGGAAAGAGGCGGAACTTTCGGAAAACCTTGAAAAAGACCGCGCCAGGCTGGAAGCTGAATACAGCGCCAAACTCAAAGAAGCGGATGAATTAAAATTAAAGCTGAAAGAAAAACTCGAGGGAAAGAACGGCTAGACGGCGAGGCGGCTGGACAGCTAGACTGCTGGACGGCTAGAAAAAGGTCACCCAGAACTGGGAAGCCGGGGCACTGGGTGTCTGGGAAACTGGGCCGCTGGGGAACCGGCAACTTTTTGCCGTCCGCTTTTTGCTATCTACTATATACTATCTGCTATATACTGCCTGTTAGTCCTCGCAAACGTCCATAATTTCAAGAAATCCGCCTCCCCGCTCTAAAATATCCTTTTCTTCGTAAGACAACTCCGGGATATTCCCCCTGTTATACCATTCTTTCACGACCGCATAAAACGCGGAACGTAGATTTTGGTTCGGGATTTCACTTCCGGGATTTTGTCTTAATTTCTTTATGTCTATTTCGCCGGTTTTAAGCCCCAGCGCCAGCTTTTTAGCCTTTATTTTGAGGGCGGCGGTTCTCAACGCCAGTTCATCGCTTGCGAGCCTTGAGCAGTCCCGGCCAATTCCCACTTTAAAAAACTCATCCGGAAGAACAGGCACCGGCAGTTCCTCAAGATTGATCAATGCCGCGCCCTTATTTACGTCCATATTCCACGCGGAGGGGGTTTCCTCCCAGTCTTTCTTGATCTTACGGGTTACCGCTTTAATTACCATGGCACTCTGCGCGTCGACAAGGCGCGCGTTCATTTCCACGTTCCCGTCATTAAGGTCTATGACCGTGCCGGTGATGACGGCGTCCACGCCGAGAACATTCCCGACCGCTTTGGCGGTGTTGGAATCAATGAGGCCGCTCGTCTGAAGTTTCTGCTCTTTAAGAATAGTGTTAAGTTTTACACGCTCTACAAGTTCTATTTTGGGCTGAGACGCCACCTCAGACGCAAGCCTCTCGCTTATAATCGAACTGCTCTTGGTTTTTTTGCCGTCTTCGTTCGAAAAAGACAGCACCGCTATTCTGTTTTTTTGCTCCTGCACCGCCTTGCCGGCCAGCAGTGAGGCTACATAACGGTAGACAGCCGTCCCCGCCCATACCGCCGTCACGGCGCACAAAACAATCAAAACATACGATAAAATCTTTTTCTTCATAATATAACGGAAAGTATATAGTAGATAGCAGACAGCATATAGCAAAAAACTACCGGTTCCTCAGCCGCCTCCCTTCCTTGATATTACCTTTATTCGGAATCGAATTTCAAGTTTTAGAATTATCCCCCCATTGTAAAATATAAAAAACTATTGACAAAATATAAAGCATATGATACTTTATGCATAGAACATAATACTAAAATGAAGCTAAAAATCCACAACAGGCTTAAAGTTCTCAGGGCGGAGAAAAATATTACGCAGGAAGAATTAGCCGGTCAAATAGGCGTAACCCGCGTTACCATCAACTGCATTGAACGCGCCGTATATTGCCCCACCCTGGAGCTCGGATTAAAGCTCGCCAGATTTTTCGGCAAACCCGTAGAAGAAGTGTTTATTGTCGAGGAAGACAAAAATGATAAAGAAAACATTATTCCATAAATTGCACAAACTGATACTTTGGTATATGGTAATTATGACCCCCGTCATAATTATTTATGTTGCAGCGCTTATGCAGGGAGCTTCAAATGAACCTGATACAATTTTTCTTAAAACTTTAAATAACCTGGGGTTTATATGGATTTTAAGTATTGCGTATTTTTTCCTTACACTGCTTTTTTATGGGACTTTCAGAGAATCGATTCTCTCCGCTTTGGCAGGATTCAAAGAACGGGACGAGCGCGAACAATTGGTTACGGCCAAAGCGGCCCGAGCTACTTTTTTGTTCATGCTGGCTGTTCAACTGGTAATGTTAATAATGACTTTTACAAGCATACATCTGCTTCGCACCCCTGATGGACACGGGACATTAACCGTCGGAATGCATATTGACACGGCGCTTCACGGCAATCTGCTAAACGGAGCGGATATTTCTCCGTCAAATACGCAGGTTCCGGAAACAACGGATATCCACAGATACTTATTGCCGCCCAATTTTGCCGGAATTTTATTGTTTTTAATATTGGCGCAGATTATCACCTTTAAACTAGTTTCGCATAAATATTACGCAGAATAATTATGAACCGAATTATAATAACAATGTTTTTTTGTTTTTTCTGCGGCATAGCTTCGGCCGGAAAACCGGATACGTTCGACAACGCTCAAACCCAGCCTTTCAGGGCTGGGAAAGAAGCGTTGCTCAGTATTCCTTCGACTTCGCTCAGGATGGTGAGCCTGCCGAACCACCACCCCGAGAGGGGACAAACACCGGCCTTTACCCCTGAGAGTCGAAGGGTTGATTTATACACGGAACTTCAGCCTCCGCTTAATATCCGCACCGATCTTGGTTATCTGCATAAGCAAAATGATTCTGCAAACAGCACCAAAAGCAGTTTCGGCAGTCAGCCAAAGGGAATAATGCTTGCCGAACGCTCGGCGACCGCTGTTCTTGCCATCGCTGGATTGACCATGTCAAACCCGATAGGCTTTTCAGTAATCGCTCTTAAAAGCATTTGGGACATCCGTAATCTTTTGTCTTCCGATGCCGCTTGGGATATTCCAGATGACTGGGATTTTTTATGGAACCAGCAAAGAGCCAGGCGGAAAAATAATAATCTCGGCGCAATTGCCTTGGGAAAACAAAATAATTTTTCCGTTAATACCGGCGATATCTGCCCGTTCAAACATATGCGGTATCGTTAAAATTTATGTCTATATCCTTTCAATCCCTTCCTGCCCGCATTGCTCTTCTCCCGCTTATAGGCAAAAGGGGACAGAGGAGGGCAGAATTTGCGGTTTTATCCGGACAAATATCGTTATATATATTAATTTCCTCTATGACAGCTCGCCCAATGCATGCCGCGGTGTCCGCTCCGGAAAAATATGACACTGTATGGGAACGCATTATGCAGGAACAGTCCCAAATCAACATGCAAAAGGGATACGCCCTTCTGGAGGCCGGGTATTATCCGGAATCTGTCAATGAATTTGCCAAAGCCGCGGTGGAAAATCCCGGCAATGCCCAAACCCACATCATGCTGGGCACGGCTCTTTACTGGGCGGGGCAAATCGACGCCGCCATGCTGGAATTTTCCGAAGGGCTGAAAATAAACCCCACGAATGCGCAGGCGCATCAGCTTATGGGAATAGCTCATGCATGGAAGGGCGACACGGCGGCCGCTTTTGCCGAGTTTTCCGAAGCCGAAAAATTGGCCCCTCAGCGGGCGGATATCCACATGGACCTCGGCTCGATTTACGAATCCATGGGAAACGCAGATTCCGCCCTGCGCCACTTCAGGCAGGCCGCCGGCCTTGATCCGGACAATCCGCTTTATCATTTCCAGCTCGGAAGCCTTTACAGCAGGCTGGGCAGAGACACCGACGCCGAAGAGTCTTTCGAAAACGCCGTAAAAAAGTACGGCAGATACGAAGACGCGATTTTGGAGCTCGCGGCGGTAAAGGAACGGCTGGGTCTTTATAAAAACGCCGCCGCCTTATACCGCAGGGCGATAAGCATAAAACCTATGGATTCGGTGGCCAGATTCAGGCTTGCCCTGCTTCTTGTAAAAGAGGGGAACACCGCCGAAGCCGTTGAAATACTGCGGGATGCGTTCCGGCTTCTGCCTAATAAGGGGGAAAGCATCGGGCTTTCCCTTGCATATTCCGGAACAAATAATGCGCCGCAAGACGCCGGCGAACTGAAACCCTTGAATAAGCCCCGTTCCGGACCGCTGGAGCCTCTGCTGAAAAATCTTGAAAAGATCCCCCTTAATCAGGAAAGCAGGGTTCAGGTGGAATTATTTTATCTTCCAAAACCCGAATTGGTAATAGCCAAGCCGAAAGAAGGCTCTTCGCTGAAAAACGCTCTTGAAAAAGCCGAGGGACCCCTTCCCAAAATAATGGGGGCCAGAAGGGAATTTATGATCCCCGTTTCGGACTCAAAAACAAGGGCCGCCGCCATAGCCAAAATCGAACAGGAGTTAAATAAAGCCCTGAAAGACACCCCCGCAGATTCCGATCTGCGCATGTCCATGAATATTAAATCCGGCATACCCGGCAGAGAAGACGCCATAGAGAAAAAATTCAAGCGGGCGGAAAATAAAGACCCGCAGAAAATAGGAACCGTGGCATATCAGCCGCGGGCGGTAGGCAATGATATGGGGCTTTGGGTCATGGGCTCCGCATGGCTGGATCTCATACAGGAAGCCCTGCCTTCCCTGTACGAAGACCGGCCGGATTTAAATAGAACAAACGGGATAAATTTCATACTATTGGGCCTGGGGCAGGTAATACTCGGCGAGCCCGATTCGGCCCTTGAAAGTTTTTCAAAAGCCGTATCCGCCGGCTCCGCGGAACTGGGCAGACTCGGCTCCGCGGTGGCATGGGTTGAGAAAGGCGATGAAAACATGGCCATATCCGCATGCGAGGAAACGCTGAGGGTCAACCCGAAAAACAAAACGGCGAAAGACAATCTTAAATGGCTGAGACTGCCGTCGAATATAAAGACAGCGGACGGTAAACGGTAGATGGTAGACGGTAGATGGAAAGGGAAAGCGGGAAATTTATCTTATGAATAAAGTTGTTTATCTTGTATTTCTTGGGACAGCAACACTTGGCTTACAGGTAAAATGTTACGCGCAGGAATGGACGAACGGCGCTTATGTGCGGGCGGCGCTTGAAAAGTCGCCGGAAATAAAAAGGGCGCTGGAAAAACTCAATTCCTCCAGGTCTTTGTATTCAGCCGGTCTTGCCGACGCATTTTTGCCGGCCCTTTCCTTCTCCGCGGTCACATATCCCTACGGACACGCTCTCAACAACAACTATAATTTTGCGGATTTTGAGGTAACTAGGCGTAATTCCGGATTTTCAACTTCGCTGAACTGGAATCTTTTCAACACCTTTGAGGATTACTATAAAACAAAACAGGCCGGGCTGGAAACCGAATCCGCGGAATGGGAACTTGAAACGCAGAAACAAGCCGGCGCGTTTGAGGCGCATACAGCGTTTTATGACCTTCTGCTTAAGCAAAAACTTCTTGCCGTGGCAAAAAGCAGCAAGAAAGCGCAGGAAGAGCAGTATAATCTCACGAACGACCAGTATAAAACCGGGTTCAAAAGCCTCTCCGACCTGCTTAAAAGCGAGACCGATCTTCTCTCAAGCAGACTGAGGGAATCGGGAGCGATTAACGCCTATGAATCGGCGAGAATGAAATTTAACGTTCTTCTGGACAATGACCCCTCCGAAGAAGTTTTGATCTCCGACGGCGTCCAGATAGACACGTCTTCCGTTTCAGACATTAAAGCCGCCACCAACCGCGGGCTTTCGCAAAGGCCGGAGCTGTTAAACGGCCGGGC
>CAZFMJ010000037.1:0-14302 GCA_964520045.1 uncultured Elusimicrobiales bacterium | reverse complement strand
CTCTGCTGAAAAAGGCGGAGACAAGCGTTCTTCAGACGGGCCGGGCATCGCTTCCCTATTTAAGCGCGGACATGAACTGGACAAGACAGGGATTGTTCGGGATAGGCATTCCCTCCTCCGGAATTCCGAATCCGAATTACAATCTTTCGGTTTCTTTTTCGCTTCCTTTTGGATTTAATTTTATAAGCCAGAAATTGAAAATTGACTCCGCCAAAGCTCTTTCCCGCAGGCAAAGCGACGCGCTTGACGCCGCATCTCGTCAGGTCAAAAGCGAAGTATATTCGGCGTACATCTCGCTGGAAAACGCCCTGCGCTCATATGAAATCGCCGCGAGAAAAGAAGAAATTTCCCAAAAAAATCTTGAAATGGTTGAAGAGCACTACCGCCAGGGCATAGCCGATGTAATAAGGCTCGCCCAGTCCAGACTGGACTACGTGGAAGCGCAGGTGGAACGCGCCCAAGCCCTAAACAGCGCAATTATAAGCCGACTGCAGTATTTGATGTCGGCCGGAGACAGGATTTGGGGGGAACAATGAAACGTCATTTTTTCGGTTGGAAGAAAATTATATGGGTAATTGTTATTTTAGCGATAGGCCTGGGCGGGTGGCTGGGCTATAAACGCTATAAATCGGGCAAAAACAAAGGCGCCGAGCCCGAAAATCTTGCAGCCGTAACGCGCGGGGATATTCAATTAAAGTTTCAGGATGCCGGAGAAGTGACTCCGAAAAATCCCGTCGATATAGCTTCTCCGGCTACCGGCAGGATCACGGAACTTTTTGTCGAGGAAGGAGGACGCGTCCGGTCGGGAGACAAAATAGCCGTTATACAGCCCGGAAAGAGCGAATCCGAAAAATATGTGCCGGTAACGATAACCGCTCCCATGGACGGAATAATAATGAAATACACCGACGACACTCAAAACGGAAAATCATATTTTGCCAAGGCCGGAGACAGGGTTAACGGGCTTTATGATTACGGCTCTCCCACATATCTTATGCGGGTCGCCGATCTTAAAAAACTTATAGTTAAAATGAAGATCAGCGAAATGGACATTCTAAAGCTTAATGAAGGCATGAAGGTCGATATAACCATAGATGCCCTTGCCGGAACGCCCTTTATCGGAATGGTATCGCTTATATCTCCGCAGGCTGAAAAAGACAATACCGGCGTTAAAATGTTTACGATAGAGGTCTCTCTTAGTAAAACCCATCCCGGTTTACGGCCCGGAATGACGGCGCGGGTAGAAGCCGTGCTGGATAGCAGAAAAAATGCCGTTAAAATTCCGCTTTCGGCATTATTTGAGGAAACCAATGAAACTTTTGTGTATCTCGCGTCAGGACCGGGGAAAAAACCTCAAAAAACAGCGGTAAAAGCAGGACTGCGAAGCGAAACCGACATTGAAATTTTAAGCGGGCTAAAAGAAAACGATAAGGTTTTCACCGAAAAACCCCCGGATGAAACCAAAAAATAAAAACACCTGTTCATTAACAATAGGTAGAACGCTGATGACGCTGATTTTTATGATTAAACATGATTTTTTTGGTTTATAAAAACTTGTTCCGCAATTTCTTAATGTTTATAATTATCCGCGATTATCATACTAATCAGCGTCATCAGCGTTCTATATTTTAATCGCTGTATAGTTGAAAATACCATGTTATTACACTGCGAATCTATCATAAAAACATACGGCTCGGATAAAACCGCGTTCAAAGCATTGAGCGGAATATCCCTTTCGATAAACACGGGCGAATTCTGCGCTATAACGGGGCCGTCCGGATGCGGAAAATCCACACTGCTGGGCATTCTTGGCCTGCTGGACAAACCTACGGAGGGCAGATATTTATTTGACGGCAAAGACGCGTCGCGGTTGAATGATTATAAACGCTCTATCCTGCGCCGGGAAAAAATCGGATTTATATTTCAATCGTTCAACCTTCTGCCCCGGCTTTCAGCGCTGGAAAATACGGCCTTGCCCATGGTTTACAACGGCCTTTCAAAACAGGAGAGAAAAGCCAAATCGGAGGAACTCCTGAAAAAAACAGGACTTGCCGGCAAAGAAAAGAACAGCCCGCTTGAGCTTTCGGGTGGAGAACGCCAGCGGGTGGCCATAGCAAGAGCGCTGGCGAACGACCCACTGCTTATTCTTGCCGACGAGCCCACCGGCAATCTTGATTCAGCCTCAAGCAGAGGAATAATGGATTTACTCGGCAGTCTGCATAAAGAAGGCAAAACGATACTGCTTGTAACGCATGACCCGAATGTGGCGGCCTGCGCGGACAGACAAATAAAACTGCGCGACGGCCTTATTGAATAATTATGAGAATTTTTGAATCTGTGCGGACGGCGGGCCTGGAAATTTACAGCCATAAAACGCGGTCGGCTTTAAGCTTTTTTTCAATAGCCATAGGCACGGCCTCCATACTCTTCACCCTTACGCAGGTAACCGCCATGAATCAGCGGATGACAAAAGCCCTTGAACTTATGGGGCCGGGCAGAATGACCATAGAGATGAAGCGTAATTATGTGTCGAAGGGGCTTTCTCCGGGGCTTACCCATGATGACGCAAAAAGCATTGCCCGGCAAATGCCGGAACTTTATATGGTTTCTCCGGTGGCCCGGCAATGGGGCGGCCATTTCTATTACGACAAACTTGTTGAAAAAGGCATTGTTGTGTGGGGAATAACTCCGCAATGGACAAAACGCGAATGGGTATACAAATTAAGCGGAAGGTTTATAAACCAATATGATATGGATCATTGCTCAAGAGTGTGCGTACTGCAAGAGCCTGGAGGCTGGGCGGGGAAAAAACCGTTCTGGGCAAGATGGTTCAGAACCTCTCCGTTTCAGGAATATATACAGCGCCATGATTTGCTCGGCAAGCAAGCCCGGATCGGCAGTCATTTATACACCGTTATCGGCATTATCCGGGAACCGCCAAAAGATAAAGACCCGCGGTGGTTCGGGTCCGGCTACGGCGGCAACGGAACGATATATGTTCCCATAACAACCTATTTAAAATATACCTTTAATCCGGCCGGCAGGAGATACACGGAAAATGACAGTCAAAATACGATTGATGAAATAACCATTGACACCGGAAAAGAAAAATCCGTGCCCATGGCGATGCAAAAGATAAAACAGATTCTTAAATTCCGCCACCGCGGCGAAGAAGATTATGAAATCACGGATTACCGCGAAACCCTTCAGAAAATATTGAATGAACAGCGCGCCTTTATGATCGCGGTGCTGGCGATTGGAATCGTAGCTATTCTCGCCGGAGGCATAGGAATAATGAATGTTACGCTTGCGACAATTTACTCAAGAATAAAAGAAATAGGCATACGGCGGGCGATAGGCGCGGCGAAGTCGGACATACTGCTTCAATTTGTCATGGAAGCCATGTCTCTCGGGTTATGCGGAGGAGTAGCCGGACTAGGCATCGGCTGTATCGGTATATATTTTATGAATCAAAACGCTTCTATCAGAGGACAGATGAGTATCTCGTGGTGGTCGCTTATAGTCTCTTTGGCCGCAGCCGTTTTCACGGGTTTTATTTTCGCCATTTATCCCGCCTGGCAGGCGTCGAAACTAGACCCAGTGGAAGCGCTTAGGTATGAATAACGACAGCACCAGAAACAAAAGAGGCAAGGTAGGGGGCTAGACGGCGGGACAGCTTGACCGCCAGACAGCTAACAGAAAAAACTACGAGATAGAACCGCGCCAGCAGTCTCGCTCCGCGCGTTTTAGTTGCGCATTGCCTCCGCTATATATTATATGGGAGAACAATACCCGGTTTGATAAACACCCGTCGAGCACTCCCAATACGTACACGTAGCACTGGTCGACACCTGCCCTAAACAGTTTCCGCAATACCCTCCGCCAATATTCGTAGTCGGACACTGGTAAAGCTGCGGCCCCGGAGGAGGAGCAGGGGCGGGAGCAGGGGCGGGAGCAGGTGCAGCGGGCCATGCGTCTAAACAAACGCCGTTAAAACATATTCGCTTGATATTAAGATTATCGCCGGTTATATTTTTCACGGTCAAATCGCCCTTGATATTAGTATTGCCCACAACATACAATTTAAATCCAGCCTCCGGCGATTTTGTGCCGATGCTTACTTGACCGTTTGCCGTATTGGTTTCCGGGACTAAAACCACACTACCCCTGTTCTTTGAAAAAGTGGCGTTGCCCGTGCTCACAAGCCTTGTGTAAATACCCACAGGCGAAGGATAATACGCGTGAAGGGTCAGGGTCTCGCTTCCCATTTTTTCATAACCGAAAGCCATAAGACCTATTAAAAAAAGAACAACCACATGTTTCTTTGTCAACTTTATTTTACGCGGTATTTCAATTTCCATGATTTTTCCTTTTTATCGTTTATTCCGCCATCCCCGTAAGCCGTCTGCGGTTTTTTTCCTCTGTAATTATATTATATTTTTTCATTATATTTTTTCTCCTCCATCGCAAATATAAAAAAGATATAATTTATCCGATGACCGGCTTTTGCAAAAATTTTATAATTACCGGCACTCCGTCGGTGGGCAAAACCACTCTTGTCAAAGACGCTGTTTTTCCTTATCCGTCCGCATCCTGCGGATTTCTCACGGAAGAAGTCAAAACAGCGGGCGCGCGCGAAGGATTTTTGATAAAATCCTTGGACGGCAAAAAAGGGCTTTTTGCGTCGAAAAGACTGGCGTCGCCGGTAAGGCTGAACAAATACGGGATCGACCTCAAGGCGCTTGAGGAAATAGCCATAGCCTCGATGCTCAAAGGCCTGCGCGAGCAGAAAATAATAGTTATAGACGAAATAGGCGCCATGGAAATGTTCTCGGAGAAATTCCGCTCGACCACCGTCGAGTGCCTGTCTTCTCCATGCCCCGTTCTGGCCACCATACGCAGGGGCTCCCAGCCGTTTACCGATTCCATAGCCCGCATGGATGACACAAAAGTTTTTACTTTGGAAAAAGACACTTATACTCACGTCCTGTCCGTAACGAAAATATGGGTAAAATACTGGGCCGATGAAATTCTCAACAGACAAAAATATTAATCTTGCCGCCTTAAAATCCGGGACCATCCATTTCACGGGGATAGGCGGAATAGGCATGAGCGCGATAGCGGAGCTTCTGCTGAATTTGGGCTACAAAGTTTCGGGCTCCGACATTCAGGAGAATGAAATAACCCGGAAACTCGCAAAAGCCGGCGCGGGAATATACCTCGGTCATTCGCCGAAGAATATCCGCCATGCGGATCTTGTCGTGGCAAGTTCAGCTATAAACGAAAAAAACCCCGAAATTAAGGAAGCGCTCAAAACAAAAATACCGGTTCTGGAACGGGCCGTCATGCTGGCCAATCTCGCCCAGATGAAAAAAACCATAACAGTGGCCGGAACCCACGGCAAAACCACCACCACTTCAATGGCTGCGGTCGCCCTGCAGGCCGCGGGGGCGGACCCGACAATAATAACGGGCGGGGTTCTTAAAAATATCGGCTCAAACGCCAAGCTGGGCTCTGGAGATTATTTTGTGGCGGAAGCGGACGAATCCGACGGTTCGTTCGTATACATGTCTCCCCTGGCCGCGATAGTCACGAACATAGACACCGATCACTTGGACCATTACGGCAGTATGCGAGAGCTCAAACAGGCATTTGTCGACCATTTGTCGAAGATTCAGCCTTTGGGAGCGGCTATTATCTGCGCGGATGATAAGAACGCCGCTTCTCTGCTTCCAAAGATCAAAACGCGCGTTATTTCTTACGGCCTAAGCAGAACCGCGGACTGGCAGGCGCGTAATATTAAGATTAATGAGTCCGGCTCAAGCTTTCAGGCATGGAGATGCGGACGCAAGGCCGGAAATATAAAAATTCAGGCATGCGGAGAACACAATGTGCTTAACGCCCTTGCCGTAATGGCCTGCGGAATTTTTCTGGGTTTTGATTTTTCAAGCCTCGCGAAAGGCCTTGCCGGTTTTGCCGGAGTCGGGCGCAGAATGGAAAAGCTGGGCGCCGCGGGAGGGATCAATTTCATCGACGACTACGGGCATCATCCGACTGAAATAAAGGCCGTGATAAAATCTATATGCAGGGGTTTTAAATACGAAAGGCTTGCGGCGGTTTTCCAGCCCCACAGATACACCAGAACGGCCGCCCTCCACAAAGAACTGGGAAGAAGTTTTAAGGGATGCGACATGCTTTATGTCATGGACATCTATCCGGCCGGAGAAAAAGCCATGAAAGGGATCAGCTCCGGATTAATTTTAAATTCTGCGAGAAAAGCAGGGATACCGGCCTTCCCATTTACGCGTCCCGTTGATCTTATCAGACACCTTAAAAAGGGAGACCTCCTGCTCACCATAGGCGCGGGAGACGTGTGGAAAGCGGCGGAAGATCTGAAACGCCGTCTGAGGGACGCGTAAAATTTATGAGGAAATACAGCCAGGTGTTCCTGAACAATCCGCTGGTCGCGGAAAGAATAGCTCAAACCTGCAAAAAAAATCCTTTTGATATTCTGGTGGAAATCGGTCCGGGAAAGGGATTTCTCACGGATTTCCTGGCGGCGCGATTTGCGGGCAGGGTTATCGCGGTGGAAATAGATCCCGAAATGGTCAAGCATCTGGAGAAGAAATACGGCGGATCAAGATCCGTAAATATCGTGCGCGCCGATTTTCTTCAAACCGATATTTCGGAGCTTGTTCCGAAACACGCGGAGATCCACTTCGCCGGCAACCTTCCCTATGCCGCAGCTTCCCCTATCCTGCAGAAACTGCTGGATTGGCCCCGTTTTAATTCCGCCGTGCTGATGTTCCAGAAAGAGGTCGCCGAAAGAATAATAGCGCCGTGCGGGACCTCCAGATACGGCATGCTTTCGCTGTCGGCCCAGACGCGGGCGGATGTTTCATGGATAATGGAGGTCTCAAGATCAAATTTTATCCCGAAGCCCAAAGTCGATTCGGCGGTTTTGCATTTTCAAAAAAGGAAAACGCCGTTTTTCGGAGGGAAAGAGGAGGAAAAAAGATTTTTTAAAATAGCCCGGCTTGCTTTCATGCACAAAAGAAAAACCGTGCTGAATTCCATAGTCAAAGCGTTAAAATGCAGCAAGCCCGAAATATCCGGAATATTGAAATTCGCCGGAATAGACCCCGCCCTGAGAGCCGAAACGATACCGCCGGAAAAATACGCGGAGCTGGCAAAACTATCTTTGGGAATTGTTACTACCTATCTGAGCGGAGAGAAGGGATAAACTGCGCCCGGTAGGACTTGAACCTACGACCCATCCGTTATGAGCGGATTGCTCTAACCAACTGAGCTACGGGCGCGTCTGAAGATATTATATAACTTTTAACGTCCGCAATGTCCCCTGCATGCATCGCATTCCTGCCCGAAAACAGGAGCGCCGTCCCTGAACGGCGAAATATCCCTTAACCGCTTTATTATGGAAGGCATCTCGGCCAGAACAAAATCTATCTCCTCCCGCGTGCTGAGGCGGCTGAGGGAAAACCGCACCGAACCGTGGGCAAAGGTATAGGGAACGCCCATCGCCCTTAACACATGAGACGGCTCGAGCGAGCCCGAGGTGCAGGCGGACCCCGAAGAGGCCGCCACTCCTTTTTCGCTAAGCAAAAGCAGAATGGATTCTCCCTCCACATATTCAAAGCTCACATTCGCGGTATTGGGAAGCCTCTCCCGCTCGTGCCCGTTTCTTTTTGTATTGGGGATCGCCTCGATCAAACCGCGCTCAAGCCTGTCCCGCAAAGCTTCCACGGCGGATTTATTTTCATTCATATGCCGGCCGGCAAGCTCGGCGGCTTTGCCGAGCCCCACGATATACGGCACATTCTCGGTTCCGGCGCGCCGGCCCCTTTCCTGATGGCCGCCCATCATAAAAGGCATGAATCTTGTTCCCTTTTTCACATACAGCGCCCCTATGCCTTTCGGAGCATGAATTTTATGACCCGACAAAGAAAGCATGTCTATGGCGGAGGACTTAAGGTCGATCGGGATTTTGCCTGCCGCCTGAACCGCGTCGGTATGAAAAATACTGCCTTTGGATTTGGCTATCCGCGCGGCCTCTTCGACGGGAAAAATTACGCCGGTTTCATTGTTCGCATACATCAGAGAAACCACGGCCGTATTGCCGGTTACGGATTTTTTGAGGTGGTCCATATCCAGCCTGCCATCCGAATCAACAGAAATATAAGTGACGGCGTATCCCTGCGATTCAAGAAAATGGCAAAGATTTAAAACCGCCGGATGCTCTACCCTACTGGTGATTATATGCCGCCTGTCGGGATGGGTGCGCAGGGCCGCCCAAACGGCGGTATTATCGCTTTCCGTGCCGCAGCTTGTAAAAATAATTTCGCCGGGGTCCGCTGCTCCTACGAGCCCCGCGACTTTTTCCCTCGCCGCGTCTATGTATTTCTGAACGTTGCCGCCGAACGCGTGCATGCTGGAAGGATTACCGTAGAATCCGCAGAAGAACGGCTCCATTTCCTTTTTTACTTCCTCGTCCGTTTTTGTGGTAGCGTTATTGTCTAGATAAATTGTATTCATTTAAACCTCTTCCACGCGCAGGGAATCGTCTATTATTTCCCTGAGCCTTTTTTCAACAAGGGATTTTAAAGTGAACGGCGAGCCCGGACAGCCTTTGCACATGCCCATCAGCTTAACCTTGACCACATTTCCTTCTATGTCGACCATCTCGATAGAACCTCCGTCAAGCTGAAGCTGGGGGGCTATTTCTTTGGAAATAACATCCTCTATGGCGTGTATTTTCTGGATAATGGTCATTTTGGCGGGTTTTTGCGGCGGGGACTGGGGAACAACCTTATGCTTAGCCCAAAACCCGGCTAAAAGTTTTTCAATATCGGGAATGCATTTTCCGCATCCTCCACCGGCCTTGGTATAATTGGTAACCTGCCCGGCGGCGGTCAGTTTGTTTTCCTTGACGGCCCTGAGTATCTTGCCGTCGGTAACGCCGAAGCACTTGCATACCACCTTGTCCCCGGGAACGGACTCTTTCTCCGGCGTCCGCCCCCTGTAATTGTTTATCGCCGCCTCCAAAGCCTCTCTTCCCATGACGGAACAATGCATTTTTTCCGCCGGAAGTCCCCCGAGATAAGACACTATATCCTGATTCGTTATTTTGGACGCTTCGCCGATAGTTTTTCCTTTTATCATTTCGGTCAAAGCGGATGAAGAAGCGATGGCGCTGCCGCACCCGAAAGTCTGGAATTTGGCGTCCGTTATTTTTTCCGAGGTTTTATCGATTTTAAGCGCGAGGCGCAGGGCGTCTCCGCATACTATGTTGCCCACCTCCCCCACGGCGTCCGCATCTTCAATCCAGCCGACATTGCGCGGATTCTTAAAATGGTCCATCACCTTATCCGTATAGTTCCACATCTTCGTTTTCCTCCCCGCGCTAACTTCCGGCTTTGATAAGCTGATTTAATTCCTGAACCAGGCCGCGCGTAGCCTTTTGAAATTCAGCCCGTTTTTTTTTGCTGATCAGACCGCCCGACGCCACGCGGTTTCTGAGTTTAAGAAAATTAACGCATTGCCCCCTGTCTTTTATCCGAAAATCCAAATGAGGCCCGGTCGTATTGCCCGTCATGCCGACATAACCTATGATTTTGCCCTGTTTCACATAAGCGCCCGTTTTAATCCCTTTTGCGAATCTTGACAGATGGCCGTACCCCGACAGATATTTTGAATTATGCTTTACCTCCGCGTAATTCCCGAATCCGCGCTGCCATCCGGCAAAAACCACGCGTCCGGACGCGACGCTTGAAACAGGTGTTCCGATCGGGGCGGAATAGTCTATTCCAAGATGCGGCATAAAGCGCCTGAGAACGGGATTAAATCTTTTTTTGGAAAAATAGGACGATATTCTCCGATAATCAAGCGGCGCCCTTAAAAATAAATTTTTTAGGGATTCCCCGTTCACGCTGTAATATTCGTTTTCAAAAAAAACCGCCGTTTTCCTGCCCGTCTGCCTGCCAACGTAGGCCGCGGCCAATATTCTGCTTTCCGTAATATTTCCGGCGGGAGTCATATTGTCCTCCCATATCAGGAAATATCTGTCGTTTTTTTCCAGATCATTGAAGAAATCGATGCTCCACGCGAAAATATCGGCGAATTGAAGGATGATCGGCCTGGAAAACCCGGAAGCGCCCATGGATTCCGCAAGCGAGGCATGGATCGAGCCGGAAGCGCTTTTTCTTTTTGTGCTTATAGGCACTTTACGCACGTCCGGGATATATTTGCCTTCAAGGCTTTTAAACACCGAATACCGCTTAAGGTTATGCATGACCGTAAGATATTTGAATTCCCCGCCCACGGCGCATACTATCGAATATTCGTCTCCCTCCTGAATTTCATCCGGATCCAGAACTTCTTTGAGCGCCGACAAAATCTGATACGATTCGGAATCAGCCATGCTGTTTTCTACGAGAACTATATAAAGCGGCGCTTCGGAAAAAATTCCAGAAGAAACGATGAAACGCGGCCCCTGCACCAGCTGAGACGCCTTTTCGGCTCTTCCGCCCCCCCCCGCGGCATAAGCGGATGGGGAAATAAGGAAGATAAAAACGTAAACCGCCGCGCAGAGCACTTTGCGCGATTTTATCGCCATTATTGAAGTATACAAAATCGTTAAACCGCCCCAAAGACTTCAGGTCGGCAAGATATTTCATTAATGCTATAATTAAGTATCTCAACTTCGTTTTTAAAGGAACCATGACCGCAATTCCGGCAAAAGGCATAAAACTGCTTGTTCAGCTTCAGGAAAAAGATAAAGCTTTGGACGGACTTAAAGTTGAGCTGGAAAACATCCCCGCCCAAATTCAGGAGCTGAAAGACGCTTTGGAAGCCCAAAAAAATCTTGCCGTCTCCGGAAAAGAATCTTCATCAAAACTGCAGCTGCTGAAAAAAGAAAAGGAGCTTGCCGTAAGCGAAAGGGAACAGGCGATAGCGAAGCATCAGGTTGAACTCAATCAGGTTAAATCGAACGACGCGTTCAAGGCCCTGCTGACCGAAATTGAAAAAGCGAAAACAGAAAAAGATAATTTTGAAACCGAAATTCTGGAAACGCTGGAACAGCTGGATAATGCCGTTTTGCAGGAAAAAATGTTCCAGAAGGAGTTTCAGGAAGCGGAAAAACGCACGCAGAGCGCCGTAACGGCTCTTCTTGCGCGTGAGAAAGAACTGGAAGCGTCCACAAACTCGCTGGATGCGGAGCGCGCGGCATTCTTGGGACAGATCCCCCCCGAAGCGCTGGTAAAGTATGAATATATCAGAAAACAGAAGCGGGGGCTGGCCGTGGCGGCGGTAAAACAGCGCGACGCCAAAGAAGTGAGCGGGGCCGTTTGCGGGGGATGCAATATGGCCCTGCCGCCGCAGGCGGCGGTAGATATCCGCAAGAAGGACGCTATCGTTATCTGCGACAATTGCCAGCGAATAATTTATTCTCCCGGGTTTTTGAACGATCCTCAGCCGGCCGAAGACGCGCCGTCATCATGAAGCTTAAAATTTTCATAGACGGAGCTTCGCGCGGCAATCCCGGACCGGGAGCGGCCGCCGCGGTAATATTTGACGACGCCGGTTCCGTAATAAAGGAAGCCGGAAAATTTTTGGGCACCTGCACAAATAATTTCGCCGAATACAGCGCTTTCTGGCTCGCTCTTGACGCCGCCCAAAAAATAGGCGCGTCCGAAGTTTCGCTTTTTTCGGATTCGGAACTTCTTGTAAAACAGTTCAACGGAATTTATAAAATAAAGAAACCCGAGCTGGCGGAGTTTATGCTCAAGATCAAAAGCAGAGCTTCCTTTTTTAACCGGCTGTGCGTGGCTCATATTCCGCGGGAAATAAACACTCTGGCCGACAAACTGGCGAACAAAATTCTTGACGAACACAAAAACCGAATTCTAAAAAACTAATCCGACATTATATTTACCTGTTTTTTATCCGGGAAAAACCGATTTTTGAGCGGCCGGGGGATCGCCCGCGAGCTTCAGTTCGCGGGAGGAACTTCCGAACTCCAAAGGGTATGGCGCTCGCCGAAAGACGAGACTGCGCGGGCAATATCCCGCGCGGATGGACAGTGCAACAGAAAAAATACCGCTCCGCGCTTGTTTTTGCGGAGCAAGGGTGAAAAGGTGCGGTAAGAGCGCACCTCTCCCGCGGCGACGCGGGGGGTAACTGAAAACCCCGCCTGGAGCAAGGCCAAAAATGCGCATGGACGCCCGCCCGCCTCCTTTTTTAGGGAGAAGCGCAGAGTGGGCCGCCTAGACAAATGATCCTCTCTATGCCGCATAAAGTATTACGGCATACAGACAGAATTCGGGGTACAGGCCGCTCAAAATCGGTTTCACCCGCAAAGAACGCAAAGCAGCCACAGAGGACGCAGGGTAACGATGACGGAGATGACGGAAAATAAATTATCGGGCCGGGTCATTGGCATGGCGCTTAAGGAACAGTCACCGGTCTATAATCTTTGTGTAAATTCTTTGCGGTTAAACTTTTTGCGCTTTGGTTTATTTGTCATGATTTTTGCCGGGCATGCCTGCTTTGGGGCGGAGCAGACGCGGGAAAATTCGAATACTTTATCAATGCCCGACTCGTTTGTCGACATAGCCCCGCCCGCCGGCTGCACCTCAAGGACCGATACCTGCGGCCGCTCTTCCGAAGGGATAAACATAGGAAATCCTTATAAAACCTCGCCGGTCCCTCTTTTTCAGGCGCTCTCTTCCTCAAACCCGGAAACGGATTCCGGCACTGCGGACGGCCATGCGGATTTTATGCCGCAGCGGCTTATTTCAAAACCGGTGCCGGCTATTATCGCGGAGTCCGCGGACGGAATATGGATAAAAACAGCAAAAATAGCGGGCTGGCTGCTAATGCTTACGGGCGTTGTTTTTTTGTTTTTTAAACGGCAGAAACGGTAAGACTTTCACCGATGTCTTTGCGGAAAGAAATTCCCTCGTAGCGTATTTTTCCGATCGTATCATATGCCTTTTTTCTTGCCTCTTCCATGGTCGCGCCGATTCCCACTATCTCAAACACTTCTTTGCCGGCGGTAACCCAATGCCCCTTTGACGTATCGATGCAGTCATAAAAAACAAAGGCATCGTCTTCCCCGATCGTTTCAAGGCCTGAAATTATTTTCCCGGTCCTACATGCCAGATCGGGGTATCCGCAGGAAGTCATAATAACACATACGCTGAACCGGTTTTCCAGTTTTATTTTTTCCTTTTCAAGCTTTAGATCCGCGACGGACAAAAGCAGCTGTAAAATATCGTTTTTTATAAGCGGCAGAAGGGTTTGAACGGCGGCTCCGGAAAAAGCGGCGCCGAATCCGCAAGGCCTGAGCCCCCGCCCGGTAACGACGGCGTCTATGCGTAAAATGCCGCCGTATGAAATCGCCTCCGCCTTTAACACATTGACGGCGGCCTTGCAAAGCTGTTCCATTTTATTTTTATATTCGGACTCACGCCAGGCATAGGGAGCGCTGGCTCCCCAGAAAAACGTTCCGGATACTCCGCCCGCCGGATTTAAAGTTTCAAATACCTCGCAAACCGGCAGCAATAACACTGCGTTGGAGTCCCATAGGGCGGTAAAGGAAATACCGACGCCCTCGAGATTTTCCTCGATAATAATGCGTTCGCCGTCCCGGCCGGCGGCCCCCTCTTTCATAAACCTGTTAACAACCGCTATCGCTTCTTCTTTTGACGACGCCGCAGCCGTTGCGCTTTTCCATGACAAACCGTCAGGCCTTATTATAAGTTTGCCGGGGAACGGATTCAGAGCGGCTATATATTCTTTGGCGCGCTCGCAATCCTCAAATACGCGGAAATCAGGGCATTGCATTCTATGTTTTTTCATAAAATTCAATGCAAAAGATCTGCTGGATTCAATTAACGCGGATTTTTTGGAAGGGCCCAATACTTTTATTCCCGCCGATAAAAGCATATCCGCCAGTCCGGCGGAAAGCGCGGAGATAGGACAAATGACGCATAGATCTATCTTTTCGCGCACGGAAAAATTGACGATACCTTTTAGATCAACCGGATTTATAGAAACCCTCTCGCACCATTCAGACATCGCCACATTGCCGGGAACGCAAAAAAGTTTAACGCCGGGATTTGATTTTTTTATGCCCAATGCCAGCGCATATTCAACTCCGCCCGAACCCACGATAAGGATCTTCATTTTGTTTTGGAAGGAACGCCTAATGGCATATTATATGGAGCGGGCGATGGGAATCGAACCCACGTCTCAACCTTGGCAAGGTCGTGTTCTACCA
>CAZFMJ010000036.1:11093-26344 GCA_964520045.1 uncultured Elusimicrobiales bacterium | reverse complement strand
CTCGCCTTACAGGCTCGCTCACCACAAGTAATTAAAGTGAGGCGAGTCGAATCCATGGTGAGCGAACGAAGAGAGTCGAACCAAATCATAGGTTGTTTTTTGTCGAGAGCTTTGACTCGCCTTACAGGCTCGCTCACCACAAGTAATTAAAGTGAGGCGAGTCGAATCCAGATAAAATGAGTTCAACGGCCAATCCAGATAAATGGTTTGTTTATATAGTTGAATGTGCCGATAAATCTTTTTACACCGGCAGCACATGCGATATAGAGCGCCGAATTAAAGAGCATAATTCAAAACACGCGGGAAAGTATACCAGCATATTCGGACCGGTAAAACTGCTTTGGAAAGAGTCTCATCCAGCGCAATCTCTGGCATTAAAAAGAGAAGCCCAAATAAAACGGTGGACCCGAAAGAAAAAAGAAGCTTTAATACGGGGTGATTTACGGCTTCTGAAAAAATTGTAGGGTCAAAGCCAAGTATAACTCATCGCAATTTAAAAATCACCGGCAAGAACCGCAAGCAGGAAAATCTTCTTGCTAATGACTACGCCAAAACCGAGACTTTTTAAAACTATTTGTTCAGCCGTCCCGATTGCAGTGGGAGATATATGGGTAATAAACGGAAGTTTTTATCGATAATCTTTGGACTATTGAGTGTATTATTGATAACAGCCGGCAATAAGGAACTGGACGCAGAGCCCGGCGGTATTTCAACGGCGGAGAAAGAAGATAAGGTTTATACGGTCAGAGAAGCGGTCGGACTGCTGAAAACAGCTCCCGGTTTTTTTAAGGATAAATCTGTTCGGCTGGAAGGTTATGTCGTAGGCGGCATGAAGGGCACGGGCTGTAATGATTATCAAATAATCACGGACAAGGAATATGTAAAAGCGTTTAAAAACCGCTACGATGGAAAGCTGAGCCCCGAGGAACGCAGCCGGGCGGCAGGCGCGTCGAAGCTTGCCCCTGTTTTGCTGACCGGACAAACGCAGGCGGCGCCCGATATTTATCCCACCTATCACGCGGTTTATCAGGGGCATTTTTATGATAAATGGGCGGAGGAAGGCTGCGGAGCTGAGGGCTATAAAAGATTTGTCATTGAAAAGAAAGTAAAAGAGATAGTTTCCGCCAAACAGCCGTTTTACCGGACTAAAACCGTGTCTTCAGGAATTGTTATAGCAAACGGAAGATATATCAAAAAGCCCTACAAAATAGTTCTGAAGGATTATCTTGTGACCATCAACGGGGTTTTGTACGAACCCGCGACGACAGAGGGGTTGACTGGAAGAATTACTGAATTTACGGATGCCCAAAGACTGGAAACATGGAAAAATCTGGTTTCCAGTTTGGAAAGGGACAGGCTGATTATCTACGGGGGGAATAAATACGAATCCTCGATGCCGGGTTATCCTCCCACCTTGGTTTCGGATATAAGAACGCTGATAAAAAGCGGTGTAAGCGGGCAGAGCAAGAGAGAAAAATTGGCCAAGCTTCTTGACGTTTTTCCGGAACATGTAATAGTGAGCGATATTTTGAAAAATTGGGAATGATGCGCAGACTGCGTCTCGCAAGCCTGATTATTGAGGATGTTTTATCGGCTGGAAGGGACGTAAAACTTTCAACTGCGGGTTTTGATTGCGCGTAATTTAAAAATCACCGTCAAAAACCGCAAGCAGGAAAATCTTCTTCCTAATGACTACGCCAAAACCTAAACTTTTTCAAGTTATCTGCGTAGCCTCCCTGATTATAATCACGGCGTCTTGCGCATATGCCAGGCTGGAAGAGACTTTGGGCATGCCGTTCGGCATGCCCGCCAATGCGGACTGCAATAACAGCCCCGACGCGCTGGACAGGGTTAAAGAGGCGGGCTCTTTTGACGTAATAATTTTTCAATGGCCCGAGGCGCATGCGCTCAAAGAGCTCATTAAACTGCGCGCCGAGCAGGGGCGAGCGCGGGGTCTTAAGGTTTTATTGGGCATCAGTCCCACCAAAATGACGGGACTGCGCACGGATATAGACATGCCCGCGTGGGTGGCAAGCTCCTGCGGATTAACGGACGCTACCGCTTCTTTCGCGGACAATTGTCTCCGGTCCGCTTTTATCGCGGATGTCTCCGATTATGCGGACTATATAAAACCTGATTATTTTCATCTGGCCACGGAAATAAACACCCTGCTTCTGCGTCTTGTGGTAAATCCTTTTGATGTTCAATTTTCCAGTTTCGCAACTTTGTATAAAGAGGCGTATTCGGCAGTTAAGGCGGTCTCCCCGAATACCGCCGTTTTTGTCTCGTTTCAATATGAACTGCAGAAACGCATTGACCGGGACGCGCCCGCGTCCGTCAGCCAAAACTGGGACAATACCTTAAATCCTTTCCGCGGAGATCCTCCGGGCTCAATGCTGGATTATGTCGGATTCACCACATATCCCTCTTCAAGCGGATTTCTTTCGTGGGATTACCAATCTCCGCTGGATGTGCCCGCCACGTATTATCTTGAATCCGCTCTGCATCTGCGGAGCGGAGAGCGGACGGTTTTTACGGAAGCGGGCTGGCCCTCATCGGGGCCGGGTACCGAGGCGGGCCAGAAAATGTTTTTAGACCGGCTTCCCATGCTTTTTTCTTATGCCAATCCGGCCATGGCGTGCTGGGCGCTGCTGCATGATGTGGATCCGGCTGTATTCGGCGGGAATCTCGGATTGGCATCGGTAGGTCTGCGCAGCTGCGACGGCTCTCCGAAACAGGCATGGGGCAGTATTATGGCCGTCGCTCCGGGTGAAGTTGTCCAGGGCGGGGCAAGGGTCGGATCCACAGGAGGCAAAGGCGTTGTGCATCCGCTGTCCGGAGAACGCGCGGAGATCCAGGTTAAGCCCGCCGGGCCCGGCCGGGTCAAAATAAAAATTTTCACTTTGGAAGGAAGATTGGTGCGCGAATTTTCATGGGATACGGCCGGACCTTCGGATCCCAAGAATAACATTCAATGGGATACCGCTAATAAAAACGGACAAAGAGTGGCTTCCGGGGTGTACTTGATACACATAGACGGTCCGGGCCTGAATGTTAATAAGAAGCTGGTAATTATAAAATGAGTTTTAAATATATATTGCCGGCAGCGGCGGTTTTAATATCGGGCATAGCTGTTGATAATATCATGGCGGTAAGTCCGGGAATTACGGGCGGGGCTGTTTTGCGCAAAATTTCCAATGCCCGGGCTTTGGCTATGGGCGAGTCGATAGGGGCTTTTGAGGGAGATTTAAGCGGTGTTCACATAAATCCCGCGGTTTTATCTACTTTAAAAAAACCGCAGGCAAGCTCAACTTTTCTGCGCGGATTCGCCGGCGACAGCCTGTCGCTCGTCTCTTTCGGGGTTCCGTCCAGGTACGGAGGATTTTACGGCTCTTTCAACTATTACGGCGCCGGGGACGCCGAGCTTTTGTTCAGCGACGGAAGAACGCAAACTGTGACCGCCCAGCGCGACAATGTTTTCAGTTTCGGATACGCAAAAGATTTGAGCCGCAATGCCGGTTTGGGTGTAAGCGTAAATTACATGACTTCTTGTCTGGCGCAGGAGGCTGAGGCCGAAGCATTTTCGGTTAATGCCGGATTTTTGCTGAGAAATATCCCGCGGGGCGTTAATCTGGGCGTTTACGCGCGGCACATGGGCGATAAAATCAGGTTTCAGCGGGAGGGAGATCCTCTTCCTGCGTCATTGGGCATGGCGGCAAGCGGCAGCTTCGCGCTTGCGCGGGGGCTGCTTCTTATGCTGGGCGCGTCGGGTTCCTATGAATTGAACGAAAAGGCGGCCGGCGCGCATTTGGGAGCGGAGCTGAACTGGAAAAAAACCGCGGCATTCCGGCTGGGATTTAAGGGGGATGCGCTGGGAGAGGAAGAGGTGGAGCCCTTGGCGGCGGGATTGGGTTTCTTCTGGAATTCTTTTAGGTTGGATTATGCTTTGATCCCCACGGCCTGTATCGGCGGGCAGACGCAGGTAATAACCCTGTCGTGGAGCTTTGGTAAAGGTGTATAATACTGAAAGGCAGGAAGGATATCGTTCCCGCGATTTTTCAGCGGCTTGCCCGGTGTCTGTTTAGAGGGGAATCCGGGCGGGATACCCGTTTTCACGTGTATAACAAAAAAAGAGGAGAAAATTATAAAAATAGAAATCAGGATGCCGCAAAAGATCGAATTGACAAAAAAGCACATAGCGGCCGGTATTGTTGTCGCTATTCTGATGTTCGGGTATGAAAAAATGGGGAGCGAGACCCTGACCCTGCACGCATATTATCCTTCGCCCGTCGGAATTTACACCAGGCTTGTGAGCACTGGCAAAGCTGCTTTTGCAAGGGAAAGAGGTGATGTTACGATAGGCGCTAATAACGCCGACACCAGGCCCGATGGAAGACTTGGCATAGGCACTTCCCAGCCCCTGGCAAAACTGGATGTGCGGGGGTTAATAAAAGTAGGAACAACAGATAAAACTTTAACCTGCAGCGTGGCTGGGGCTATCAGATATAATTCCGACCCGGCGAAAAAATTGCTTGAATACTGCGACGGCGCTCTATGGAAATCCGCCGGCGGCAGCGGCACAAGCGCGTCTTTTACATACCATTGCTTTGAAACAGTATCCGGTGATGCTCTTTCAGGTGAGTTTTTTGGTTATCCTGCCTGTGTGAATGCCGGCGGCGCTCAGGGGTATTGCCCTTCCGGGTATACGCAGGAACTTGCCCTGGGCAGATTCGGATACTGCTTTGGTAGCAACGCTTTCTGGGAAATACCTCCGGGTTGTGGATTTGGTTATGGAGCCGCAGTATGCAGGTATACCGGCATGGCTTTTATTTGTTCCCTTTAAATGTGCGGTCAAAAAAGTAAAATATAAGAAGGGTGGCAATTATCTTAAACCGGCCCTCCGTCTGTAGCAGGACGGCAGAAATGAAAACTACAGGAGGAAAACGTTTGTAGCATCACGACAAGAGAGTCAGAGTAAACAGAAACATTGCGTCCCCGCAGGTGCGCCTTATCACCAGCGACGGGACCATGGTTGGAATCAAGCCGATTTACGAGGCGGGCGCCATGGCCAGGGCGCCCGGCCTTGACCTCGTTGAAATCTCGCCGGCCGCCAATCCAGATAAATGGTTTGTTTGTATAGTTGAATGTGTCGATAAAGCTTTTTAACCGGCGCCACGTGCGATATAGAGCGCCGAATCAAAGAACATAATTCAAAACACACAGGAAAGCATGCCAGCATATTTGGACCGGTAAAACTGCTTTGGAAAGAATCACATCCCGCGCAATTTTTAGCATTAAAAGAGAAGCCCAAATAAAACGTGTTGCCCGTTTCCACGGGTAGGTAATACGGGTAGGTAATATGGTAATATGGTATTAATAAGATCAAAAACAAAAGGAAAATCACTGGAACACGGAAGTCTGGAAATATAGAATAAGGAATTCCAGGAGGAAATCATGAAAATAGAAATCAGGATGCCGCAAAAGATTGAATTAACAAAAAAGCACATAGCGGCCGGTATTGTTGTCGCTATTCTGATGTTCGGGTATGAAAAAATGGGGAGCGAGACCCTGACCCTGCACGCATATTATCCTTCGCCCGTCGGAATTTACACCAGGCTTGTGAGCACTGGCAAAGCTGCTTTTGCAAGGGAAAGAGGTGATGTTACGATAGGCGCTAATAACGCCGACACCAGGCCCGATGGAAGACTTGGCATAGGCACTTCCCAGCCCCTGGCAAAACTGGATGTGCGGGGGTTAATAAAAGTAGGAACAACAGATAAAACTTTAACCTGCAGCGTGGCTGGGGCCATCAGATATAATTCCGACCCGGCGAAAAAATTGCTTGAATACTGCGACGGCTCTCTATGGAAATCCGCCGGAGGCGACAGCAGCGGCAGCTGGCCTATCGTGTCGGAAATAAAACCTACCGATGCTCTCCATAATGGTAATTTCGGCGGTTATCCAGGAATACAGACTTTTATAGAGGACAATGGATGCGGAGACGGAGGCTATCATGTCTGTGAGAGGGGGGAAATTGACCGTTGGCGGGCGACGGGACATTCTCTTCCGATAACACCGGGGGAGTATTATTGGGTTTCCACAGGCTTTGCATTCGCTGCGGACGGGTATGTTTTCGATGATTGTGAAGGGTGGACAACCGCAGGCGGTGGTATTCATGCCATTACTGTATCAACTAACTGGTCTCCTGTTAACTATTGTAACGCTGTATTGAAGGTATTATGCTGTAAATATTAAAAGTGGTTTTGCGTAACATCCGGCGATAGGGGACGACATGTCCCCTATCCCCTTGTACAAGCGCAGTTAGTTATATTTTCCGTGTTTATGCCTGAAAATAAAATGACTTACAAAGAAAATTTCAAAGTTCTGTCCGAAAGCGAATATTATAATTTCGTTTTTAACGAATATAAGCCGTCTGTATATGAAAGCGACGAGTTAAGCGATACCCGGTTTCATGAAGGGACGAACTTCGCCCATGTGTGCCGGACCCGGTGTTTTTTGGTTTATGAGCAGGTTGTCAGCCGCCTTTGTTCGGATAGTAAGGTTATTGATATCGGCATGTTTCCCGGAACAATTATCCGCCAGCTTAAAACATTATTGAATAACAGGATCTTTTGTTACGGGGTGGGGCAAAAAATAGATGAGGAATTCAGCGAATTTATACATCCTTATACGGAAGAATGCGTGAACGCGGAATTAGATCCTTTTTATTCAAAGTCCGACCGGCAGATTAAAATTCCCTTTGAAAATGAAACTTTTGACGCGGTAATAGCCACCGAAATATTGGAGCATCTCATATCTCCTTTGGAGCTGATAGCGGAGGGGGCAAGAATATTAAAAAAAGGCGGGCTTTTTATAATTACGACGCCGAACGTTTCGCATATCGGCGGGGTTTTAAAGCTCATTTTAGGCAGAAGCAATTACGAGCGGCTGGACAGAAGTCCCATGTCCCTGCAGAAGGATAATTGGCGGGGGCATATCCGTTTTTATGACAAGAACGAACTAATAACGCTTTTCGGCGGGAGCGGGCTTAATCCCGTATTTCATAAGTATTATAGGGAATTGGGCTGGACTCATGCCAAATGGCCGCTGTTTAAAAGGATAATAATCAGCGCCGTCGACAAGTGCGCGCCGATATACCGCGAAGGCCATTTCGCCGTCTTCCAGAAATAATTCTGATTGCGGCGGCGGAGTTTATTCCCGCGGCTTTGGGCAAGCCGATACTTCCGGCGGAATAACACTGGGGCAGGTTGTGCGGGTGTCGTCTATGGGGTCTACCTGAGGATCCGCCGGTCCCGCGAAATTAAGATGATAATGTTCCATCCTGTCAAGGATATCCGCTTTTAAAGAAGATATGTTGGAATAATCTTTTTCGGGAATGGCGCCGGGCGCGCTTCCCTCAAGGATAGGATGAGCGTGATGTTTGCAGGCTATCTCTTTAAAGCATGCCCGGTTCGCCCGCGGAATATTCCACGAGCGCACGTCAACCTGCCTCCCATAGCGATGATAAACGTGATCCGCGCCGTTAGCCCAGCAATTATGGGGTTCTAACGCATGATACCTCCCGCCCCAGATAAGGCCCATATCGTTTATGGTTATCATTTTATAGGCGGTTGCCGGTTTATACACGGAGTAGTATTCCCATGCGATTTGCTTTAATTTTATATTTGTGTCCGCAGCCGCAAAGCGATTTGCCGAGTGATGTCCATCCGCGCTCTTGAACGTGAAATATGGTTCCGGTTTGAGTTCCTCCAACTGAATTGAATTTTGAGCGGTGACTTTGATGAAATTTTCTGTCTGCATCGTCCCTTGGCAGCTGCCGTAAAATTCGCTTTTTTCAAGGACAAGGGCGGAATATGCCGGCGCTTTAAAATAAATTTTAAAAGGAGTATTCCCAGGTATATCGGATTTGCATATCCGCGCAGGCAATAATTGCGGGTCGTTTTGGGGGTCTATGTAGGACAATGTCCTGGCCGGAGAATGGTTGTGTCCTGCCGCAGCGGGATGGAAATCGACGGACCAGCATGCTCCCCATGGGCCTGCGTTTTGCCCTGTGCAGGTTAATTCCCAATAACGGTACGCATTAGGCGTAAATTCATAGCTTGTTTTACTATCCGATATCGTAACGGGATTTACAATTTCCCTGCTGCCGGATGCTTTTATTTCAAAAAGCCGCATAGCGGCAACGCCGGTTGACGTGGTTTTTAAGGGGCTGATTAATTCATTTCCCCCAAAAGCGGATAAAACGGCGGGGTCATTTATATGATCCGCGATTTTTCCCACCGTTTTGATATTGCCGTCAAAAACAACATCCGTGCCGGCGCTGAACGCAGGCACGACAAGCCCAAGTATTAAAACTGCCAGGAGTATCGGTTTCATTCCCCCTCCATGATCCGCAACATTAACCCAAAATATTATAACAAAAAAGGCGGATAGGACTTTTTTCCTAATTTCAGGCAGACCAAAGAGTATAAAAAACTGCCCTAAATGCCCATACGGGAAACCAGATTCCGTGATATGATTGATTGCGGCAGGATATGGAGACAGAGCGAAAATTAAGAAAGGTATAAAATATGAATAAAATGATAATTGCGGCGGTTTTCGCGGGATGTCTGGCGGGAAACGCGGCCGCAGAGGGCGCGGCTGTTAAGGGCGTCGACAATTCCAATAATGAACAGGCTGTTTTTCTGGCGGTCAAGGGGCCCGCCGTGGTTGCATTTGTGGCTTCGCCTGACGGCGGAGATAAAGTTGTGCTGGGGTACAGAGGTTTTGGGCCGCTTGGCGGCGCAAAACTGCTGGCAGCGCATATTAAAATTTCTTACAGCATAGACGGCGAATTTCTTCTGACAGCGGAGCATAGGAATTTTTACGTTCCAAGGCGGGAAGAATTCGGCTATGAACTTGCCAGGCTGGCGGCAAAAGCGGATGAAGGAAACAAACGCGGCCTGCTTCCGGCAACGCGGGGAAATGCCAAAATTGAAGTCATAGAATTGGCTTTTGAGATAAGCGGCGATGCCGGCGGAAAAAGACAAAGAGATCCGTCATTCGGGAATAATTATGTTTTCACCGCCGTGGAAATTGAAAACGGTAAAAAATTTACGGGAACAAGCAGTTCTGAAACAATGAAATTTATTAAAGAAGAAATCCGAAGGTAAAAGCAGTAACCCTCATGGGTCTTTCAGGTAATTAAAATAGGCCTTTCTTCCCTTCTCTTTCGACCGGTATTCAGATAGAATTTCTTATCTGTGTTCACCTTCACATGAAAAACGGTGTCGTTTTTCTACAGCTGGCGCTGTTTCTGCCGTTTTGCGCCGATACACAGGGAACTCTGCCGCGCAATCCGAGAAGCGGAAAAATTAAAAATCTGGCGGATGAAAGAAATTAATGATTTTCACGTTAAAAAACAGGAATTTTGCATTGTTATGGCTGGGGCAGATAGCGAGCCAGTCCGGCCTGCGGGCATTTCAGATAGCCGGTATGTGGTGGATTATAACGGAAAATTCCGGTCCCGCGGGCAGGGGCGCCGGTTTTTTTATGGTGTCGTGCGCCGTGCCCTCCATAATATTCGCGTCGCTGATAGGCAGAAGGGTTGACTCTTCAAAAAGCCGGAATATTCTGGTTTTTTGCGGTTTTTCCGCGGCCGTGATTTTGTGTTTGCTGAGATTTTACGGCTTTACGATCATTTCGGTGTATGCCGCGGGATTTGCGATAGCTTTACTGGAGTCATTCATCGATCCGTGCCTCAATAAAAGCGTGCTGGAACTGGTGCCCGCCGGAGACGCGGAAAATGCCGTGGCGTTTCAATCGTCCACCCAATCGCTTGCGAATTTCGGGGGAGCGGTCGCGGGAGCCGTCCTGATAGACTTTATGGGAGTAAAAAACGTGGCGCTCCTGAGCGCGGCGCTGTATGCGTCCGCGGGAATATTCTATTCTGCGGTAAAATTTCCGGATTGCGGGCCTTGTCCCGCGGAGCATGCCGAAGGCCGGGGATCATGTTCGGGATGGGAAATATTAAAAGGCATGCCGGTCCTTAAGAAGGTGCTGATGGGATTCGGCATGGTTAATTTTTTTGTCACGCCGGTGCTTCTGGTGATGCCGCTTTATACGAATGTTGTTCTTAAGGCCGGAGCGGTCGTGCTCGGGAGTCTGGAGGCGTGTCTTTGGATAGGCCTTTTGGCCGGGACATTCGCTTCACGCTGGTTCGGTTTTGTTAAAAACCACATCAGAATGGGAGCCCTATGCATGAGCGCCGCCGGGGCTATGTTTTTTTTGCCGGGAATCATAGTAAACAGATACGTGTATATGTCCGCGCTGTTTTTTATAGGATTCTCAGTTGGTATTAACAACGTAAAATTCATTTCCTTATTTCAGGAAACGGTTCCGGCCGCCGTAAAAGGAAGGTTTTTCGCGGTTATGCAGGCGGTTATAAGTTTTACTTTCCCCGCGGCATATTTTATTTTCGGAATGATAGCCGATTATTTGACGCCTCCGGCAATGTGTCTGATGCAGGGAGCCGGAACAGCGGGTGTGGCTTTGTTTTTTTTCAGCATGAAGGACAGCGCGCGGAAAATCGAATATGACCCCGGATAAAAAATTATATTTTCGCGCGGTTGAACCGAAAGACGCGCCTTTGCTTTGTGAATTCCGGCAAAAAAGGCAGGCGCAGTCCGCCGATCCGCTGTTTGCCGGGACGGATTTTCTCGCCGGCATGATTGAGTCCGGGGAGGTTCTGGCGTTTGCCGCTTCCGAGGCGGACGGAGAGCTTTCCGCGGTCTGCCTGCTTAAAGCCGGATTTGTGCCGTGCGGATATTTTCCGTCAATGAAAAAGCACGGCGGCTTGAGAAGGGACTATGTTGTTTTTTCGCGGATATCCGCGAAAATCTCCGGAAACGGCGGCGACTCTTGCAATAAAACCTATCTGAAATATTTTACCGAATACAAAAAACTCCTGCTGTCGAAATAATTTCTCAAAAGCATTCGGATGGACTAGAAAACCGCAAACTTGTAAACTTTAGATATGGTTGTTTTTAACATCACAAAAAATATCAAAATAGCCGGCGGTGTGCGGAAAGCGGGCGGTTTCTCCGAAAGGGGAATAGGACTTATTTCTAAAAAAGAAATCGGCCCGGAAGAAGGCCTATGGATCGAGCCCTGCTCGATGATCCATACCTGTTTTATGAGCTTCGCCATAGACGCGGTTTTTCTTGACGGCAATATGAAGGCGGTCAGGGTCGCAGGTAATCTGAAGCCCTGGCGGTTTTCTCCGTGGATATTAAGGGCGCGCAGTGTTTTGGAGCTGTCCGCCGGCTCATGCGAAGGCAGAATAAGCGAAGGCGATATTATTGAAATTAAATAACCGCGTACTCAATATGACCGCTTTTGAGGTTGTATCGGGGTGGACGGCGGCCGAAGTGGTCATTCAGGGTACGGCTGGTAAAAAATAAAAATGTTTTTATTTTACCGTCTACCATCTTCCATCTACCTTTTACCATCTGTTTAAGCGTGTAGCATTTCAAGCCTTGTTTTTTGTAAACTTTCAGACACAAGATTTGGATTGAGTTTCAGAGATTTATTATGGCTATATCAAAGGGATTGCAGAGAAAGAAGACTATAAAAGAAATAATGCTGGAGCGCAAGCTTCTGGATGACGCAAAAATTGCGCAGGTTGAAGATTCCCATAAAAAGGAAAACAAGCCGTTCCAGCAGGCCATAGTGGATTTGAATTTTTTAAGCCGTCCCCAGCTTTTGAAAGTTCTTTCCGATGAATGGAAGGTAAAAGCTATCGACCTGAGCCAGATGGAGGTCGATAAGGAAATTGTGCAGATAATTCCCGAATCGGTGGCCCGCAGGCATATAGCGGTCCCTTTCGCGAAAGAAGAAAGCGTGCTTTTTGTGGCGATGGCGGATCCGCGGGATTTTTTCGTTTCGGAAGACATAAATCTGCGCACCGGTCTTGAGGTTCACGCGTATCTTTCTCTTCCGCAGGATATAAACAAAATACTTGATACGGCTTACGGGAAAGGCGAAAGCGCGGCGATGGACAAGCTTCTGGCTTCCGTCGCCCAGTCGCAGGAGCAGGCTTTGCCGGATGACGCCGGCCAGATCCAGGTAGCCAAAGAAGAGCTGAAACAGGATATAACCGAAGTCGACGCCAGCGCTCCCGAGGTTGAAAAACTGGTGAACGCCATAATACTCGGGGCTTTATCCACTAAAGCTTCGGATATTCACATAGAGCCTTTTGAGGATCCGACCGGCAAAGACAGCCGGGTGCTTGTGCGCTACAGGGTGGACGGCATGCTCAGGGCGGCCTCGTTTATGATTCCGTGGGGATTCAGGAACGCGATAACCGCCAAAATAAAGATAATGACCAATGCCATGAATATAACCGAGCGGCGCATTCCGCAGAGCGGCAGAATACAGCTTATTGCAAAAGGAAATCCCATAGAATTCCGCGTGGAAATGGTGCCCACCGTATACGGCGAATCCTGCGTCATGCGCATACTCGACAGAAAGGCCGTTCAGGTGGAGATAACAAAACTGGCGTTTCTGGAAGATACGCTGGACAGATTTTTGGGCCTGCTTAAGGGCATAGGCGGCAAGAAAAATTTCGGGCTTATACTTGTCTGCGGTCCCACGGGGTCCGGAAAATCCACAACGCTTTACGCCGCTTTAAATCATGTGAACAGGCCGGACATAAAGATACTTACGGCGGAAAACCCTGTTGAATATAATCTTGACGGAATAGTGCAGGTGCCGGTAAATCCCGACATAAAGCTCGGCGACAACAAAAAATTTGATTTTGCCACGGCCCTGCGTTCGTTTCTGCGCCTTGACCCCGACGTTATAATGGTCGGAGAAATACGCGACGAAGAAACGGCTCATATCGCCATGGAAGCCGCCATGACCGGTCATCTGGTGTTCTCAACGATACACACCAATGACGCCACTTCGGCGGTTTCAAGGCTTGTGGAAATGGGGCTCCCGGCGTATGTCGTGGTTTCCACGCTTAAGGCCGTGCTGGCCCAGCGTCTTGCGAGAAGGCTGTGCGACAAATGCAGGGAAGCCTATGACCCCAGGCCGGAAGAAATAGCGATTTTCAAAGAGCATGGTATGGAAATACCGTCCGGCGCTAAGTTTTACAGGCCCGTGGGCTGCGCGGAATGCAAAGGAGTGGGATTCAGGGGCAGGGTGGGAATACACGAGCTTCTGGTGATGAACGACACGCTGAAAGCTTTTGCTTTAAAGCAGATAGCGGCGGGTCCGCTTAAAGAAGCGGCCATGAAAGAAGGCATGCGCCCTATAATTCAGGACGGCCTTGTGAAGGCGCTCAGAGGAGTGACCACAGTGCAGGAAGTTATAGGCGGAAGCTCGGAAGAGAAAAAGAAGGATGAGCCCGAAAAGAAATAGTTCGATATGACCGCTTTGGCGGTCATATCGGGTAGATGGTAGATGGTAAACGGTAGACGGTAAGAATAAAACGGTTTCGCTGCACTCTTCTTCTGCCGTCTGTCTTAAAAAACGGCGATGTGAGAAACAAATTTAATGGCTAATGATACTGCGACTCCGAACGGAAAAAACGAACTTAATTCAAAAGACGTGGATGCGTTTGAACTGCTTGCCATAGCCGGCAGTCTTAATTCCACCCTTGATCTGGATTATCTTCTGCAGAAAATAGGGCTGGCGTCGGAACGCCTTCTTGATTCCGAGGCCAGTTCCATCATGCTTTTGGATGACACAAAGAAATTCCTTTATTTTAAGGTCGCCACCGGCCAGAAAGGGAGCGCTTTGAAAAAAATGACGCTTCCCGTAGGAAAAGGCATAGCGGGCTGGGTGGCGCAGAACCGGCAGTCTCTTATAGTCAATGACACGCAGACCGATCCGAGATTTGCCGCGATGTTCGATAAAAGTTCGGGTTTCCAGACCCGCCAGCTTATAGCCGTGCCGATGATAACGCGCGGGGAGCTCGTGGGCGTGGCCGAAGTGTTGAATCACAGGGGAAACAAGCCTTATACGGATTCGGATTTGGGGCTTCTTTCCAGTTTGGCCAATCTTGCCTCCGTGGCGATAACCAACACCAAACTTATACAGGATCAGAAAAACTTTTTTTCGCATATGCTTGAGCTGATATCAATCGCTGTGGAGGTTTCAAGACCCGGGATGGAGTCGCACCCCGCTCATTGCGCGCGCTTGGCATGCGCGGTGGGAAAAAGGATGGAGGTCAGCGAATATGATTATCGGTCGCTTTATTATGCCGGTCTGCTTCATGATATAGGCTACGTGGGGATGAAAAGCCATCGCATGCTGGAAGATGCCGGCATAATAAATATGGCGGTTACCGAAGAGCATCATGCGGTTTTGTCGGTCAAGATGCTGGAAGGCATAAATATGTTTCAGGGCGCGCTTCCCATAATAAAACACCACCATGAGCGCTTTGACGGAGCGGGCTATCCGGCAAAGCTTGCGGGGCAGGATATTCCGCTCGGGGCCAGAATACTGGGGCTTATCGAAGCTCTTGAAGATATAAGGATGTCGGGCCTGCACGGAGAGGCGCTTCGCAACAGGGCGGTGCAGGAAGCTAAAAGCGGGTCCGGCACGCGTTTTGATCCGGCCGTGATTGAAACCTTTTTAATGGTGCTGGAGCAGGAAGAAAGAATTTGGGACGTGTGATACTCCTATAGGCATGGGAAGACCAGCCGCCGGCCATCCCAAACAATCCTTCCCGCCACTACAGCAAGGCGGATCCGCCTCGTATTTTGGCGGAAAAAGCAGTTGACACATTCGACTCTGCTCAGTGTCACCCTGAGTGTAATCGAAGGGGTAAGTTTGGGGTGGCCCATTCTCAATGCTTTAAATGGAAAGAATGGGCGGCCCATGTCAGATTGTACAACTGGCTTGGCAACCTTCATCCCTCGAGATAGCTTGCGTCGTTACTATGGCAGACACCAAACCCCTTTATAAAGCGTATGATATGGAAGAACTGCTTGATATCTGGTTCTTTCATCCGATCGGTTTTGAAATCGCAAAATTCGCCGCCGGGCGGAAAATGACGGCCATGCATGTCACATATTTCGGCATGGCGGCGGGAATGGCCGGCGGAAGCATGCTGGCGCGGCCGTTGACCGCGTTTGCCGGGATAATGCTTATGATATTTTCCAGCATTCTTGACAGCGCCGACGGACAGCTCGCCAGAATGACGGGGCAGACCTCCCTCCTCGGGCGGATTCTTGACGGAG
>CAZFMJ010000036.1:0-11083 GCA_964520045.1 uncultured Elusimicrobiales bacterium | reverse complement strand
AGTAACCGGCTATCTGATGTTTGCCTGCGCTTATATCGGACTGGCTTTGTGGTATACCTCCGAGCATCCCGGCGCATATTGGATCTTCGGTCTTATGATCGCGGCGGGAATTTCAACCGCCCTGCAGAGCAGCTTGTATGATTATTACCGCACCGCATTCGCGAAAATAACGGCGTCGGGCAGAATAGCCGATGATGAAAAGAGCGAAGAGCTGGCGGGCGCGGTAAGGTTTCTTTATGATTTTTACGGCTCATACCAGAAAATGTTCGCGGGAAGCCATATCAAGCTGATGGATTCTTTATGCGAAAAATATCCACGGGGAATACTGGATGAAAAAGGACGGGAGACATATAAACAGGCCAACATCCATGTGATACACGGCTGGAATATGCTTGGAGACAACATGAGGCTTGCGGCCGCGGCAACGGCCGTTTTTATGAATAATCCGGAGTGGTATTTCTTTTTTATCATAGGAACGATGAATGCCGTTATGGCGGTAATGATTTTTATCCAGGCCAGAGTTGACTCTTCGGTCTATAGGAGATTTTAATGAGAGATATTAGACGGCGGGGTATTGTGTTTTTGTTGTCCGGACTGTTCCTGCTCGCGCAAACAGCCTTCTGCTCGGACAATCCTTTTAAACATTTTAAGGAAAATATATCAAAGGAATCCCTTAAGCCTTTTGCAAGGGATATCGGCGGAATTCTGGGCTCAGCTTCCTATAATACCGCCAGGAGTCTTGGATTTCCGGGTTTTGACGTCGGATTCAGAGCCGCGGCTCAGTTTAAGCCCAGCCCTGATGATACGGCGCTGAAACGATCGGGAGTAAAGGCTTTCGGTTTTCCATGGGTGCAGGCGGAGATAGGCATGCCTTTCAGGCTGGATGGTTTTATCAGGGGGTTCAGCCATAACGGCCTCGCCGTAAGCGGCGGGGGAGTGAGATACGGGATAAGAAAGATTTCAGACGCGGTGCATTATTCCCAATTTATGATAACCGCTATGGGAAACAGCGCCGTGCATACGGATTTCTCCGCGGTTCATTTCGGCGTTAATGCGGTCATGTCTTACAAATTGCAGAGCGTGACGCCGTACTTGGGCGGGGGGATTGATGTCACCAGAGTTTCCGTAAAGAGCGCCGATCAGACCGCTGTTTTGGGTTCCGAGGCCTCCGCATGGGAAGCAAGATTTACTCTCGGATTTAATTTCCGCGTGGCCCAGTACGGATATATCTGCGCGGCGGGAAATATCCTTCACGGCCAGCCTGCGGCGGAAGCAAGCATAGGAACGAGATTTTAACGGCCGGTAAAGGGTAGATGGGAGACGGTAGACGGTACAAATAAATCAAACGAAAGTAAAACAAAGCATTTTTTCCCTGTTTTTCCGTCTACCATTTACCATCTACCGTCTCCCGTCTTTATAAAGATTTTCTGCTTTTGCAAAACATTCTTTTGCTTCTTCGGTTTTTCCGGTTTGAAGATACAGCATTCCCAGATTTTTCCATGCAAGAGCGAATTCGGGTTCGATCCGCGCGGCGGTTTCCATGTTTTTAATCGCTTTTTGCCGGTCGTTAAGAAGCATGGCCGTAGTGGCCAGATAAAATTTCACTCTTTTCAGCGGAGGTTTTTTGCGATCCAGCGTTTCCAGAAGTTTCAAAGCATTTTTAAGTCTTCCCTCGTTTATTTCTTTTGCCGCTTTTTTTAATTCCCCGTAGCGCTCGATAAAATCGCCGGGAACGGTAATTTTGTAGATTTCCTGCTTTTCAATGGCATTTTTATAAACCGGCTTGAAAGTCGGGGTATCGCTTAATTCTGACCGAATAAGCTTTAACGTGCGGTTAAATCCGGATTTTCTTGACGGAGCCATGGCGATCAGTTCGCGGGAAGAATCCAGCCAGATATAGCTGATTTTTGATTCGCTGAACCAGCTTCGCCAATAATCGGGATTCGGACTGTAAAAATATCCCATGGTTTTTCGGCCGGAAAGAAAATACGCCGATTCCCTGTAGGGCGCCATAAATATGTCGTCAGCCTTGGTGTTTTCTTTTATCCATGACACCGTTTCGGAGGGAGGATGATGGTCCCGGTAATTTTCCATGACGGATGCCCGTATCGTCATTGCGTCTTTGGCCAGCATCATGGTCAATAGGATTATGGAAATATGCGGCGTAAATTTTCTTGCCGGAAGGCGCCTAAGTCCTAATATGAACGCTTCATATAACAGCGGCAGAACGGGGAAAATATAGCGTTCGCTTTGATTAACCCAAAACAGATGAAGAGTGATAAATGCTAACGCATAAGCGGCGCGTTCCCGAGCTGATTCATCCCGCGTTGATATCCACATCTGTTTCATCCCGGCGATCGTTATAAACCAGAAAACCGCCGCAGACAGGATAAATAGCGGACGCAGGTAATTTTCCGGGGCATAGAAGGAAGTTAACAGATTCGGCGCGGCAGTATAATAATAAACGATATTATGCCGGAGGACAGCCGATATGGCCATTAACTGGCCGTATAAGGTTGAGCCCAGCGGTATTTCCTGAAAATATGCGGCGGGAGTGCCGGCTGTCAGGATATTTCTAAGATACGGCAAACCTGCGGCTGAAAATGAAAGCAGGGTAAAAAACATGCGGTTTCGGGCCGGCAGGCGCCGGGTTAAAGCCGGCAGGAGGATAATAAGAAGGATGAGCCCTTCCGGCCGTATCCATGAGCCGAAGGCCGTCCATAAAAGGATCGCGTATGCGGGGAAGCCCGACGGATTTTTTATCAGCGCGAATGAAATCATTGTCCAGAAAAGGAATGCCGGTTCCGACATCACTGTGCCGGCAATTTTTACCGTGATCGGATTAAGAGCGGTCAAGGCGGCCGCCCACGGTCCGCAGGCTGATTTTGTGATTATAAATATGATTAAAACGGCGCCGGCGGTTAAAATGACGGAAAGATACTGCGCCGCCTTAACCGAGCCTAAGCTCATTGGAACGGTAAGAATCAAGGGATAGCCGGGCAGAAGGTTTGATATCGGCCCGGCGGCCGGCGATGAAATGTCCCGGTAAGAGCCTGAAAGCAGAGATTTTGCGGCAAGGATATGACGCGCGTCGTCATTGAAGAGCCCTGCGTAAAAATATCCCGAAGCCGCCGCGTATATCGACAGCAGAACAAATAAACCGGCGGCGAGTTTTGTGCGTCCGCGAAATCTCATCCCCGGTATTTTCCTTTGAATTCTTTTCCCACTTCGCGGGCCATATCGCGTTTTTTTATGTCGTCGCGCTTATCCGGGGCCTGTTTGTTTTTGCAAAGACCGAGAAGAACCTTTGCCCAGCCTCTGCGGAAGTAGAGCTCAAGGGGTATGAGCGCCATTCCTTTTACCGAAGTCTGCCCTATCAGTTTTTTTATTTCTTTCCTGTTGAGCAGAAGTTTGCGGGTCCGGAGCGGTTCAGACTGCCGCAGGGTGTCAAAGGCGTAGGGTGCTATGTGAAGGCCGTAAATAAGAGCTTCGCTTCCTTCAAGTCTGGCGAAACTCTGGTCAAGGCTGGCTTGTTTCAGGCGTAAAGATTTAACTTCCGGGCCTGTCAGCGACAGGCCGGCTTCCAAGGTGTCTAAAACATGGAAATTGTGCCGCGCTCTGCGGTTTGTGGCGACCGGCGTTTTGTCTTCTTTTTTTTCGCTCATAAACGGACGTGATTTTTAAAAACAGCTCTAAAAATTGTAACATATTATGAGAAAGGCAGAAGGGAGATGGAAGACGGGCCATTCTTCTCATGCACATCAGAATGACCTGCTGTTTATTAAGGATGTTTTCCGGGCGGGTGGCGAAATTGGCAGACGCGTACGGCTCAGGACCGTATGGACGAAAGTCCTTGAGGGTTCAAGTCCCTCCCCGCCCAATGGTTTTTATTAAAAATGTTTTCATTTATCTTCTTTACATTAGGATCGATAATCGGGAGTTTTCTGAATGTCTGCATATACCGGCTGCCTAAAAATCTCTCTCTTGTAGCTCCGCGCTCGTTTTGTCCTTCATGTAAAAAAACAGTGGCATTTTATGACAATATTCCGCTGATAAGCTATATATTACTGGCAGGCAAATGCCGGCATTGTTTTAACAAAATTTCCTTAAGATATCCCGTGGTAGAGCTTACTGCGGGTATCATAACGGCCGTAATGGCGTTCCGCTGGCAGGGGCAATGGATTTGGATGGCGGCCTGTATTCTGGCCTGTTATTTTCTTATCGCGATGACTTTTATCGATCTTGAGCTTTTTATAATTCCCAACGAGCTTTCTCTCGGGCTCGCCGGCCTCGGGGTTTTATTTTCTTTTGCAAATCCTAATTTATCCGGCGCGGCCGCGTCTAAAATTTTTCAGTCCCTGTCGGGCGCCGCCGCAGGGTTTTTAATGATGTGGATCATCGCCGCGGCGGGCGAGAAAATTTTCAAAAAGGAAGCCATGGGCGGAGGCGATTTGAAGCTTATGGCAGGCATAGGCGCCGTTTTGGGCTGGGAGGGGGCTGTTTCCAGTTTCATGCTTGCTACTGCGTTCGGCGCGGTTTACGGCATAACTTTAAAAATTTTGAAGAAAGCGGACATGGGCGACCCCATCCCCTTTGGTCCGTGGCTGGGAGCGGGCGCGCTTATAAATATTTTCAGGTTCGTTCCGCTGTCTGATTATCTCTTTTGATGAAAAAGGGGCTGTCATGAACACGTAAATTATATTTTCGGCGGTGTTTATTGCTTGTCCTTTTTTTGTTTTCCTTCAGTCTTCAGCCTGTTTCATTCCCGTTTCTGCCCCATATGAAGCGCCAGTATGCCTTTTTGGACATGCAGGCGGTTTTCTGCTTCATCAAATACAATCGAATGCGGGCCGTCTATGACTTCGTCGGTTATCTCTTCTCCGCGGTGCGCCGGCAGGCAGTGCATAACCAGCGCATCTTTTGAGGCATGGCTTAAAAGTTCCGAGTTTATCTGGAATCCGCTGAAATCCCGCAGTCTTTTTTCTTTTTCCGCTTCCTGACCCATACTGGTCCAGACGTCGGCGTATATGACATCCGCGTTTTTTACCGCTTCCACGGGATCGCAAGTCAGCTTCATTTCCACTTTTTCCTTTTTTGCGTTTTCCATGCCCGGTCTCAGAATTTCGTTTTTCGGCTCATAACCCTTAGGCACGGCCATCCGCAGGTTCATGCCCGTCAGGGGGGCGGCTTCAATCCATGAATGCAGGACATTGTTCCCGTCTCCCACCCAAGCGACAGTGAGGCCTTTTACGGAGCCGCGTTTTTCAAGGACGGTGTAAATATCCGCCATTATCTGACACGGGTGGTGATCGTCGGTCAGGCCGTTTATGATGGGGATTGAAGCTTTTGCCGCAAGCTCTTCCACTTCGCTGTGCGCGTAGGTGCGTATCATTATGCCGTCGACAAACCGGGACATAACCTTTGCGGTGTCCCCTATGGTTTCTCCGCGCTTGAGCTGGAGGTCGGCCGAGCTTAAAAACAGGGCGTATCCTCCGAGCTGGTACATGCCCGCTTCGAAGGAAACGCGGGTCCTTGTTGAGGACTTCTGAAAGATCATGCCCAGGGTCTTGCCGGAAAGCGGCTGACAGGGTATGCCTTTTTTGAATTTATCCTTTATTCTTTTTGTTTCGGCGAAAACCGCTTCTATTTCCGCTTTTGTGTAGTCGGCGACCCTGAGAAAATCTTTTTTTATCCATTCGGACTTTGATTTTTTTCCGCAGATTTTTGCGGCGCAGCGCGTTGTCATAAAAATCTCCTTTTTCTTCCGTTTGCCTTTTCCCATCTCCCGGTTTTCCATGTAAAATCATATTTTTTTAGACATAGATTTGTCAAAGCTCGAAGTATCAGGGCGGGCGGGTTTTGTGAATTAACGGAAAAAGAGTTATTATTAATAGGGTTTTAAAAAGATCTCGAAAACTCAGGGGAATAAAACATGAAAACGGAACGGCTCGCGGAAATACTTTCGGAGTTGCAGTCCATTTCTTCGCCAAGCGGGTATACCGCGGAAATAACGGAGCATATCAAAAAGAGGGTCGAATCGCTGGGGTTAAAAACCCGCCTGACGAACAAGGGCGCGCTTTTGGCTTATGCCGGCGAAAATCCGCAGGCCGTCATAGCCGGTCATATAGACACGCTGGGCGGCATGGTCAGCGGGATAAACAGCGACGGCACGCTGCGCATCGCCATTATAGGAGGTTTTCCTCTGCCTTCTTTCGAAGGCGAATATGTCACTGTTATGACTGGCTCCGGGAAAAAATTCCGCGGAACTTTTCTTTTTGACAATCCCGCGGCTCATGTAAACAATGAGGTCGGAAAGACAGAGCGCCGTCTGGACAACATGCATATAAGAATAGATGCGGAAGCGTTCAGCGAAAAGGACACGAAAAAGCTGGGGATAACGGCCGGCGATTATGTGTTCTTTGATCCCAGGCTTGAATTTGTTCCGACGGGATATATAAAATCAAGATTTTTGGATGATAAAGCGGGCGCCGCGGCCATGCTTTATGTTATTGAAAAACTCGGCGCAGGTCTCAGCGGCTGTTCCGCCGCTTTTTTCTTTTCCAATTATGAGGAAGTCGGGCACGGCGCTTCCTGCGGGTTTCCGGCATCGGTGCGGGAGATGCTTGTGGTGGATATGGGCGTGATAGGCAAAAACGTGGGGGGGAAGGAAACGGCGGTGTCCATATGCGCGAAAGATTCGACCGGGCCGCAGGATTATGAAATGCGGCGCAGGCTTGTTAAGCTGGCTGAGAAAAACAGAATACCTTACGTGGTGGATATTTTTCCGTTTTACGGCTCGGACGCCGCCGCCGCTATCCGCGCGGGCTATGATTTCAGGGCCGGAATTATAGGCCCCGGGGTGTCGGCTTCGCATGGGGTTGAGCGCACGCATATAAAAGGGATGAAAGCCACCGCTGATCTGGTGGAAGCATATATAAAAGATCTCGGCAAAATCTAAGGCAATACCTAGAACGCAGACTACGCAGATAAGTATGATAGACGCGGATGGGTGCAAATATTAAGAAATTGCAGAAAAAATTTTTGCAAACAAAAAATCACATTTAATCATAAAAATCAGCCCCATTCATTCCTTAAAGGCTTTGAGAATGGGTCAGTCCAAACTCATTGCTTTTTCCGACACTACAGCGTTGGCGGACCCGCCGAGTTGTGTGGCGGGAAGGATTGTTTGGGCAGAGTGTTATAATTGAAACCCAACACCGAATGAAATAGTAATTTATAGTTCTTTGCGTTTCTCTGCGTAAATTCTTTGCGTTCTTTGCGGTAAATCTGGAAAAGTTGCCCCCGAAGGGGGCCTAATTTAATATTGTCTCTGCGCAATTCCCTGGGAGGGGTAAATGAAGAGCAGAAATGCGCGGCTTTCTGTCGCGGTTTTTTTTCTTGGACTTTTTTTATGTCCGCAATGTGTTTTTGCCGGTCCGCTTGAATCCCTTAAAGATCAAAATTTCTTGCAAGGTCTGGATCCGCGGTCTTTCCTCGGAGTAGACATCAATAATGAGACGCCGGCGTTCCCCCGGACTTTTACGATCCTGCCTTCCGGCGGAGAGGCGGGCTCTTGGCGCAGGGACCTGAAGGCCTATTTTATCAGCGTGGGGCAGGGGGATTCCGAATACATTGAACTGCCTAATGGAAAGAACGTTCTTATCGACGGAGGCCCGCGCGATTCGTCCGGGGCGGACGAGCCGTCTATCGCTCAATTTTTGACCCGGCGCGGCATTACAAAGATCGACTATGTCGTCTTGACGCATCCGCATTCCGATCACTATAACGGTCTGCGGTATGTTTTCGATCATATGCGGGTGAAGCATTTTTATGATACACGGATAGAGAATCCTAATAATTCTTCGCTGAAAGCTCTGCGGGAGCAGATCCGCAATACTCCGGATGTTTCCATCACATATCCCTCTCCCGGGGATGCCCTGGATTGGGATCCGGGCGAGGTTCAAGTTAAGGTTTTTAACAGCTGTCCTAATCCCAGCCAAAAAACGCAAAGCAGAGACTTCAATAATTGTTCCATCGTATTAAAAGTCACTTATCAGAATACCTCTATCCTGTATGCGGGCGACATACAAGATGATATGGAGGTCAAATTGACGGCGGAATACGGAAGCGAATTGCGGTCGGATGTTTTGAAAGTGGCGCATCACGGCAGCGCCAGTTCTTCATCCGGCCGGTTTTTGAGGGCGGTAAAGCCTAAAACCGCCTACATTGAAGTCGGAGAAAAAAATCCTTACGGCCATCCTACGCAGGAAGCGCTTTCCAGGATTAAAACCGTCGGCGCAAAAATTTACCGAACCGACAGCGACGGCACTCTTGAATACTCGATAGCCGGACGGGAGATGATTAAAATTTCCAGAGCGGCGGGAAATGCCGGTCCGGCCGGGAGATATCCGTCTTTTCATTTAACGTCCTTCGCGCGATGATATTTGTCAGCGGATTGTGAACCTAATTTTTCGGGGTAGCGGTGTTTATCCGGTTTTTTCACAAAAGTGAAGAGATGTCGTTTTTTTGGTATACTTTTTAGGCTGTAAGAGTTGAGGACAAACAGAGGAGGGGATCATGGGTAAATTTACGGCTAAAATCGCTGTATTTATGTTCGCGGTATCTTTGGCCGCCTGCAAACCGCAGGTAGCGCAGGAATCCGTCAATACGGCCCAGCCTGAGGAGAACACAATGCAAAACACACCCGCCGCAGAATCGGGCTCAGCGCTTCTGAATCCGGCGCTGGCCAAGGAAAAAGCGCCTGAAAAGTTTAAGGTGCGGTTTAAAACGACGAAAGGCGATTTTGTGATCGAAACCACAAGAAAATGGGCGCCTGTCGGCGCGGACAGATTTTACAATCTGGCAAAAATCGGCTATTTCAAGGATATCGCTTTCTTCAGGGTGGTATCCGGTTTCATGGTGCAGTTCGGAATACACGGCAATCCCGAGGTGAGCGCAAAATGGAAAATGGCGAATCTTCAGGACGATATCCCCGCGGGCCAGTCGAACAAAAGGGGATATATTACATACGCCACGGCCGGTCCCAACACAAGAACCACCCAGCTGTTCATAAACTATGTCGATAATAACCGTCTCGATTCCATGGGGTTTATCCCGTTCGGACAGGTTGTGGACGGCATGAATATTGTGGACGGCCTTTACAGCGGCTACGGCGACGGCGCTCCTTCCGGGCGCGGGCCGGACCAGGGCAGAATACAGTCGGAAGGCAATTCGTATCTCAAAAAGGACTTTACAAGTCTTGATTACATACTAAGCGCTGGTTTGGAATAGCGTCTCGGAATATTTTTAAGCAGGGAGCCGCTGATTATCAGCGGCTCTTTGTTTTTTCGGGGGGGGCAGCGAAAGAGTTTTTGCAAAAATGGTAGAATAATTTCGTGGCTAAAATTACGGCGGATACTGTTTATAGATATAAGGACGGCGTATATATAAACCTTACGAATGCCTGCCCCGTGGCATGTGTTTTTTGCATGAAGAAAAGCTGGAAAATGAAATACAGGGGATATAATCTGAACTTGAAGGGAGCAAAGCCGGAAACAGAGCGGATAGTAGGGCAGATACAAAAAAGCTGGAAGAAGAAACCGTTTTATGAATTGGTGTTCTGCGGATACGGCGAGCCCACGATGGAGCTTTCCCGGCTTCTGGAAATATGCCGGTCGATAAGAAAGGCGGGTCCGGATAAACAAAACAGCGTGCCGTCCGGCATAAGAATAAGGCTCAATACCATCGGACTGGGCAGTCTTATCTGGAAGAGGGATATAGCGAAAGACTTAAAGGGAAACATAGACGCGGTGCATATAAGTCTTAATACCGCGGATTCCGTTCAATGGATCGCACTCATGCGGCCGTTGAACGGAGTAAAGAAAAACGGCTATAAAAAAGCGCTTGAATTCACGCGCGCCTGCGCGAAGGTAATTCCTGAAACGATAGTGACTGCCGTGGAAAATCCGGTTGTTGATATTGAGGCCTGCCGAAGGCTGGCCGAAAAAATGGGCGCGGGCTTCAGGGTCAGGCCGGCGTTGGGCGCCGAGCAACAATGAGGAACAATAAAGTTATGAGCACGGAAAAGAAGCGCATCGTCTGGTCCGCCGCGTTTTTTTTGCTGATTCTGCTGTCCGTGCCTTCGGTGGTGTTTTATAACGCAGGCAGGAAATATTTCAGCTTTATAAAATCATGGGATGTGGGTGTTATTAAGCCCGCAAAAACTTCCCGTGTTCCGGCCGAACATCGTTTGCAGGAGATGGAACCGGAAAGGGAAGCGCCTGCCGAAGTTAAATATATAACCTTTTCGCTGGAAGCGCCTTCCGCTAAATATGTAAATATCGCCGCCGATTTTAATAAGTGGAGCCCGCAGGATTTTAAATTGAGCCGTGGAAAAAACGGCGTATGGGAAGCCGTAGTTCCGCTTCCCCCGGGCAGATATAATTATCTTTATTATGTGGACGATGTTCCCATGATCGACATAAAAAATCCCATGACCGGATATCATTCCGGCCGGCAGACTTCCGTTATAACGGTGCAATGATAAAAAAAACGGTAAATTTTATCCTCCTTCGCCTCGTCTGCGGCGGGCTACAGAGGGATTCCGCTCGGAAACCCCGCGCTTTAGCGCGGGCGAGCTTCATTTTGGCGGTTTATTTGCTTTTATGCGGCCATATTGCGGCCGGAGAAAAGGCGGTTCTCTGGATTCCCGGCGCAAAATCAGACTGGGAGGCGGTTCTTGATAAAATTGGGGAGTCGGAGAATTTCAGGCTGACAATCGCGCCCCCTTCAATATCCAAGAAAAATTTTGCGAAGCTTGAAAAGCTGTCGTCAAAAGGAAAAGCCGAAATAATCTTGCGTCTTCCCGGGGATCCTGTTCTCGGGCTTCTTTTTATGCCCGGCAGTTCCGACGTAAATTGGCAGGGGAAGCCCGCCGAGGTTCCATGGCCGGACCGGCCGGACGAATTGGCGGTGAGGCTTTTCGCCGGCTGCGCGTCTTACCGGCGCTATTTTAATGCCGATCCTCCGGGATGGGCGCCGGCGGGCGGGGGAATGGTTTCCGGAATAATTCCGGCGGTTCGGC
>CAZFMJ010000035.1:0-27697 GCA_964520045.1 uncultured Elusimicrobiales bacterium | reverse complement strand
ACTGCACGCATAACGACGGCAAGGGAAACAAATGGACGTCTTATTGATGTAACAGGTTGAATGAATTAAAACAGCCGCGCATCTTCAATTATGATGCGCGGTTGTTTTTTATTTCACTCCCCATGCCGGATGCTGCTGCGGAAGGACCCGTATATTTGAAAGCTTTTTCGCGGCATAATAGAAAATACCGCGCACGAGTTCTGTCTGCGCGGTTTTAATACCCGGTAATTCCGTGGCAGGCTGGATAAAAAAGGGGATATCCGCAGAAATGCTTGCGGTTATATCAACCGCCTTTTTTGCTTCTTTAAGTAAAGAACCTGAGGTGAGCACAAGTTTAATAAAAGTTTTGGCGGGAGAGATCGCAAGAAATTTTTTATGGGCATCCCACATATTTCTGCCGGTGGCGGATGGAAGTTTTATGTCCGCCGATACCACGTCCACAAAAGAACAAACCCGCATAAAAACAACCGGCATGGTGGCATTTGTTTCAAGATGCGTTTGAAATCCTTCCTCTTTAAGCCACGGCAGAATTTCCCTTACGCTTTCCGCCTGCAACAACGGCTCGCCGCCCGTAAGCGAAACTGCGCGGACATGCTCGTCTCTCCTCAGTTCCAAAATTTTTCGTTTTATATCGTCAATCCGCCGCTCCGCCCCGGAATCAGAAGATATTGCTTCCGGCTGATCGCAATAGCCGCACTTCAGATTACAGCCCGCGAACCGGACAAAAATCTGCCTCTGGCCGGCATAAAGGCCCTCGCCCTGAAAAGAGGAGAATATTTCAACGATTCTGGCGGTCATTTGCCGGATCCTTTACTCCTGCCCGCTTGAATCCTTCCGCTCTCAGTTTGCAGGAATCGCATTTTCCGCAGGGATATTTTCCTCCGGCATAACATGACCATGTCAATCTAAGCGGCGCCCTTAATTTTACGGCCATGCGCACTATATCCGCTTTGTTCATCCGCATAAGCGGAGTAAGGATTTTTATTTTTTTAAGCTCCGCCCCTGTTTTTGTCCCTAAATCGACCGCTGTTTGTAAATATCTGTAAAAATCGGGCCTGCAATCGGGATATCCCGAATAATCACGGCTGTTGGCTCCGACCACTACGGCTTCCGCGCCCATGGAATCCGCAAGAGAAACGCCTAACGCCGTAAAAATAAGATTTCTGGCCGGGACATATGTGCCCGGTATGGCGGTTTTTCCGATTTGTTCGAGTTTCGCTTCGCGGAGTTTTTTTGAACGATCTATAAGAGAACTTACCGCAAGCCATGGAAGCTCGAGTTTGATTTTTATAAATTGCGCCCCAAGTAATTTAGCTATGGCGCCGGCGCCGCCCACTTCTTTCTCATGACGCTGGCCGTAAACAATGCTTAATGCGGCGCACCTATACCCCACCTTAAGCGCCCAGCAGAGCGCTGTGGTTGAATCCAAACCTCCGGAAAATAAAACAACGGCCGTTTTCGGGCTCATAATAATATTTTTTCAACCCTTCCCCATACTCCCTTAATCTTTACCTGCGGCACCGCAAAAACGGTATTGGGAGTAAGGGCGATTTCTAAATCCTGTTTTCCGGTTTCAGGCCTGGTCAAAAGAAAATCCATCGGCCGGCCCGTTGAATGAATACGACCCGCGGCTTCCAGTGAAGCGTCGGGTCCGGAGATAGCGTCAGCTATGGCCTGACTGCATATTTTATCCTCAACATGCGCCGGATCAAGATAAATACACGCGGGGATTATCATTAAATCCGCGCCGGCGGACTGTTTTAAATATCTTACAAGGGCGCTGAAATTAGCGAAACAGCCTATGATTATTTCTTTTGCGCGAAGCAGGGACATTATCGCCGGGGCTCCGGAACCGGTAACCACAATAACCGGCTTGTCCGGATTGAACGCCGCGGAAAGCGCCAGATGCGGGGAATTGTCAAATTTTTTTCCCGGCGGGGAAAATTCCAGTTCCGAAAATATATCGGCATCTTTGCCTCCCGCCGAGACGGCGGCGGCAAGTTTCCTATTAGCGCAGATGCGGATATCTTTCCTTCCATTTTTAACCAAAGCGCATATCGTAGTCGAACATCTTAAAACGTCAACCACGACCGCCAGGCCCCGCCATGCGGCCGCCTGCGCCGGTTTATCCGCAATTATATGCATGAGTCTTATTCACCGCGAAGATATTTCCACATTAAAACTTATTGCTACCCCCGCAAGAAAAACCTTGTTTTCGTCTCCGCTGTCCGACGCAAATTCACCATCGCGAATGGAAACCGGCTCCTCAATAATTATAATACCGTCCGCCCCATGGTCTGCGGCAAGCATTCTGGCTTCCTTCATTTGCCGGCTGATTTCTCCGCGGTCGGAAACCGGAACATGCGGGCCGTGTATTATGCCGACGGCGCCCCATGGTCTGCCGGGTTCTTCTTTTGTTCGGTATATTGAAACATCGGTATATTTTTTGGGAGGGAATTCCGGCCCCGCCTGTATCCAATCAAGCCTGTGGATACCGCATCCGGCGGATATAAGAACCGCGGAAAAAATTATTTTCCTCACCTGGGTAGTTCTATGCCGAGCTCTTTGCAGATTTTTTTTGCGGTGAAATCGGCTATTTCATTATGCCGGGTTACGGGGATTTCTTTTTGTGTGATTGGATTCTGGAATATGGAATATTTTCCGCCTTCCCGAATCAAAACACACCCGCTTTGAATAAGATGTTTTATAAATTCTCTGCGTTTCATAGTATTGGCCTCTTTTTGCTGCTGCTCAAGCAGACAGGCTTCAGGGGCCGGAATTCTGACTTCCGGCTGCCTGAACAGCTGCTATATTTTACAATTATTATTCGCTTCTTGATATTTCCGCGGCTATTTCCCAATTATTTTTTTTCCCAACCGGATTTATGCTGAGAATTCTTATTATTCCGCCGTCATCTTCAAAAAACATAAGGATTTTGCCGTTATGCCCGGCCGCTCCCTTGAAAACTCCAAAGACGCCGGGGATAGAATTGCCTTGCGCTTTTTTACTTTTGGGTTTACTCCGGCCTTCCGCATACACCGAATCATCTGGACTGCCGTCCGCCTGCTGCTCATCCCGCGCATCCCAATCCCCTGAAGCGGAACTATTTTCATCCGAATCGGTAACGGTTTCCCCTAAATCAGACCCGCTTTCCTTATCTTTTGCCGTGGTATTTTCGGCTGTCCGGACTTCGGAGGCCCGCGCCTGAATTGCCGCCGCTTTTTTATCCGCAGGCTTGCCCGGTTTTGTACCCTGGCCGTAAGCCGCGGCGGCCAGCAGTATTACAATTACGCATCCCGATAATTTTTTCATGCTATTATCTCCTTGTTTTAACATGTTTTGCCGTAAAACCGGCGATCCCATTAATATATTTTTTCCCCGAAACCGCATATCCTTCATTATGCCCGCCGTCAAGTTCCACAAATTCCTTGGGAACATTTGCCGCTTCAAAAAGTTTTACGCCCATGCCGAAGGGAACCATTTCATCGTGCCTGCTGTGCAAAACAAGAATCGGGCTGCTTATTTTTGGGAGCTTCGCCAAATTATCATACTTCCAGGCGCACAGCAGTATGTCCGGCACTCCCGGTAAAACTTTTTTAGCCATCTCCCTTATTGATAAAAACGGGCTTTCAAGAATCAGCGCGGCCGGACCGCGCCTCAATGCCAGCTCCACCGCCACCGCGCTGCCTATTGATTCGCCGTAAAATATAATCTTTTCCCGCGGTATATTTTTGGACACGAGCCAGTCATAAGCAGCCTCTGCGTCAAAATACATTCCTTTTTCCGACGGTTTGCCGGAGCTGCGGCCGTACCCGCGGTAATCAAAAATAAACACGCTTAAGCCGATACTGTTTAAAAGTTTGATTTTCGCAAGCCTGTGGCTTATATTCCCGGCATTACCATGGCAGAAAATTACCACGGGCGCTGAAGACGAGGCCTTGACGAACCACGCCTGCAATTTTGCCCCGCCGCTTGATTTAAAGAAAATTTCGTCAAAGGCAAGCCCTATATCCGCTGGACTGGATTCAACGGCCGTTTCCGGAAAATAAATACTGGAAACCACAAACCACCGCCAGCACAACCACAATGCCGCGGCAATTATCGGAACCCAAAAAATCGCCGGAATTTCGCTTTTAAGCATATTCCAGATGCCGCATAATAATAACTATCCGCGCGAACAAACAAACCAAAGCGCAAAAAATTAAACCCGCAAAGGACGCAAAGAGTTTACGCTAAGAACGTAAAGATTACAGGTCATTAATTATACCTTCGTCACCATGCTAATAACTTGGCTGGCGAATTTGTTCCCTTTATTTCCACTGGACTTACTTTGTGTCCTTTGCAATTGCTTTGCGTTCTTTGCGGTTAGTCTTCGTCTTTTTTTCTTTCTGGTTACTGGTGCCCTTTTTCTGGCTGTCCAGCTGTCCAGCAGTCTAGCGGTCCAGTTCTTTGGGGCTAAATCCGCTTCATTTTAACCTTCCCGGCTTTTACTCCCATAAGGGCCGCGAGTCTGCTGAACCTGCGCGGAGAATCGCTTGCTATAAATTGAGCCCATCCTTTCTTTGACGGATTTAACATGCGCCGCGCTTCAAGCATTCCCATCACTTCCAGCGCCACTGAATCCGCCGAATCCACAAGCTTGATCCCCCGACCCGCCGCTTTCTTTATAATTTTTTTTATAAGCGGATAATGAGTGCACCCGAGTATTAAAGTATCCGCCCCCTTTCGTCTGAACTCAGAAAGATATTTATCCGCCGCCATTTGCGCGATATCGCCGCTCCACCATCCTTCTTCCACAAGAGGGACGAACAGCGGGCAGGCATAACCGAAAACCTTTATCCTTCCCGATATCTTCCGCAAAACCGCGCCGTAGGCGCCGCTGGCAATAGTGGCTTCCGTGCCTATGACCCCGACCCTGCCGTTAACGGTAACACGCGCGGCGGTTTTTGAGCCCGGGACAATGACTCCCACAACCGGAATTTTTATCGCCCTTCTTATTTCTTCGATCGCAAGAGCTGAAGCGGTATTGCAGGCAACGACCAGAAGCTTAATTTTCCTCGATATAAGATATTTTGCTATTCCCAAAGAGAACATAATCACGGCGTCTTTTGATTTGGTCCCATACGGCACGTGCGCCGTATCGCCGAAATAAATAAGATTTTCGCCGGGAATAACCCTGCGGATAGCTTTCAAAACGGTCAATCCGCCCAGCCCCGAATCAAAAACGCCGATAGGACTAAACTTACGGCTTTTTTTTATTTCCATCCTTTCTCCCCGGCATACTCCAAAATACCGGAATAAATTCCCGCCGCAATTTTTTTGCGCACCTTTTGGCTGCACAAATTGGCCTGATCTTTAGAATTGGTCATGTAGCCGGTTTCAACTAAAATAGCCGGCGCATATGTTCCCCTCAGCACAAAAAATGCGGCTTGCTTTACTCCGTTGTTTGAAATAGGAATTCTTTTATTAAGATGCCGGCATAAAATCCCGGCCAGTTGGCTGGCTTCGTTTATATATTCATTCCGCGCCATGGAATGCAAAAGAAGCGTTGCCGAATCAGACTCGGCGTCTTCTTCAAGGTCCCTGACGGCGTTTTCCAAGGCCGCAACTTCGGCCGCCCATGGATCCGACGCGTTTTCAGACATAAAATAAATTTCGAAACCGTTTTTTTTTCTGCTGCGGGACGCATTGGCATGTATGGATATAAACAAATCGGCCTTGAATTCATTCGCCATGCTTGAACGCTGCGCAAGCGGGACAAAAACATCCGAATCTCTGGTCAAAAGCACGTCAAACCTGCCGTCATCCTTAAAAAGATCGGCCAATGCTTTAGCCACCCGCAAATTCATTTCTTTTTCCGGAAGTCCGAAAACCCGTCTTCCCCCGGGATCCCTGCCGCCATGCCCCGCATCTATCACAATGCGTTTTTTCACTTGCTCAACCGGAACATAAACAGCCGCGGTGTCTGTCTGAACGACGGGATTATCCGCCATCACCGCAATATTTTCCGCAGGCCCGGTAGAGACATCTACCGCAGGGCTGCTGCTTTCCGCTAAAACGGAAGACGCCTCAGCGGCAAGCGGCTCTTCTACGGCCGCGAAAACCTGCTTTCCGTCGCCGGAAGGGAGCGCCGGGGTAACGCGCAAAATATCAATGACTATTCTGTCGGGCTCTTTAAGATAAAACATTTTCCAGTAATCCGCGTCCTTATCAAAAACAAGGGAAAGGACGGCGCTCTTCCGTTCCTGCGACAGCAGCGCCTTGCGGACAACTCCGTCGTTTATTTCGACGCTGTCCCGCGATTCAAGAATGCCCCCGGAGATAACGATGTCCAGCCGTTTTTTTTCTTTATAATTCGTTTTATATTCCAATACGCCCTTTGTTTCCAAAACCAGCCGCGTTTTATCGGAGTGTGAAAAATAATTCAAACCGCCCACATTAAATTTTTTATCTGCGGACAATATCCTTGTTGAGTCGTTATATGCCAATTCCATGCCCAGCATGTCCGAAAATTTGCGCGAAAGCCAGAATTCCATTGCCAAAAAGGGATCTCCCGCCCTTATAATAACGGGGTTTGGCAGTGAAATTTTTTGCTGGTTTATAATAATTTCGCCGGAATCCGACGTAAATTTCGCCTGCTCGCCGTTTATGTTTATAAGAATTCTGCCCGATACCGGATACCAGTAAAGACCTCCCCCCAGCAGGGCTGTCGTTCTTTTCGCATCTAAATAAATTTTACCCTCTTTTGTATATATCTGAATGCTTCCCGCATATTTGCCGTCGCGCATTAATATTAAATCTCCAAGTCCCGAAGCGGCTGCGCAAAAATGCGGCAGGCAAAGGCCGGCAACAAGGAAAATCACCGCCGGTATCTTATTGAGATGGAATCTCCCCGCGGCATGCCGCGGCTCTTTCAGCCGAAAAAACCGGAATAAACTATTTGTTGTCATATCCTTACTCCAGAACAATTCTATAATCCTCCCATGTAAGCTGGGGGTCTGCCTGTATCTTAACGCTCCGGTGCACATTGCGCTCAAGAATTTCCTGTTTATGCTTTAGGGCGTCTGCCAATATCGGATGCAGCATTATCCGGATATTGCCGCCGGGCCGGCCCATAGTCATATTATATATTTCCCGCTGCACCTTTATCCGCATGCTTTCGGCGGAAAGGACTCTTCCGGAACCATGACACTCCGGACATTCTTCGGTAAGCAGGCTAACCGTGCTTTCCCGTTTGCGCTCTCTGGTCATCTCGACCAAACCGAGCCGTGTTATCGGAAGTATTCGTATTTTGGCGCGGTCGCGGCCGAGGGCTTTATCAAGAGAGTCCACCACCTTATGGCGGTTAGACGCCCTCTTCATATCTATGAAATCTATTACAATGATTCCGCCTATATTTCTAAGCCGCAGCTGATGAGCGACCTCCTGCGCGGCTTCTATATTGGTCTGAGTAACGGTTTCTTCCTGGGACTTGGACCCCGTAAACTTACCGGTGTTCACATCTATCGCGCACAAAGATTCCGCCTCCTGAATTACAATGGTCCCCCCGTTTGGAAGCGGTATTTTTATTTTGCGCAATTCTTCTATCGACGGCTCTATATTAAAAGCGGTATATATAGGCGTCTTGCCCTCATAAAGTCTCACTCTGTCTTTAAGTTCGGGAGATATTTTGCTCACGAAATCAAGCACGTTATGATAATCATCCTTATTATCAAGAAGATAAATCCCCACCCCGTCCGAAAGAATATCGCGCGCCACCTGCATTGTAAGATTCATGTCTTTATGAATAAGACACGGCGCGGGGGCGGTCTCAAAACGGCGCATCACCGATTCCCAAAGCCGCGACAGGTATTTTACCTCCCTTTCAATTTCCTGCTCCGCCGCCCCTTCCGCCTCCGTGCGCACAACGCACCCTTTTTGCTTCAGGTTTTCAGCGGCAAGTTTATTTATTATCTGGGTAAGCTTTTCTCTCTCTTCGGGTTTTTCGATGTTTTTGGAAATTCCGACAAATTCCTGGTACGGGGTCAGCACAAGATAGCGGCCGGGAAGAGAAACGTCCATAGTTACTTTCATTCCCTTTGTGCCGATTGCGTCTTTTGCCACCTGCACCATTATTTCCTGGTTTTTTTTCAATAATTTTTCAATAGGCTCTTTCTGCCCGCCGAGGATATCGGATATATAAAGATAGGCGTTTTTTTCGTGCCCGATGTTTACAAATGCGCTGGATATGCCCGGGAGGACGTTTTCTACTATCCCTTTATATATATTGCCCACAATATTAAGGCTGTTCCGCCGTTCCCAAAGCAGTTCGACAAGGCGGTTGTCTTCCTGTATCGCAACGCGGGTCTCCTCAAAAGATGTATTAGCAAAAATTTCTTTTTTTACCGGCCTGGTTTTTCTATCCATAAAAACTCCTGTTGTTTAGGATTTAACCGCAAAGGACGCAAAGAATTCACGCTAAGAACGTCCCAAACAATCCTTAAAAGCCGTGAGTTTGGACTGTCCCATTCTCAATGCCTTTCAAGGAAAGAATGGGTCTGTGTCCTCTGCGTTTACTTTGCGTTCTTTGCGGTTAATCTCCTGTTTATACTTATCCGCGTTCTATATATTACTGCTAAGCAGTTGCTTATATCGGCATAAGTCTGCCTTCTGAATTTTCCCAATATAATTCCACTCTCTTGACCTGGAATCCGCCGGAATCGGAATTGGCAATTTCAAAAATTTTTCCGTCTCCGGCGGATTCCATATTCATACTGCTTATAAATACAATATGTTCGGGCTTAACATTCCGCTTGGGTCCGAATCTCAATAAAAGCTTTAGCGTGCGCCTGTCCTTAATTTCCATTGAGATAACAAGACGTCTGGCATCAATAATTTCGCGGCATCCTCCCGTTTTATTTTTGGCTATAAATATTTCTTTGTTTTTTAGGAATTCCGCTATGTTTGTCCGAAAATACTCCTGCGAAAATTCTCCGCAGACTTCATATTCCGCGGCATTAGCCAGCGCCTCTATCGATGGAAAGCTGAGCGGAACCCGCTTGGCCGAAACCAATAAAATTCCCCCCTCGGAAGCGCTTGACAAAGCATTTGTTATTTCTTTTTCATCAACATTCCGCTGAAAATAAGCGTCCGCGTATTCAGCCATGCTTTCATATCCGACAGAAATCGCCGGACCGAAAGACATCTTTACCACATTCATTTTCCCGCGCCTTGAACAGATACAGGGAAGCCCTGATTTTTCCATCATGCGCCGCAGCAGTCTTATTTGCTCTAAATGCGACAGCATTTTGGCCTGTCCGAGCCTGGAAAATTTAAGACGCATTCTATATCTTGCTTCGCGGTTATTATACAAGTGCATAGCGTTTAGAATAAACCGACTGGGCAATACCCACCGCCAACATAGTAGCCACAAGATTCGATCCCCCGTAAGATAAAAACGGCAGGGGAATGCCGGCCACCGGCACAAGCCCGACGGCCATTCCGAAATTTATAAAAAGATAAACCATAAACATGCTGAATATTCCGCAGTTTACAAGATAGCCGAACTTGTCCCGGGAAACCTGCGCCGCCAGTGTTATCCGCCATAAAATGACCAGATATAAACCCAGCACGAGGATGCTCCCCCAAAATCCCATCTCCTCTCCCACCACGGCGAGGATAAAATCCGTGTGTCTCTCGGGAACAAATCCCAGCCTGGACTGTGTGCCGGAAAAAATTCCTTTCCCCCACATACCCCCGGACCCCATCGCAATCTGCGCCTGCAGAAGATTATATCCCGCGCCGCGCGGATCCATTTCAGGCGAAAGAAAAACTTCAAATCTTTTGCGCTGATATTCCTTCATCTGATGCTGTATGGCTATCCCCGATATGAATCCGAGCATAACCACCAACGCGGCTCCTATAAAATATGTATTAGGTATATACGATCTGAAGCGCACGGACAGCCACCAGCTTATATACGCCGCCAGCGCTATGGCGGCGCAGATAATAAGCGTGGAAAACCCGAATTGAGAAAGATTCATAAAAATATTTATTGCGGGATTATCAAGCGCCCATGTTTTATTCAACGATATGAGAGTCCATAAAATAGGCAATATTGCCGCGACAAAACCGTAGCCCAATATTACGGAAAGATGGAACAGGCTTGCCCCCGCGCAAAAAAACTGCGCCAGCAGCGTGGGGAATATCACCAAAAGGGCGGAGAAATCCGGCTGCTTCATAATAAGCAAAAATATCGGGAAGGCCAATCCCAAAGCGCCCAATATCGTTGAGACCTCTTTTATCTGCTTTGACCTCCGGTCCAGATAATTCGCCAGAACAAGTATCAGCCCTATTCTGCACATTTCTGAAGGCTGAATGGAAAAAAATGGAAGCCTGTACCATGATTTGGCTCCGCGATCCACAACTCCGAACAAAAGCACGCCGATAAGCGCCGCTATCATGAGACCGTACACTATTTTCCATTGATCCTGGAAAATCTGATAATTAACGCCCCATCCCAGCATAAAAAACACCGCGGCGACCGGAAACGCAATGAGCTGCGTTCTTATTATTTTCGCATGGTACGGCAAAGCCACGGCGGCGGAAAAAACGCATATGGTTCCTATAACGACAAGGGCCATAACCGCCCACATTAACAGCCAATCCATCCTGCTTTTTCTGAATTCTCTGTACCCTGCGTTCAGCATAGAATCATATTCCGCTTATTTTTACCGCGTCCGAAGAAGTCCCTGGCGGGACAGGAATAGCCGGCCGGCTGATGTTTTCGGAAAGAGCGGCCTCGATAACACGCCTGGCTATAGGTCCCGCGGAAGAAGCGCCGTGTTCGCCGTATTGAACCAGCACCGCAACGGCTATATTCGGTTTTTGTCCCGGAACTTCCGCAAACGCCACGAACCAGGCATGATCTTCCCCCAGCGGGTTCTGCGCGGTGCCGGTTTTTCCGTAGACATCGATGCCCTTTATTTGCGCTATCCTGCCGGTCCCCTCCGTCACGACGCGCTTTAATCCTTCGCGCAGCAGCACCCATGTCTCCTGCTTAAGAGTTATCGTGGACGTAATCTCGGTTTTGCTCTTAAACATAATTTTGCCGGAAGAAGCTATAACATGATTTATATAATTAGGCCTGAAAAAAAACCCCCGGTTGGCCACCGCCGCTATGACCTGCGCCATCTGAATAGGCGTAACCAGTAATTCTCCCTGTCCGATTGCAAGATTTAACGTGTCGCCCATAAACCAATATGTGCGTTTTGCCGCCCTTGAGGCGGGTCCGAATATATTGCCGCTTTTTTCACCGGGCAAAGCTATTCCGGAAAGCGTTCCAAGCCTGAACGCTTTTTCAAATTTTTCTATTACTCCGCCCCCGATTCGTATTCCGGTATTATAAAAATATACGTCGCAGGAATGCGCTATGCCGTAAAAAAAATCAGCGCGGCCGTGTCCTTTTTTTTCCCAACACTTAAAAATCCTGTTTCCGGCATCATAATATCCGGGGCAAAAGAAATATTCCTGCGGGGATATTTTTCCGGTTTCCAAAGCGGCGGCCGAAGTTATTATTTTAAACGTTGATCCCGGAGGAAAAACGCCCTGGAGCGCCAAATTAAACTCGGGAACCGCCTTAATCGCGGAATTCAACTGCTCGTCTTTGGAAAGAACAAATATGTTCGGGTCAAAATCAGGAGAAGAAGCCAGCGCAAGCACCTCTCCGTTCTGGGGATTAACGGCCACGACAGCCCCCTTCTGCGACTTCGACGCCTTAAGCCCTTCTTCCGCCGCTTTCTGAACGCGCGAATCAATGGTAAGGCGGACATCGGCGCCCGGCTGCCATGGTTCCCTTTGGAGTATCTGCTTTAACTTCCCCCTCGCATCAACTTCCAGACATAACCCGCCGTCCCTGCCTTTAAGCTCCCGCTCGAAAATTTTTTCAATTCCGCTTTTGCCTATTCTGGAATCCATCCGGTACTCCCCGCCGCTTCTGCCGGCAAGATTCCATTCCCGGCTGTCCATCATCCCTATATATCCTATCAGATGGCTTGCGAAATTTCCCAAAGGATAAAAACGCTGGGACTCCACGATGATATCCATCCCGGGATACAGCGTCCTAAGCTCGGAAAAACTAAACATTGTCTTCGCAGAAAGATTTTCCGCGATTCTAACCGGCGTTCCTCTGTCAAACGACTTCTGCAGTTTGCCTATAAGCTCCGGAACCGGAACCTTCAGCTTTTCAGAAAAATTCCGCGCCAGCCGCTGAAGATACCCGATATCATTGATCCGGCCCGGAAGATAGATAAGGCTGAACGCCGGCCTGTTGGTCGCCAATATGACCGAATCTGAACTGAAAATTCTGCCCCTCGGCGCAGTTTGACGTATGATCTGCGTGCGATTGCGCTCGGCCGCCTGTTTATAGTACTGATATCTTATAATTTGAATATCCAACAGCCTCATGGCCAATAAACCGCTGCCGATATACGTTAAAATCCATAGAATCGCCAGCCGTTCTTTCGGCACATTAATCTGTTTCATAAAAAATCAGCGGCTAACTGTGCGGCTGCTGGGGATGCCCTTTTCTTAAAGTTTTTAGGATGACAAAGATTACGGGCGCAAGCGCCGCATTAAACGCCGGTTCAATAAATATAAAACCTATTCCCATCCTGGCCGGATGATGAATAAAAAGAACCGATACAAATTGATAAATCAGAATGCCCCCGATCGACATAACCCAAACCATGATCGCCTGAGAAAAAGGACTTACCACATCCATATGCCTTCTGAACCAATTTACAGCATACGCCAGCACCGTGAAAACAAAAGCATACCCCCCAAAAAGCTCGGTCCCCATCAAATCCAGATACATTCCGCTAAAAAAGGCAAACGCATGCGCGGCAAAAGGGCCGCATAAAGCGGCCGCGCACATAGAAATTACCAGCAGGATATTAGGAGAAACCCCCAGAACGGTCAAATGCGCCGTCCACCACCAATGCAGCAGCACCGCGGCGCAATAAACCAACACCCATCTGATCAGCGTCATGTTTTTTCCTGTTCCTGAAATGATAAAGGCGCTTTAGGATCTATATCAGACAGGGGAGCCGTTAAAACAAATACCTCGCGGAGCGCGTCAGGCGGGGCGGCAAGCGTTATTTCCGCCGACAAAAATGTCACAAAAGATTCCTTTTGATAAACTTTGGACACTGTTCCGATTAAAATTCCGGCCGGCAAAATTTTACTTGACGGTGATGTAAAAAGTTCCATTCCTATTTTAATATCCGCCTCCGACGGCATATAGTTAAGCTTCAATGTTTCCCTGCCTTGTCCCTCGGCAAGGCCCTCCCACTCCTCCCTGCCCCTTACATAACAAATAGTAGAAGACACGCCGTCTGTAATAAGAAGAACCTTGGAAACATGCGCCGTAACATCGGAAACTCGCCCCACCAGGCCCGTTTTTCCGTTATGTATTCCAAGCACGGCTGAATTAATCTTGATATTATCCGCCGCGCCCAGATCGATTAAAAAGGAATTATGCCAATGTGAAGGGGCTCTTTCAATAATCCGCGCCCAAACGCCTTTCCACTCAAAATCCTGCCGCGTATTTATAATGCTGCGCAGTCTTCTGTTTTCCTCCATTACGGCCTCGGTTTTTGCTTTGATTATCTGCACTTCTTTAATCTGGCTTTTAAGCATGAGGTTTTCTTGGTCGGTCCGTAAAAGCCGGACAAAGTTTTTTGGCACGCCGCGCACATAATACTCCAGGGCTTCGCCGTAATTAAGCGTAGGATAAAGCCCGTAAGTTAAAAATACGCGGATAGAATGAACTAGAGATGAAACGGGAAGGATAAGAAATATTATGGAGAGACCGGCAAATACAGTGAGGGCGAAATTCGCCAGGCGCTTTTCCTTATTCATAAGCCTCCGGAATATAACCGGAAACCCGCAAAAGCTATGCCTGAAAAGGCATAAACTTACGGCCTAATCATATAAGCCGACATCAACACCCGGGGAGAACGTATTATCGGCCAAGTCCGCGGAACTAAGCAGACTAAAGCGCCCATATTAACACGATATAAGCACAAAATAAAAAATTCTCTCCAGGGATTACCGCACTTATGTGCGGAATCTGTATGTGGTGACGAAATCGGGTTTCCGCTGAAGCACATTATCCAGTTCCTCTAAAAATTTACCGGTACCAAGGGCCACGCAGCTTAAAGGGTCGGCCGCCCTGTGAACGGGAAGCTCCGTCTCCTGCCGTATTAAATCCGGAAATCCCCTAAGCAATGATCCTCCGCCGGCAAGCACAAGCCCCCGGTCTATCAAATCGGCGGCTAATTCCGGGGGTGTTTCTTCAAGCACGTTCTTGATTGTTTCCACAATGAGCTGCACGGGCTCCATCAAGGCCTGCCGTATTTCTTCTGAAGTTATAAGCACGGTTTTCGGCAGCCCCTTGGCCTGATCTCTGCCCTTAACTTCAAGTGTTTTTTCTTCTTTAAGCGGGAAAACAGAGCCTATCTGAATTTTAACCTCTTCCGCGGTAGTTTCTCCGATTATCAGATTATATTTGCGCCTAAAATACTGGATAATGCATTCATCCATTTCATCGCCCGCGACATCTATTGATTTGGCGACCACCATCCCGCCCAGGGAAATAACCGCCACCTCGGTAGTTCCGCCGCCTATATCGGCGATCATGCTGGCATGCGGCTCGGCAATAGGAAGGTCCGCCCCTATAGCGGCCGCCATAGGCTCCTCTATCAAATAAACTTCGCGCGCGCCGGCTTGCTCCGCGGATTCCTGCACCGCACGGCGCTCAACTTCCGTTATGCCGGAAGGTATGCCTATCACTATCCTGGGATGAAGAAGACTCCTCCGGTTATGAACCTTTCTTATAAAGTATTTGATCATTTCCTGGGTAACCTCAAAATCGGCGATCACGCCGTTTTTGAGCGGCCTTACGGGTATTATGCTTGCGGGAGTCCTGCCGAGCATTTGTTTCGCCTCGCTTCCAACGGCGAGAACCTTGTGCGTTTCGCGGTCTATAGCAACCACGGACGGCTCTCTTAAGACTATGCCGCGGTTCTTGACATAAACCAGCGTATTGGCAGTGCCCAGATCTATGCCGATATCATTGGAAAAAAGGCTGAAAAAATAATCTAACATTTTATTATTGAACTACTGAACCAGCTTAATAACAGCTATCTCCGTCCAATCTCCCTTGCGCATCCCCGCGCGGAGAATTCTGGTAAATCCGCTTGCGCGCCCCTGATATCTCGGCGCGATGACATTAAATACTTTATCATATGCACGTTTGTCCCGTATCACGCTTCGGACATGCCTGTGATCGCCTTTTTTCGCTCTGACAATTACCCTGTCCACTACCCTGCGCAATTCTTTTGATTTGGGAATCGTAGTGCTTATTTGTTCATTCAAAAGCAGGCTGGACGCCATATTAGCCAGCATGCTTCTGCGGTGAGCGCCGGTTTTGGATAATTTTCTGTAGCCTAAATTCTTAATCATACTTTCATACCCAGTGAAAGACCGATATCTTTAAGTCTTTCTTTTATTTCATCCAAAGATTTTTTGCCGAAATTTTTAACACCCAGCAATTCCTCTTCCTGTTTCTTAATAAGCTCTCCTACTGTGCGTATTCCCCCGATCTTTAAACAATTTGAAGCTCTCGACGAAAGCTCTATCATGTCTACGGGCTGTCCCAGGATGTCGTTTATTTTCTGTTCTTCTCCGGATAAGGCGGCCGAATCCGTTTGTCCCCGGGCACCCGATTCGCCCCCCGCCTCTTTTCCGCGTAATTCCTCGGCCGGAAGAAAAATATCAACGGATTTTTTAAGCAGCATTGTGCTCTTATGAAGCGCTTCCATGGGCGCGATTGTTCCGTCCGTCCATATTTCCAATATCAGCCTGTCATAATCCGTGCGCTGTCCTACGCGCGCATTTTCAACCTCATAATGAACTTTTTGTATGGGGGAGAACATCGCGTCAACCGGAATAAATCCCGCCGGCCAATGCATTTTTCCCCTTGCCTCTTCCGCCGGCACATATCCGCGTCCCTTGATTATCTCAATCTCCGCTTCCATCTTGCCGCCGGCTTCCGCATTGGCAATAACCAAATCCTTATTAATAATCTTGACGCTGTCAGTTTCCCGTATCGCCGCGGCGGTAATGGGTCCGCCCTTTTTTGACGAAAGATATACCGTTTCGGGTCCGTCGGTAAACATCTTAACGCGCAGTTTTTTAAGGTTAAGAAGGATATTAATCACATCTTCCCTCAGGCCGGTAACCGTGCTGTATTCATGCCTGGCCCCTTCTATGCGGACAGCGCTGACAGCCGCTCCCTCAAGACTTGAAAGCAATATGCGCCTTAAAGCATTGCCCACGGTCTGCCCATAACCGCGCTCATACGGTTCGGCTATAAATTTGGCATAAGAGTCGGTTGTTGTCTTCTCGTCTATTACGAGTTTCTTGGGAAGAACAATATCTTTTGTCATTAATAAAACCTCCGTTATTTTGAATAATATTCAACCAAAAGCTGATCTTTGACCGGGTAGGACATTTCAGCCCGGTCCGGCCACCTGAGCAGTTTTCCCGTTAAAGTCTGCGCGTCATATTCAAGAAAACTCGGCCTCAAGCCGCGCTTTTCCATTTCCTCCAAACCCTGCCTGACAAGCAGGATCTGGGATATTTTTGGATTAAGGGAGACCTTATCTCCCGGTTTAACCTGATATGACGGAATATTCACGCCCTTGCCGTTTACGCTGAAATGCCCGTGGGAAACCAACTGCCGCGCGGCTTTCAGCGAAACAGCAAATCCCAGCCGCCTGACGATATTATCAAGCCTGGTTTCTAAAAACCGAAGAAGCGTTTCGCCTGTTTTACCTCTGGTTTTTGTGGCTTTGGCAAAAAGATTCTTAAATGGTATTTCGTTTAAGCCGGACATTTTCCTGGCCAGCTGCTTTTCTTTTAAACGCAGCCCGTATTCCGATACTTTTGCGCGCCTTACCGTCGTCCGCCTGCCCGCAGGAGCGCTCCGTTTATCAAGCAAGCAGCGCGTATGACATTTTATTCCTTTGAGGAACATCTTGGTCTCGGATTTTTTACAGCATTTGCAGCTTGATCCTAAATATCGTGACATCTTAAACTCTCCTTGGCTTCGGCGGCCTGCAGCCGTTATGCGGTATGGGCGTAACGTCCTTCAGGGAAATCACATGCAGCCCAGCCGCCTGAATGGCCCTTATCGCAGTTTCTCTTCCCGGCCCCGGCCCGCTTACAAATATGCTCACCTGCCGCACACCCAATTCTACCGCTTTATGAGCGACTTTATTCGCCGTAATCTGCGCGGCGAACGGCGTTCCCTTTTTTGTGCCTCTGAATCCATTTGACCCGGATGACGACCACGCCAGAGTATCTCCCTTGTCGTCCGTCGCCGTGATTATAGTGTTGTTAAAAGAACAGGCTATATACACCCGCGCAAAAGAAACTGATTTCCCCGATTTTTTAGGGGCATGCGCTTTTTTGGGCGCGTTTGTTTCGATGCCTGCTTTTTCTGCGTCCGCATGGGAAGCTTGTTTTGGATTATGTTTGTTTTCTGTCATATTTAGTCCTATTTCGCTTTATCAGAAGACTGCCCCGCTCCTGTTCCTCCGGGCCTTGATGCTCCGACGGTCTTTCGTCTGCCCCGTCTTGTGCGCGCGTTTGTTTTAGTGCGCTGACCGCGCGCCGGAAGATTTCTTCTGTGGCGCAATCCGCGGTAACTTCCTATTTCAACGTAATTTTGTATGCTCTGCTGAATTTCCCTGCGCAATTCGCCTTCGACTTTAAATTCTTTGGTAACGATGGATCCGATAAGCCCTATTTGCTGTTCGGTTAAATTTTTTACTCTAGTAGACGGATCTACCTGGTCCTTGAGCCTCTTTAGAATTTTCTGGGACAAAGGCCGTCCTATTCCATAAATATACTCCAATGCGACATCAATTCTTTTTTCTTTAGGCAAATCCACCCCGGCTATGCGTGCCATAATAAACTCCTATTATTACTACTCAGGTAGACAGGATTCAGAAATCAGAATTCAGAAGGGGAATAGGCCTCTAACAGCCTGCTGACTCCTGAATTCTAACTTCCGGCTACTTGAGCAGTTGCTTCTCCTGCTTCTTTTGCTGCTTTCATCCCTGCCGCTGCTTGTGTCTTTTGTTTGAGCAAAGAACCCGCACAACTCCCTGCCGGCGGATAATTTTGCATTTCTGGCAGATTTTTTTTACACTAGCTCTTACTTTCATTTCTATCCCTTAAGGGTTAACGTTCCCTATATACAATTCTTCCTTTGGTTAAATCATACGGAGACAATTCAAGCTTTACCTTATCCCCGGGAAGAATTTTTATGTGGTGTATCCGCATTTTTCCCGAGATGTGGGCCAGAATGGATTTGCCCCCAGGGATTTCCACATGAAACATTGCGTTAGGCAATGATTCTCTTATAATTCCCTCTATTTCGATCTTGTCGTTTGCATTACCCATATATTCACCGGCAGCCGGATATTTTCCTCCCGCTTTAATTTTTAAATTCACCCCATCGTCAATATTTCACTGCCGTTTTCTGTAACCGCTACCGTATGCTCAAAATGCGCCGACCAGGAACCGTCGCAGGTGACGGCGGTCCATTTATTATTCTTTATCCGCACATCGCTGTCTCCAAGACAAACCATAGGCTCAATAGCCAGAACAATTCCCGGCACCAATTTCAATCCCGTTCCGGAGTTCCCGTAATTAGGAACGGCCGGCTCTTCATGCAGCCTGCGGCCTATTCCGTGCCCCACGAATTTTCTGACCACGGACATCCCGTGCGAAAGAACGTGCTTCTCTATAGCGGATGAAATATCCCCCACCGCAACTCCCGGGCGCATTGTGTTTATCGCTTTATTTAAAGCTTCCTTTGTCACTTCCATAAGCTTTTCGGCTTTAACATCCACTCTGCCCACGGGAACTGTTATCGCGGCGTCGCTGTAATAACCGTCATGCAGAATACCCATGTCAATACTTACGATATCTCCTTCCGATAAACTTCTTTTATCCGGTATTCCATGCACCACTTCGTCATTTACCGACGCGCAAATAACCGCGGGGTAATCGCAATAATTCAGGAATGCGGCGCGCGCGCAACGCCTTTCCGCTTCCCTAGCGGCCATGCGGTCAAGCTCGAGCGTGGTTATCCCGGGCTTTACGGCGGCGCGCAATATCTCCAGAATCTGCGCCACCATGCGGCCGGCATTGCGCATTTTTTCCAATTCACGGGCGGTTTTTATTTCCAAACCGCCGCCGTGTTTTTGCGCCAGGGCGTCGGTCGTTTCGCAGCTGCAATCTTTTGTCCGTGAACCGGCCATTCCAATTCAACCCCCGAGATAAGAAACAATATTTTTTGAAACTTCAACGGGCGGCAGCGCGCCGTCTGCTTCGTAAAACCGATATGTGGATTTGTAATAATTAACAAGCGGCTGCGTCAAATCCCTGTAAACCATTAAGCGCTTGAGCACCGTCGCGGGATTATCATCATTTCTTGCCGCGAGCGCGCCGCCGCATTTATCGCACACCCCTTCTTTTTGCGGCGGATTTGTACTTAAATTATAAACCTCGCCGCAGGCCGGACAGCTTCTCCGGCCCGTAAGCCGCCGGAGCACTTCTTCTTCGCTGACATTTATAAAAACAACCGCATCAATATTTCTGCCGGCGGACACAAAATATTTATCCAGATTTTCAGCCTGCTCAAGCGTTCTAGGAAAGCCGTCCAACAATACCCCCCCTGTTTCTTTATCAAGGCGGAGCTTTACCATATCAAGAACCATGCCGTCCGGCACCAGCCGGCCCGAGTTGACATATTCCGATGTTTTCAGGCCGATCGGCGTTTTTTTGTTTATCTCTTCCCTGAAAACATCTCCGGTCGAAAAATGGCGAATGCCGAATTTTTCACATAAAACGACCGCCTGCGTTCCCTTTCCGGAACCGGGGCATCCCAAAAGAATAAGATTCATAAACCCGCCGTTTGCATCGAATATTTACGACCCTACGTTAAACCACCGGCCTTTAATCTTGCCGCGTTTTGAAAAACCCTCATAATTACGCATTATAAGATGCGCCTCAAGCTGGCCCATCGTATCCAGCGCGACGCCCACGACTATAAGCAGCGCTGTTCCTCCGAAATAAAAGGGCACATTAAATTTAGTCTGCATATACGAGGGCAGAACCGCGATAGCGGAAACAAAAAGCGCCCCCCCGAGCGTAATCCGGTTTAAAATCCATTCTATATGGGCTGCGGTGGGGTCGCCCGGCCGGATTCCCGGTATGAACCCTCCCCACTTCTTCATGTTCTCGGCCAAATCCTTGGGGTTGATGCTGACGGAATTATAAAAATAACAAAAGAAAATAATCAATCCCACATAAGCCGTCTGATATACCCAATTGGACGGCGAAAGCCATGCGTTTATTTTTTGGGCCACGACGGAGGATGGATTAAATTGACCAAAGGTCATCGGAACCGTAAGCAGGGAAACCGCGAATATAACCGCTATGACCCCCGACTGATCGACCTTAAGAGGAAGATATGTGCTTGCCCCCCCGTAAACTTTTCGCCCGACGACGCGTTTGGCGTATTGAACCGGTATTTTTCTCTGCGCGGTCTCGACCCAAATCACAAAACCGATTATCGCTATTACCAGGGCCACGATAAAAAGCGCGCTCAGCAGATTTATTTCCTCCAGCTGTATAAGCTTTATCATATTCATCGCCGCGCTGGGAAGTCTGTCGACTATTCCGGCGAATATTATGAGAGATATGCCGTTGCCTATGCCTCGTTCCGTTATCTGCTCGCCGAGCCACATGACAAAAATGGTGCCGGTCGTAAGAGTAAGAACGGTCACGAAATAAAATGCCGCGGTGGGATTAACGACAATGGGAATATTTCCGGGCGTCGGCATTTTTGAAATAGCCATTGTAAGCCCGAAAGATTGGAAAGCCGCGAGGAATAACGTCAGAAACCTCGTGATCTGATTTATCTTCCGCCTGCCGAGTTCTCCTTCCTTGCTAAGCCGGTCCAGATAAGGAATAACATGCGCCCCCTGCAGAAGACTCATAATAATGGAAGAGTTAATATACGGCATAACTCCCATGGAAAAAATCGAAAACCGCCCCAAGGCTCCGCCCGAAAAAATATCCAGAAAACCAAGGATGCTTTGGCGGTGCGCGTCAAACAGCGAACGCAGCGCCTCCCCGTTGATTCCGGGAATCGGGATAGCGGCGCCCAGGCGGTACACCGCCAACGACACGAGAACAAAAATCACCCGTTTTTTCAAATCCTGAATTTTAAATAAATCGGAAATGGATTGCATCTAATTTACTTTTTCTCCCGACGAGGCGCTTTCTCGATCAAAGAAACCGTGCCTCCCGCTTTTTCAATTTTTTCTTTGGCGCCTTCGGAAAAAGAATCGGCGGAAACCTTCAGCGCAACCGTTATGTCGCCGTCCCCTAAAATCTTAACGGGATTTGTTCCTTTTACCACGCCCTTATCCCTTAATATCTGCGGGGTGACATCGCTTCCGGCGACGAAAAAATTTCCCAGCGCGCCGACGTTTACTTTTGCATACCTATTGGCAAACCTGACGTTATTGAAACCGCTCTTGGGTATTCGCCTGAGCAGGGGCATCTGTCCGCCTTCAAATCCGGCCGGCTTAGAGCCTCCAGAGGTGGAATTTTGCCCTTTTTGTCCGCGAGTGCAGGTTTGGCCGTGTCCGGATCCAGACCCGCAACCGAGCCGCTTTTTGGAATGCGTCGCCCCGGGTTTCGGCTGTAAATTATTAAGTCCGATCATATATTTTTCCTATTATTACGTTAACAGCGCTTATTTTGACCTGAGTTTGGCCACTTCTTCTTTTGTTTTAAGCTGCTTAAGCGCCTCTATCGTGGCGTAAACCACATTGAAATTATTGGAGCTGCCCAGGCTTTTTGTAAGCACGTCCTTAACGCCGCCCGCCTCAAGCACGGCCCTGACCCCGCCTCCGGCTATAACTCCGCTGCCCGGGGCGGCGGGCTTCATCCAAACCCTGCCGGCTCCGAATTTTCCGATTATCTCATGCGGAATGGTGTCTTTAACAAGAGGGAATTTTATCATGTTCTTTTTTGCGTGGGTAGTGGCTTTTTGTATCGCCAGCTGAACCTCATTGGCCTTGCCGATAGATACGCCGACATTGCCTCTTGTGTCTCCCACTACCACCAAAGCGCTGAAAGAAAAACGCTTTCCGCCTTTTACCACTTTGGCGACTCTGTTTATACAAACTATCGTGATTTTTTCTACCGCAGAAACCTCAATCGGCAAATGCAACGCGCTGATATCCAAAGGCCCGGGGGACACCGCCGCCCCCTCCACTTTTCTCTTAAAATCGTTTTGCTTGCTTAATTTACCCGGCATCCGCTAATCTCCTTTTATTTTTGATTTAAAATTTAAGCCCTGCCTGCCTCGCCGCATCGGCAAAAGCTTTGATTCGCCCGTGATAAATTCTGCCGGCCCTATCAAAGCAAACCTCTTTAATGCCTGTCGCCAACGCTTTCTTGGCCATAAATTCGCCTAAAACTTTGGCGGATTCTATGCTTTTGCCTGATTTTATTTTGTCTTTAATATCCTTGTCCAGCGTAGACACTGACGATAAGGTGGTCCCCTTTGTATCATCGATGATCTGCGCATATAAATATTTCAAGCTTCGGTAAACCGCCAGTCTCGGCCTTAAAATTCCGCCGGCAAACAATTTTCCGCGAACGCGTTTTTTTCTAAAACAATACCTTTCCTGCTTTGTAATCATTAACTCCTCCGAAAAGATGGATAAACTATTTTTTCGCGCCGCCGGCTCCGGCCCCGGTTCCTCCGCTTGCTCCCGCGGCGGTTTTACCAGCCTTGCGCGCTATATGCTCACCTTGATATCTTATGCCGGTTCCCTTGTACGGCTCCGGCGGCTTTATCCGCTTAATCCGCGCCGCAATGTCTCCCACAACATCTTTGTCGATGCCCGTTATGGTAAGAATAGTCTGTTTGGGATCCAGCGACATTTTTATGCCTTCGGGAATATCGATTATGGCCGGATGCGAAAATCCCACCTGAAGCGACAGCTTTCGGCCTTCAACCTGCCCCCTGAATCCTACTCCCTGTATCTCTAAAATTTTGGTAAAGCCCGCCGTAATTCCCTGCACGATATTCGCCAGCCTGGCGCGGCTGGTTCCATGTATGGCGGCGGCATTATCCTTCGAGTCCGGCTTATTTTCGCGCGAAACAAAAATTTTTCCGTCTTTATAGTCAACAGCTATTCCCTCGGGAACCGTATAAGACATCTTGCCCAAGGGACCCTCTATAAGGACGCTTTTATCCTTAATTCCAACCTTTACTTTATCGGGCACATTTATCGGATTTTTTCCTATTCGGCTCATATATTTAGCAACCCTTTACCATATCTGGCAAAGAATTTCTCCCCCCACCATTTTTTCCTTAGCCTGCGCGTCGGTCATAATGCCCTGAGAAGTTGAAAGTATGGATACGCCGAACGCTCCCCGCACCGGAATCATTTCTTTGCACGGCCGGTATACCCTCCGCCCTGGCTTTGAAATCCTGCGCAATCCTTTTATAATCGCTTCTTTTTCAAGGGTATATTTAAGAAAAACTCTTATTGTCCCGCGCCTATTGTCGGTATAAAGGGATTTATAATTGGCTATAAACCCTTCGTCTTTCATAATTTTTGCGATATTCAGCTTGATTTTTGAAAAAGGAACATCCACACGGTCATTCTTTTTGCTGTTGGCATTTCTTATTCTTGTTAAAAAATCCGCTATAGGATCCATAAAACTACTCCTTACCTAAACTGTAGGTTGTGCGTTATAAGTTTTAAGCAGTAAGTTATAAAAATTTAACATCTTTATCCGAATATTGGTTTTCTGTTTCTTCATTTCTCCGCTTGTCCCTTACCGCTTATCGCTTATAACTTATTACCAGCTTGATTTGCGTATGCCGGGAATAAGGCCCTGGTGGGCCATGCTTCTCAAGCAAATGCGGCAAATCCCGAAATCTCTGTAATACCCCCTGGAGCGCCCGCAAATTTGGCACCGATTGTGAAACCGCACCGCGTACTTTTGCGGTTTCCGCATTTTTGCCGTCCAAGCAGTTGTAGCCATATATATTCCCCGAGTTTAATTCTTCGCTATTGTATTACTTCGACTTTTTTTCTACGTCTTTTTTGAATGGAAAACCAAGATGCTCAAGCATCTGCCGCGCTGATTTATCTTCCCCCGCATTGGTAACCAAAGTTATGTTCATGCCTCTGGGCTTAGGCGATTTTTCTACATTTATTTCCGGAAAAATATAATGTTCCTTTAAGCCTATGTTTAAATTACCGCGGCCGTCGAATGCCTTGGGATCGAATCCCTGGAAATCCCGTATCCTGGGAACCGACGTGGATATAAATCTATCTAAAAATTCATACATCCGGCTGCCTCTCAAAGTAACGCGCAACCCTATCGGCATCCCGCCTCTAAGCTTAAAATTAGATATAGACTTTTTTGCGCGCCGAACCTGCGGGCACTGCCCCGCGATAAGCGCTAAGTCTTCCTTCGCCTGATCAAGCGCCTGGATGTTTTCCTTAGCCTCGCTAACCCCGATATTGATAACTATCTTGGCAAGGCGGGGAACCGCCATGGGGGAACCGCAGTCAAGCTCTTTAAGCAAAGCAGGCCGCACCTGTCCGCAGTAAATATCTTTAAGCCTGGGCCGGTAATTATCCGGCGTAGATTCATTTTTTGTTTTATTATCGCTGTTTTCCATAGCTCTATAAAATTACTTCGCCGCATTTCCGGCAAAGCCGCACTTTTTCTCCCGTAGCCAGTTTGTCTATCTTCGGCCTGCAAGGCTGATTGCATTTCGGACACAGCAAGGCAACCTTGGATAGGTGTAAAGCCGCCTCAATTTTTTGTATCCCGCCGGGCTTTGACTGCGCGGGCCTGGCATGTTTTGCAACTATATTTATTCCGGATACAATCACGCGGTTTTTGCCGGGCTCAAGCTTTCTTATTTCGCCGCGCTTTCCTTTATCTTTTCCACTCAAAACTATAACATTATCTTTCTTTTTTATTAGCAGCATATTATCCCATGCCTCTGTTGTAATAAACTTTACACGACTTCGGGCGCAAGCGATATAATCTTAAGAAAATTCCTGCCCCGCAGTTCCCTTGCAACGGGCCCGAACACCCTGGTGCCCCGCGGCTCGCCCTGATCATTAATAACACACACGGCATTGTCATCAAAACGAACATATGAACCGTCTTTTCTTCTGGTCTCTTTCCTTGTCCTCACCACAACCGCTCTTACAACCTCTCCCTTTTTTATTGCCGCTTTGGGCATGGCGTCTTTCACTGAACATCTGATTATATCTCCCAAAAAAGCGTATCTTCGCGTACTGCCGCCATAAACTTTAAAGCACATAAGCTTGCGCGCGCCCGAATTATCCGCGACATTAAGTATGGTTCTAAGCTGTATCATAAAATCTTCTCCATCTAAAGACTAAATTTCCAAAAAAACATTAAGAATCGCACCGCCCCAAACCCGCCGGCCATCAAGAATTGTTTAAAACGATCCCTAAGCCTTTTTCAGAATACGGGAAATGCGCCATCTTTTAAGAGTTGAAAGGGGCCGCGTGCTGATTATCTCGACAAGATCGCCGGAGTGCGATTCATTGCCTTCGTCATGAACATAAAAACGGTTTTTCTTGCGCCGGATTTTCTCATAAAAAGTATCCCGCACCGTTCTCTGCACAACCACAACTCTGGTTTTGTTCATTTTATCCGAAACGACCAGCCCTGTAAGATTTTTTCTTTTTAAACGGACAACACTGTTCATTTCTGGTTTACCTCTGTGCGCTCTTTAGCGGCGCCGCGTTCAATATCCTTCGCCCTTAAATACGTGTTAAGCATAGCCGCCTTTCTGCGCAGCTGCCTCAATTCAAGCGGATTTGTTATCGGCGACGAGGCTCTGTTAAACTTCAGCCGAAAACTTTTTTCTCTGGTATGCCTGATTTCAGCCTTAAGTTCCTCTACCGACAGATTTTTTAAAGCCTCTCTGTCCTTTTTTTTCATACATTTTTCGCCTTTCTTATTCTTCCCGGGACATAAATTTTGTATGTATCGGGAGTTTGCTTGAAGCCAAAATCATAGCTTCCTTAGCTAATTCTTTAGTAAGCCCTTCAAGTTCAAAAAGAATTCTTCCGGGTTTAACAACCGCAACCCAATGATCGGGCGCTCCCTTTCCTTTACCCATACGGGTTTCGGCGGGATGCTTAGTCACGGCCTTATCAGGAAAAATCCTTATCCAGACTTTCCCCTTTTTTTTAATACATCTCATCAGCGCAACACGGGCTGATTCTATCTGCCGCGCTGTTATCCATTTCGGCTCAAGCGCTTTAAGTGCATACTCCCCAAAAGCAATACTAGTGCCGCGCTTAGCAACGCCTTTTATTCTTGGCGCGCTGTGGGTTTTCCTATATTTGACTCTTTTCGGCATTAGCATTTGAATCCGGCTCCTTTTTTGCTTCCGTTTCCATAAAAACGTCCGGGTTATTCTTTTTAAACTCTTCCATCAGCTCTTTCGGCGTTTTGGCAAAAAGCATTTTTTTAAATATCCAGACTTTTACGCCGATCTTGCCCATAGTGGTCATGGCCTCGGAAAATCCATAATCAATATCCGCGCAAAGAGTGTGAAGAGGAATTCTTCCCTCTCTAAGCCATTCCCTGCGGGCAATTTCCGCCCCGCCGAGCCTTCCTGAAACCATAATCTTTATGCCCAATGCCCCGGCCGACAAAGTGCGCTCGATAGCCCGCTTCATGGCCCTGCGGTGAGCGATGCGTTTTTCCAACTGCAGGGCTACGGCCTCGCAAACAAGCCGGGCGTCAAGTTCCGGATTTTTTATCTCAATCACATTCACGAATGTTTTTCTGCCGGTCATGGCTTCGATGTCGTTTCTCACGGTTTCGATATCTGTGCCTCTTTTGCCGATAACTATCCCGGGGCGGGCCGTATGTATATTAATCCGCAAATAGGATCCCGCTCTCTCTATTCCCACCCAGCTCACAGCCGCCATCCGGAAACGATCTTTTACCATTGCCCTGATATCAAAATCTTCGCGTATCAACGCCGGCATTTTCTTGGGAGAAAACCATCTTGACTGCCAGTCCTGTATATACCCCAACCTCATTGCTCTAGGATGAACCTTATGCCCCATATCTTTATTGGATTCTTACAGACGCCTTATCCGGACTAGCCCATCTGTTTAAATCCTTGTCCTCCCTATTTATTATCGGTCACAACCACTGTTATATGACACATTTTCCGCTTGAACGGCATCGCCCTGCCCTGCGGCCCGGGTTGAACACGTTTTAATTGTTTCATGGGACCTTTGTCTGCCCATGCGGATTTTACCCATATGGAATTTAAATCAACCTTTTGTCCCAATTTTACGGAAAGATTGGCGGCGGCGGACATGATTGTTTTGCCGACCACTTCCGCCGAACGCCGCGGCACCATTAAAACAAGCTGCTGAGCGGATTGAACGCTTTTCCCGCGGATTTCATCCAGCACCTGCCCTACCTTGCGTCTTCCATAACGCTGATATCTTGAATAAGCTATCGC
>CAZFMJ010000034.1:0-28395 GCA_964520045.1 uncultured Elusimicrobiales bacterium | reverse complement strand
AGATTTTGCCGGAATTTTTTGATTTTCAGAAAATTGACAGTTTCGCAACAGACTCTAAAATGGTGTTGAGGTTGTCGGTTTCAGGCAAGCGCAGAGAGCTGTTTAGGTAGTATTCAAATAGAATTTTTCATTGGGAGAAATTCAATTGCGTTGCAGTTGAAACAGGATAAAAAGAGCAGGGAAAAAGGAGGCATTATCAAACGATAAAAACGGGCGAAAAATCAGGCGCTAAATTATTACCGGCTTTCATTGGCAAAAGCACGGGCAACTGAAGTTTTCAGGCGTGCCAAAGGCAAGGGTATCCAATGATTTAGCAAAAAACCGCCGCAGGTCCGGAATAAACAGGACCTGCGGCGCTGGAATTATACGAACCATGAACGTGTGCAAACCTAGACTTTTTACAGGTGAATCAACATTCCTCTATTTAGAAATCAGGGGTCCCCTTATCAGGATCACTATGAGGATCAATCGTAAGTCGTCCCTCACTTTGGGTATCCATTAGGGGTCCCCTTATCAGGATCACTATAAGGATCAATCGTAAGTCGTCCCTCACTTTGGGCAATATCCATTATTGTTGATTCCTGCGTGATAACTATGTCGGAAGGTTGTATTTTCCTCCAAAACGACAAAGCGTTCCGTAACTTACCGTTTAAGCCGCCATCGGGCTTTATCATAGTACCATCATCAGGATCGATTCCTACGTCATCAAGGTATATCGCATCCAATTCCCGGCTGCCGTTTGCTCCCGCCCTGTCTCTGAGAGTAAATGAGCGTTCAACATGGACCGATGTCATGGCGCCGAAAGGGTATGTGGAAGATTTCGGCAGGTTGTGGCCCGTTCGGCAGCCCAATATACAGGTATACTGTGAGTCGAAAAAATACATTCTTCCTCTTCCTTCGTATATCGCTACCCCCGCGTTTCTGGCCCTTCTGTATATCGCCTGTGACAGCAGACGAAGATGTGCCATGTCTTTTTCCGAAACTACTGACGCGGATGGAACAAGCTGTGTTCCTTTACCTGAAGCGGCGGCCATTACGGCATCAGGGGGTTTGATATTGTCCGGAGCCACGCCCTGAAGCGCTGCCTCCTCATACAATTGCGCCCTTGCGGTTGACGATGTGTCGCCGGCTGTGGCAAAACATGTCGCTGCAACAACAGACGATATAACCAACACTGCATACGCGATTTTCTTCATTTTGCTTACCTCCTTCGATTATGACAATCTTATAACCTGTCGCAATATATCATACTATCAAATCCATTTTCCCGCATGGGCATTTGGGGAAGTTTTTTGGGAGGCATTTGGCCTGTTTAAATCAGGCCGGAAGACCTATATGGCCTTACATACATTTTACATGCCGTTTATTCCGGCTTAACGCGGTTCTCCTATACTTTATATCAGCAATAGGGTAGTAATCGTGCAAAATTATTTATGAATAGAAAAAAAGAATTGCTGATAAAATATTTGTTTACGGTTCTGGCCTTTGCTTCGTTGCTATTCCTTGTAGGCATTGTGCTGGTGCTTTTTAAAGAGGCTCTTCCTATATTCGCCAAAGTAAGCCCGGGGGCATTCCTGCTTGGGGAAAGCTGGTATCCCACCGCGGAGCCCCCTGAATTCGGCATATTGCCGCTTATACTTGCGTCGTTGTGGGTTACGGTCGGCGCACTGGTTATATGTGTGCCTTTGGGCGTGGGCAGCGCTCTTTACCTGCATGAACTGGCGGGGCTCCGCATGTAGTGGCGACTTTGGCTAGTTTTTAGGCACAAATCCTTATTTTATAAGCATTTTTTTATTTTAACTGCGGAAGTTGGGCTAGAAGGCTGGACGGCTGTAAAGAAGGTAGACGGGAGACGGTAAATGGTAGATGGAAAGGCAAAAGCAGAAGAGACGAGACGGCTAGGAGCCGTCCGAGAAAATGGCGAAGAAAGATTGGCCACTGACAATTCCCCCTACCCTCCCCTCCCCCGCAGAAGGGGGAGGGGAAAAGGAGGGGGGGCGACTGAAACTTTCTGGCTAATTGCTATCTGCTATATACTATCTGCTGTCTACTGGTTTACTTTCTATCTGACGTCGAAATTGCCGCTAAAATTTATCGTGCCGTCTATGATGGAGATGGGTCTTGCCGTGCCTGACGTGCTGTTTGAGCCTACGGGGCTGTAACTGCTGGCCGAATTTTCCGCGGTAGTGGGAGTCGGGTCGATTGGATTGCCTGCTGAGACGTAAAAGTTGTAATTCGTTCCGGTCTCAAGCCCTGTGACCGTTATCGTGCCCCATGCGGCGAGGGTCTGCCAGAAGGGGCTTGTTCCCAGCGTTTTGTTTGACTGAACGTATTGAGTCCCGTTTACCGCGGAATACGCCTTTATCGCGTAATAGACGGCAATTCCTTCTCCCACCGCCTGGTTTATTGTGACTTTAAGGGTGGTGTCGGTGGGTGTGTCCACTGTCGGAGCCTGCGGGGTTTTGGGCTGAACATATTTTATGGTCGTTACCTCGGTGTTTACGGTGAAATTGACGTCGTCTACATGAGTGACTTTGATCGCGTCAAAATAGTCGTTGCTGTCCAGAGTGACGGTAAACTGTTTGGCAATCGGAGCGCTGGTATTGGCGTCGCCGTAACCGCCGGTATACCCCGCGCCGTTTAACCGGTATTCAAACAGATTTGTGTTTGGAGAATCTTCGTTGAAGGAGGCGTGCAGGCTGAAGTTTAGGTCCCCGCTTTTGGGTTCCGCTTCAAAATGCGCAATGCCGGCCACCGTAGGGACGGTGTTGTCTATCGCGAAAGACGCGGCGATTTCCGCCCACGAATCCGCGTCGTAAACGCTGTCGTTGGGTCTTATCTGTATCCACACGCTGGCGTCGTACGTGATGCTGTTGGTTACGGTATTCCATGAAAAGGTATGCGGGGTCCCGGCCAACGTGCAGGCCAGTCCTGTGAGGGGGCTTCCTGACGCGTCCGTCCATCCGCTGTGGTCAAGCGAAAATTCTATTCCTGAAGTTCCGGTCTGATTTATGTTGCAGGTTTCATTGTCAGCATCCACGAGGGTATATGTTATCGTCACGGTTCCGGAGGAAACCGCGGGCATGGCGTTTATGACCGATACGGAAGGCTTGCTTGAAGTCGTCTTGTTCCCCGACAGGCCGTATCCTGTCACGGAGTTGTCGTTTGTGGTAAGGTCCGCGTCCTGAGGATTTCCCGCTTTGACCGAGAACGAATACTGCCTGCCAGCGACAAGCCCCGTGACGGTCACCGGATTGGACCACTGCACCCAGCAGTTGTTTTCCACGGTATCCAGAGTTCCGTCGGATTTGACATATCTGATCTGCGTTGCCCCGTCGTTATAAGTGGAGCGGATAACGTAATAAAGATTGGGCGAAGAGGCGGTGTCCGCGGTCTGGACGTTTACCTGTATTGTGTTAGGCGTGACCGAACCGAAAGTGGGAGTATTGGGCGTTTTAGGCATTACAAATTTTCCGCTCGGTATTTCGCTGGTTACCTTGAAATTAACCTTGTCCGTATGGGTGGCCACGATAGCGTTGAATTTGTCGTTGCCGTCGAGCGTGACGGTGAACGTTTCCGACGAGTTTACAACGTCCCTCTCGTCGGTGGCTCCCGTGTATGAGCCCGCGCCGTTTAATTTATAGCCGAACCATGTGCGCTCCGGAGTATCTTCCGTAAAAGTTGCATTGAGGGTAAAGGTGAGGTCTCCGCTTGCGGGTTCGCTTTGAAACGCCGTATCCCCTCCGCCCGCCGTGACCGGCGGTTTATTATCCACGTTAAAAGTTCCGCTTTCAATGAATGATGCGGAATTATTTTTTGAGTCGTACGGCTGTATCTGTATTTTCACTCCGGTTTGATAAGAATTGATAATGTCCGCCCCGCTGTTCCACACATAGGTGTGGTTTGTGCCGGGGCTCGCGCTGGAGGCGAGTCCCGTTCTTCCGTCTCCTCCCGCGCCGTCGGTTGTGTTATTCCATGTGCCGTTAAAATATTGGATCTGGCCGACGGGAATGGAGGAGATATCGACATCAATATCAATAAGTTTATAAGGCACGCTGATCTGGCCTGAAACAGGAGAGGGGAGGCTTCCGAACGTCAGCGTGGGCCTTGTGTTGGTTCTCGTCGTTATGAACACGCTGTAGGTCGAGGTTGAATTGACCGCGGAGCAGGACGGCCCGGCCTGCTGGTTGCAGGCGGAAACCGAAAACCAATAGTCGGTGCCTTCCGCAAGGCCGGTCACCTGGACCGGAAACGTCCACTGAACCCAGTCCGAGCTTTCATTTGTATCCAGCGTTCCTCCGCTGTTCACCCACTTAGTGTTTGCCGTATAAGTGCCTCTTATGAGGTAATACAGGTTTGTCACCGTTTCGCCCGAACTGCCGGTGGAAACTGAAACCCTGTCGTATTTTCCCGCGCTTAGAACGGGGGTTCCCGGAGTTTTGGGTTTGACATATATGGTTGAAACCGTGCTGGTGTTGGAATTCTTGGCGTCGTCGGTATGGGAAGATTTTATAGCGGTGAACATGTCGTTTCCGTCCAGCGCCACGTTAAATTGATAGGAGGCGGGGTCCTGCGTTTCATTGTAGCCTCCGCCCGGGCACGCCCATGTGTCGCCGCCGGCGTTTAAGTTGTAGGCGTAGCAGTTTTGTCCGGGATTATGCTCGTAATAGGCCGCATCCAAACTGAAATTAGAATTTCCGCTTTCCGGCATCGCCGTAAAATTTACTTCAGATGTTATGGCGGGGGGGGCATTGTCGACGTTGAACGCGCTTGCTATCGTGGCGGTACTGCTTAAGTTGCCCGCGGTGTCGGAGGAGACCATCCGCACATAAACCGAAGCCGTGCTGTTTATAATTTGATTGGAGCCCACGCTGTCCCACGCCCATTTTTTCCCTGTTCCCACAGCGAGATTCGTTTCACCGGTTCCGCCCGTGCCCATTACCGCGTCTATCCATGGTCCGCCGTCGCGCGAGTATTCCACGCCTTTATTGGGCGAGCTTTTGGTTGTAAGGTCGCAGTTGTTGTTTTCCGGGTCCGAAAGGTCATAGGTAACCAATATCGTTCCGCTGCTGGGGCCCGTCGGAGCGGAGAGATTTGTTATTACCGGCGCCTGATTGTATTCTATTTCCACCCATAACATGAAGCACCGCGAATTTTTGTTGTTACTGGTATTGAGTCCTACTCCAGCCTCAATATTAGTAAGGTCGCTCCATTGCCACGGCTGGCTGGTAAACGGATTTATTGTCCATGTTGAAGTGTGAACGATCGGAGCAACCAGGGTTCCGGTCATTGTGCCTTGTGTATCGTCATCATCTGTGCTGCCGCTTCGTAAACGAAAAATATAAGTTCCTGTTCCGTCTGTCCCCATAGACGCCATTATGCGAACGGCTGTTATTTTGTCGGATCCGCTTGGATCTGTCATCTGAAACGTGCTGTATACGAATGTTCCGTTCGAATCATAATCGTTGAAGTAATCGGCGGTGGCGAGAGTTGTTTCATCCACCGAAGTATATCTGTCGCCAGCAGGGGCGCAGCCCGTGCAGGTAGTGAAAGTGGCGTCTTCATATGTTCCGTCCAAGTTAGGCCGTATGATCGTCACTCCGGCGTAAGCGTGGGCGCAGAAAAAAACCAGAAATGCCGAAACGGCGAGTTTGGATAAATATGAATTTTTAGGTTCTGTCGGCATAGTAGAAATACCTTGTTATTTTACCGCATAAACCGCATTCAGGCAATCCCGCACGCTGTCCTTTATAACTGGACTCTCCTCCTACGCCACGCCGACGGCGGGCTTCGGAGAGACAGGCCGCTCACTCACTGTCTCACGCTCTAACCCGCTCACTTTTCCGGCTTTCTGGCGAGATACGTCTTAAAGGGTAATGGATACATGCGACAAAAATATTGCGGAGTTGCGACCGTCAAAAGACGAGATTAGGAAATTAGGCTCTCCTACGCCCGACTAAAAGCAGACGGGCTACGAAGGAGCAAGAGATTGTGAGATTAGGAAAGAAAGGGGAAACAGCCGGACGGCGTAAAAAGTGATTGAGTAAGTATGCGAGCGAGTGAGTGAGCAAAAGCGTCATCAGTTAGTAAGCAGGGAAGTAATCAGTGAGCAAGCAGGAATCTGTTCCTTGTTCACTGTCTTACTGACTGGGTTTCTGGGCAACTGGGCCGCTGGGAACTGAGTTGCTTGGTCTCTGGGTCGCTGGGTGACTGGGCTGCTGGGCAGCGCGGCGGCTACGGCCGCCGCGCTCAGCCTGCCGCTTCCGTTATATCCTGAAAGGTCAGGCCCGCGCCGGCGGTTTTGCCGTTGACGTCCTGTATAAGCAGAGTGCTGTAGCCTATTCTGCGCGTGGCGCCGTTTATCAGGCAGGTAAATTCCTGTCTGCGCAGTATGTTTTTTGTGGCAAGAGTTTCCTGTATTATGCCGACCGCCTGCCTGCATACCGCGCTGAGCTCAGTCAGGGGTTTTCCTATGAAATCGATTTCGCCGATCGCAAAAATCTGCCTTGCTCTGGGATTTACGAACAGTATGTTTCCGTTAAGATCGGCTCCGATAAATCCCCCGGACAGATTCTGGAGAATGTTTTCCTGCCTATGAGTAAGCTGTTTTATTGTATGCTCCAGCTTCAGGGCTTTTGCGAATACCGAAATATAGGCGCACAGGTGCGCTGTAAATTCAAGGTCTTCGAGCGTGAAACCGTCGGCGAACGGATTTATAAGCTCCAGCACTCCGTAGAGCTCCTCCGCGTGCACTACGGGAACGCAAAGCGCCGACTTGGTGTTGAAGCCGGTGGCTATATCCACTTTCGGGGTGAATCTGGGGTCGACTTTCACGTCATTTGATATGACGGGCTTCTTGTTTTCGGCGCACCAGCCGCACAGTCCCTGATAGCCGAAGCTCAAATTTGACAGCAGTTCGGCGTGTTCGCCGACACATTTTTTTACCGTGAGCACGCGCATCTTGTCGTCCGCCTCAAAAAATGTTCCGGCGGAACAGCCCAGCATGGCGCAGGCGTTGTTAAGAAGCTGGTCCCAAAGGGCGTCTTCGTTTTTCGGAGGGGTTTTGTGAAAACCGCCGATTATTTCAAGGAGTTTTTTTAATCTTTGTTCGTTCATGGTTCAGCCTTTTTGATTTTTGTTTGGTTTTGGAATTACGTTTCCCGCGGACTTCTCCGTTTGACCTGTGCGCCTGCTTTGAGTAGCCAAAGGATGCCGGTTTTGCGTTTGCCGGCGGATTGAGTTTATCCGGAGCCTTGTAAAAAGGTTCCGCGGCCATGGAGGATTTTTTCTGGGCCGAGGGCGCGGGATTTTTTCTTTCTACGCCGAAAAAATCCAATATTCCTTCCGTTACGGCCCATGCCAGTTTTTCCCGGAAAGAGGCGGTATTGAGCAGTTCCTCCTGTTCGGGGAAGATCATATAGGCGGATTCCGTAAGTATCGACGGCATCTGCGTTATCCGCGCCACCAGATAATCTCCGTAGCGCAAACCTTCGTCGGGAAGACGTATGTTTTTTATGCAAGACTTATGCACGGCGGAGGCAAGCCCCATGCTGTGGGGGTGATAGTAATACGTGGAAAATCCGCGCGGAACCGAAAACGGATTTTCTCCGTCGGGAAGGGCATTATTGTGCAGGCTTATGAAGATGTGCCCGCCGGAATCGCGCGCTATTTTCGGCCTGTCGGAAAGCGGAACTTCTTCTCCGCCCATGCGCGTCGATATGACCTTTGCGCCCAAACTTTCCAGAACGGGCGCGAGAACTTTGGAAACGGCAAGATTCACGTCGGCTTCAAGCGTTCCCATGGGCCCTATGGCTCCGTCGTAAGGAGCTGTTTTTTTGGGGGAGTGTCCGGGGTCGATTACGACGCGCAGGCCTTTTAACGGGAGCGGCCATGTTCTTTCTATTTTGGGAGGATGCGCGAGGGAGATAATAAACTTCTTGTCCGCATAGCGCGCGTCATAGCCCCACAGCTTTTTGCCTTCCCGTAGATTTATTTCTATTCTGCAGGTCTGGTCCGCGGTCTGCTTCCAGCGCGCGCTTTCTATGAAAACTTCCGAGGAATCGTAAACTATCCAGTTCGTGTGTCCGTACGCGTAGTAGAATGTAACCGCCAGCGAGTTTTCGGAAGTTTCAACCGAAAAAGGCACCTGCTCGGATACGGCTATCGAGACGCTGCTGGTTTCCACTCCGGCGGAAGTGTTTATGGTTCCAATCACCGCCTGAGGCGGAGGAGTTCCTTCGGGTAAAAATTTTATCTGCGCGGCGTCCGCCCATGAGGATTCGCTGTTTGACAGACGCAGCCTTACCCGTCTGCCGTTTTTGCCGTCCGCAAGCATTCTTGTGCCTTGCGGAAGGAACAGCATATAGCCGTTATAAGGGCCCGTGCGGGCCGCCACGTTTTCGGAGCTTGTTTCAACGACCTGAAAACGTCCTCCCGTCGCGCTGACGGTCCCGGCCGCCCGGGCTTTTGCTTTGGCCGACGCCGTTGAAAAGGTCACGGTAATTTCGGAATTTTCCGCTTCGTCTTCAGGCAGCATCTGCAGGGCGCCCGAATACATTCCGCTGTCAGGGGGATTTTCATGCATGGGCAGATGCTTTTTTAATCCCGACGCCGAAAATTCGGCTTTCATTCCGGGCGTTCCTTTCGCGTAAACCCTGAGCCAGTCTCCGGGGGCAAGCTCAAGAGGGGCGTTGGGCTGCAGCGATTCCGTTTCTATGAAAGGCTCCGATGAAACGGGAAAGGGACGTTTGTCGGCGACTTTTATTTTTCTGGCTATTATCGTCACCGCGGAATCTTCTTTGAGTTCGCACGTGAAAAAAAAGTCTCCCGGGGAGACAGGAAGATACGCGAGGAACGCGCCGTTTTTATACACGGGCACGGGCGCGGAATTTATGGAGAGAGCGGCGGTTGACGGAAAGATATTGCCGAACACGAAGGTTCCCGAAGCCGCGGAGATTTGAGCGCCGTCCGGGGGATAAAGCAGGTTTATCATCCCCGCCTGCGCCGGATATGCCGCAAAGCGCATGAGAAACAAAACAAAAATAGCTAAAATTTTATTCATGGAACCGGTATTCTAATTCTACGTAATTTATTTCCGTTTGCAAACGAAAAAAACACCTAAGAAAATTTTACCGCAGAGGCGCAGAGAACGCAGAGACGGCAAAAGAGAATAGAAAGATAGTTCTAACGCGAAAACGCAAAGAAGATTTGCCACAAAAAGTGGTTCGACTTCGCTCACCACACTGAGCGAGCAAGAAAGCGAGTCGAAGCGGCACAGAGGGCACAAAAACGGATGGACAGCTGGGCATCTGGGTTTCTGGGCGGCTGGGCAACCTCAGAAAAACAACCGGGAAAGAGGACACCGTAACCACGGAGACACTGTCCAAACTTTCCTCAGAAGCAATGAGTTCGGACGGTCCCATTCTCATTGCCTTTGAGGAAGGAATGGGACGGTAAAGCATTCAACTTTTTAAGACCTTCTACCATCTCCCGCCCCAGACAATCCTTAGAAGCAGTGAGTTTGGGGCGGCCCATTCTCAATGCTTTGATGGAAAGAATGGGCCGTCTACCGTTTACCCTCTTCATATTTTCCGTGCCTCTGTCCAAACCTTCCTCAGAAGCAATGAGTTTGGACTGACCCATTCTCAAAGCCTTTGGGGAATGAATGGGTCTGTGGTGAGTAGCTGCTTTTTACCGTCTACCATCCGCCGTCTCCCGTTTACCTTCCTCTTCAAATTATAATAGAATTAAACAAATGAGAAAGATCCTTTTTATTTTCGTTTTTTGTTTTCCCGCAGGCAGGCTTGAAGCGGCCGTGGGATATATGGATGTGTATCCCGGAGCAAGGGCCAATGCGATGGGCACCGCTTTCGCGTCAGTGGCGGATGATCCCTACGCGATTTTTTTTAATCCGGCGGGCATCGCAAATTTCGATAAGCTGGAATTTAAAACAGGCATAGGCAGGCGGTTCGCCCTTTCGGGGCCCTGCGGCGAGGTGTCGTTCGCGTATGCCAGACCGGTGCCTGAACGCAAAACCGGCGTGGCGGGAATAGGCTATTTCGGTTTCAGGCAGAATACCGTCGGGAGCAAGGATGTGATCGCGGCGGGCTGGGGCGATAAGCTTTTTCTGCCGTATATGCAGAAACCGGTGTCATGGGGCGCGAATGTGCGGATGCTGGATGTGCGCACTGATTCCGAAGAACGCTTCGGCGCCGGCGTAGACGCCGGCGTTCTTGTCGAGTCGGCATACGGGCTCAGGACCGGAATTTCGCTTACGGATATGGATATAGGAATAAACGTTCCCATAAAGACTCTGCATCTCGCCTCTTCCTACAAGTGGAGGGATTATCTTTTTGCGGCGGATTTGCGATACCGCGGCCGGCTGGCGTTGTTTTTCGCCGGAATGGAGGCGTCTTTTTGCAGGGGGCTTTTCAAGGCAAGAGCGGGCAAAGGTCTTGCCATCGACGGCACAAGCCAACTGGCGCTGGGATTCGGCGCCGATATGCTTCCTTTTATAGTGGACGTGGCGTTTTCTCTGCCGTGGGAAGGATTTCATAAACAGGCCGGTTATTACGAGTTTTCCGTAGGATACAGGTTCGGGGCGCCGGCTTTCACCGAAGTTTTTGTGGGGCAGGCGGCATCGCGCGCCGAAGCGCTGAAACGCGAGATAGGCGCGTTGGAAACCAGAAGGATGGAACTTAACAAAGCGGTGGCGACCGCGGAGGTAAATAAAACCGTTCTTGAAAACGACACTCTTATGCTCGGGCAGAGGCTGGAAGATTTAAGGTCAAGGCTGAAGAATCTTGAGTTTGAAATGCTTGATTCGCAGAGACACAAAGATGAGCCTCCGAAAAAAAGAGCGGTCCCCGCGGCGGCTCCCCCGGAGAAATGGCCCAAATCCCACGTCGTCGCTCCGGGAGATACTTTAAGGTCCATAGCGTCGAAATACTACGGCGACGCCGGACTTTGGGAGAGGATATTTGAGGCCAATACGGACAAAGTGTCGCGCGGCCTTCCGGACACCGGAAGCGAATTGGTGATACCTTCGCCTCCGGCGAAGTAGCAGGAGAAGGCTGAAGGCTGAGGGCTGAAGGTTAAAAAAATTATGCGCGATCATACAAAGCTCCAAGCATTTAAACTGGCCGATGAAGCAGCGTTCTTGATTTATCGGGCAACCAAAAGATTTCCCGCAGAGGAGATTTATGGGCTGACTTCCCAGATGCGGAGAGCGGCGATTTCGGTGCCGTCGAATATCGTTGAAGGATGCGCGCGTGCTACGCAGGCCGAATATCTTCGATTTCTTGAAATAGCCTTTGGTTCCCTGAGGGAGCTGCATTACCAGTTTGGATTGGCTTGTCGACTGGGGTATGTGGATACTCCGGATGTTCCTGAAATCAACTCAAAAATAGTGGAGAGTGAGAAGGTTTTAAATGCATTAATTCGGTCAATGCGTAAGGACTAACAGCCTTCAGTCTTCAGCCTAAACAACCTAAGTCACTATGGCACTGATAGAAATAGCTTCGGGCAGCGATGCCGACAGGGACAGGCTTTCGGGGATGTTTAAAAACCTTGGAATGGAAACGGTTTCCGCGTCGGGCATTGAAGACGCTGTGACCGTGGCCGAAAAAACAAGGCCGAGAGCCGTGTTTTTAGCCGAAAACCCCGAGGGCGCTCCCGTGGAAGTTTTTATAAGGGAAATCCTCAGGGTTGCGCCGCTTGTGCCTGTGGTCGTATGTCTGAACGAGCGCAATGCTTCAAGGGCGGTGGAGCTCATGAAGGAGGGAGCCTTTGACTGCGTCGCTTCTCCGTGGACGGAAGGAACTTTAAGGCCCGTAGTAAGGAAAGCTCTTCGGATCAGCGGAACAGGTTTGGATTTGTCAAAATCTCCGGTTCCGGTATGGAAAATAGCGGCCGCGGCGGCCGCGGCGGTTGTCTTCGCCGCGCTGGCGTTCGTTTTGGGTTATTTCTCGGCATGGGAAATTTCAAGGCCGAGGCCGAAACCGCCCGAGACGGCGTGGAAGCTTCCCTACGGCCATCCTTCCGGCATAGCTTTTCACGATGATAAAATATGGATTTCGGACTGGTATACGCAGGCGGTATATGTTCATGCCCCTCCTGATATGAGAATAACGCGGGTGGCGTATCTTCCTTCGGTCGTCCCCTCCGGCCTGTGTATCGGGGGGGGAAATATCTGGGTGGCTTCAGCTTCCGGATATATAGAAAAAAGGATGATAAACGAAAAGCTTACGCTGCTGTCGAAATACAAATTTCAGGGTTCCGGAATTTCCGGGATATGCCATGACGGGCTTTACCTTTGGACGGCGGACGGCAGGGAAGGAAAAATCCGGAGGCATCTCATAGACGACGAGCTTAGCGTCGACAAGACGTTTGTTTATCCCAAAGGAGAAGTCTCGGCGCTGGCATGCGGCGGCGAGTTTATCTGGACGGCGGATTCCCGGTCCGGAGAAATTGTAAGCTATAATATGAAAGATCCTGAAACCGCCGTGTCAAGAAATCAATTGCCGGATTACCGCGCGGGCGGGCTTAAAATTACCGGACTTGCATGGGACGGCAAAAGGTTCTGGAGTTCGGCTGAAGGGAAGGACGGCGGCAATGTTTTTCAGCACTGAATATCTTCCGGTGCGTCTTGAGTTTACGGACGGCTCGGATGGCGGATGGGGACGTCTGCTGAGTCTTTATCCATCGGGAGCCGTGATCCTCACAACATCCGGGATGAATAGGCGCTGTAAGGCCGATTTGTTTTTTGAAATCGGCGGCCTTAAAATGGAAGGTCTGCGCTGTAAAGCCGTAAAATGCAGAGCGGATGCGGACGGCTATCTCATATGCGCCGTCGAGTTCTCCGGAGAGCCGGATATCGCGCGCCTTCGCTCGTTATTGGCGGATATTATATGCCGGACATAACGCCGAACGCTGAAAACACAGCGCCTAAAGAAATCATACCGGAAAAGAAACCTCCCAAATCCCGGAGAATTTTCTGGATCGTTTCGGGCGTTCTTTTTTTGCTGGCGGTATTCGCCGCATGGTTTACGCTGTCCAGTCGGCTGGATTCCGACAGGCTTTCCCCGCTTCTCAACGCCTCCATAAAACGGCAGATACACAGGGATATAAGATTTTCCGGAGTGGAATTCTCTCCCGCCGAAGGCATTTCCATCAGAAACGTTTTTATATCGGAAAGGCCTGATTTCTTGTCCGGGAATTTTATCAGCGCGGATAAGATCGTTTTCAAGCTGAGAATTATTCCTCTTTTGCGCCGCAGGCTGATAATAGACGAGATACATCTTGCTAATCCCAAAATAGGGCTTAAACGCGGAAAAACAGGGCCGTGGAATTTTTGGGATATTTCGCTCATGTCGTCCGGAGACATTTTAGTGGAATGGAAGGTAAAAAAGGTCGTTTTGGAAGGCGCCGTTATCGACATAAAAGACTCAAGGTCAGGCGCGTTCGTCAGGATTGAAAACAGCAGGCTGGATTTCGGAAATTATATCGCTGACGGCGATAATCTTTCCATAGCAAGCAGAGGGTATTTAAACGGGGATTTGGCCGGGAAAAAAGCGCAGGGATCATGGGTGTTTAACGGCGAGGCCAATTTCAGGCGGTCCCGCCTTATTTCTTTCTTTGGGAATATGGAAATCGCGGAGGCTTCCTACGCCGACGCGGCCGTGGAGAAGGCCGCCGTGCGGTGGGAATCCTTCGGGCTTGAACGCCCGTTTTCCGGCAGAAAAATAGCGATGTCGCTCAAGGCTTCGAACTGCCTGATAAAAACTTCAAAAAGCGCGCTTCCCGCGGATTGGAGAAACGCCGAAAGATGGATCGTCTACCCGGTAAAACTGCTGTCACAGATCAAGGGCGTGCGTTTTCCCGAGGATAAAGATGCCGCCATAGACTACGTAGAGGCGGCTTTTTCAAGCGGCGGCGGATTGATCAAACTTAAACCCTTTTATGTTAAAAGTCCGGTTTTTAATCTTGATCTGGACTGCAAGGTGTATGCGGCGGAGAAGAAAATATCGCTTTATGCCGAGGCCGGGCTTGGCGATAAAACAATGCTTTTTAAGGCCGACGGGCCGCTGAGCGGGCCCGAGATGCAGCCGGAAATGTCGTACGCCGTCCGGCAGAAAATCATGCGGATTTTTAATGATATCTCGCAGGCGCTTGAAAAATTAGAGGGAGAACAGCAGGCTGAAGACTGAAGGCTGAAGACTAATAGTCTCTTATTTGTACCTTCAGACTAACAGCCTTCAGGCTAATAGCCTAACACTATGTCTAAAAAAATATTTATCATAGGAGCGGGACCGGGCGGCTGCGCGGCTGCGCTTAAAGCGGCCGCCCTCGGAGCCGAGGTGGTTCTTGCCGAACATAAAGAAATCGGCGGCGTTTGTTTAAACCGCGGATGCATACCTTCCAAATCTTATCTTGACGCCGGCTATAGAATGCATTCGCTTGGAATTCTTGAATCGCTGCTGGATTCAAACGGCCTTGCGGACAGCGCGCTGAAGTCGGTTTCATGGCGTAAAATACAAGAGCGCCGCTCTGCGGTTATAGCCAAGATAGGGGATTCTCTGAAAAGACTGCTTGAGTCAAAAAAGATCCGCATTCTGCGCGGGACGGCGGCTTTTGTTTCGGCGCATGAAGCGGAAATAAAGACGCAGGCGGAGGTCTTAAAGGAAAAATTTGACTGCGCTATAATCGCCGCGGGCGCCAATCCCTTTTTTCCTCCTCCTTTTGCCGCATCCGCCGGCCATGTGCTTGATTCCGACGGGGTTTTTGACATGGAGCGTCTGCCTTCTTCATTCGCGGTGGTCGGAGCCGGCGCAGTGGGCTGTGAATTATCCTGTTTTTTTCATTCTCTGGGATGCAGCGTCGACATCGTGGAGATGATGCCGGCTGTTTTGCCGGGAGAAGACGAAGCTGTCGCAAGGGTAATTGAATCTTCCTTCCAAAAAAGGGGAATAAGGCTTCATCTGGGACGCAAGGCCGTGGATTTTAAGGCCGAAGGCGCCGAAAAAATCATCACTCTGGACGACGGCAAAACGATACGGGCTCAGGCTGTGATAGCGGCAGCCGGCAGGAAGGTTTTTTTGGAACAAATGCGCCTTGACAAGGCCGGAATTGAATGGACGGGCAAAGGCATTAGCACCGATTCCGGACTGCGGACAAAAATCGGCCATATTTTCGCCGTAGGCGATGTAAACGGCATGTGCCTTCTGGCTCATGCCGCGTCCGCTCAGGGAGAGACGGCGGCGGCAAATGCCATGGGCGGAAACGAAATTTATGATAACGCGTTTATCCCCAAATGCGTTTATTCATGGCCCGAAGCGGCAAGTATCGGATTAAACCGCAGGCAGGCCGAGCAGGCGGGCCTCGCTGTGAAGACAAGCAGGGCGTTCTTCGCGTCCTCAGGCAGCGCCTTGACGCATGAAGAGACTGAAGGTTTTGTGCAGGTAGTGGCATCCGAGCAGGACGGCGTTATATTGGGCGCGCAGATAGCCGGCGGCAGGGCGGCGGAGATGATACATGTGTTTTCGGTGGCTATAAAAGCGCGCATGAAAAAGGAAGATTTAGCCAAAGTTGTCTTTGCCCATCCGACGCTTTCTGAAACCATCCGCGAAGCGCTTTTAAGAGGGTAGACGGCAGAGGGTAGATGGTAGACGGTAAGTAAAAGAGGGGAAACAGAACAGAAAAAATGAAGGAAAAAGATAGCGGATGAAAAAAGTTTTTTTATTTTTATCTTTTGTTTTTTCTTTTCCATCTACCATCTACCGTTTTCCGTCTCCCATCTCCTTTTTGAACAACTGCCCCTTTTTTTGCTATAAAATTTATATTGGTTGTTTGTAACTGCCCTGCTATTAAAACATAGAACGCTGATAACGCTGATTTTTTATGATTGAACATGATTTTTGTTCAAAAAACTTGTGTCTGATCTCATGTTTATAATTGTCTGCGCTCATCATACTCATCTGCGTTATCTGCGTTCGATATGTTGAGCAGTTACGGTTGTTTGAAAAAGGCGGGTTAATCAAATGTCAAACGCAACACAAGCGGCTCCTAAAAGGACTCCGCTTTATGACGTCTGCGCGGCTTCCGGCGGAAAAATGGTGGATTTCCACGGCTGGGAGCTTGCCATGCAGTTCGGCGGCATATTAAGCGAGCACAAGGCCGTGCGCGATGCCTGCGGAATTTTTGACGTCTCCCACATGGGGCAGATTTTCATAAACGGATCTGATGCGTTTCACCTTATCCAGAAGACGAACTCAAATGATTTCCGCAGGGCGGTTAAAGGGAAGGGGCTTTATTCGCACCTTCTTAACGAAAGAGCCGGCCTTGTGGACGATATTATAGGTTTTTGCATAGCGGCGGACAGATATCTGGTTATTGTCAATGCCGCGACGACGGAGAAAGATTATAAATGGTTCAAAAAACAGGCGGAGGGAATGAGGGTCAGCGTCGACAATGCCAGCGAGTTTTACGGAATGCTGGCGTTTCAGGGGCCTAAAGCGTCGCTGGTCATGAAAGACATAGCGCCGGAAGCCGCAACCCTTCCCCGTTTCGGCATCGCGGTAAAAAAACTTTTCGGCCAGGATTGCTTCATCACAAGGACGGGATATACCGGAGAAGACGGCTTTGAGGTCACGGCTCCGTCGGCGGTGACCGCCATGATATGGAACGACATCGTTGAGCGGAGCAGGCCCCACGGAATCGCGCCGTGCGGGCTGGGAGCCAGGGACACGCTGAGGCTTGAGGCCGGATATCTGCTCTACGGCCAGGATGTAGATGATGAACATTCCTCTCTTGAGGCGAATTATTCATGGGTGGTCAAATTCGACAAGGGCGATTTTATAGGGAAAAATGTTTTGCTGAAGCAGAAAAAAGAAGGACTGCGAAGGAGGCTTACCGGAATAGTTCTGGAGCAGGCCGGTGTTCCAAGACCGGGCTGCGCGGTGTACGGCAGAGACGGAGGCAGGCTGGGAGTTTTGTGCAGCGCCACGTATTCTCCTACTTTGGCTAAAGGCATAGGCGTTGGATATATGACGCCGGCGGAACTTAAGGAAGGCGAACCGGTTGAGGTTGAAATACATTCAAGGCGCGTGCCCGCAAAGATATCCAAAGTGCCGTTTTATACGGGCTCGGCGTATAAAAGTTAAAAGAGGGTAGACGGTAGAAGGTAGATGGGAGATGGTAAAAAAAGACTGAAAACGGTAAATGTGGAAATAAATAAAATCGGGATTATGGGATTGAGGTAGAGAGAACAGGAGAATGTAGTTGGTTTGTTTTTTTGTTTTCTTTAACCGTCCACCTTCTACCGTTTCCCGTCTACCGGGTAATAAGATGAAAAGCAGAATTATCAAGATTCCTAAAGTCAAAAAAATATGGAAAATTAATCCTGCGACCAGAGTTGTGAAAAGCAGGAAAGTATACGATAGAAAACGTTCAAGAAGAGGGGAGACGGAAGAATAGAAGAGGGTAAACGGGAGAGGCTAGAAGGTAGACGGTAAAAAAAGACTGAAAACGGTAAATGTGGAAATAAACAAAGTCGAGATTATGGGATTGAGGTAGAGAGAACAGGAGAATGTAGTTGGTTTGTTTTTTTATTTTCTTTAACCGTCTACCTTCTACCGTTTCCCGTCTACCGTCTTATTTAAAGGAGTTTTCTTATGCCTAAACCGGAAGAGTGCAGATACACTAAGACCCACGAATGGATATTCATTGAAGGCCAGACCGGAACAGCCGGACTTTCGGATCATGCCCAGCATGAAATAACAGATGTTGTTTTTGTCGAGCTCCCTAAAACCGGCAAGGCCGTGGAGCAGGGCAAGCCGTGCGCCGTTGTGGAATCGGTAAAAGCCGCTTTTGATTTTTACGCGCCCATGTCCGGAGAAACGGTTCAGGTAAATGAAGCGGTGAAAAACGACCCGTCGCTGGTAAATAAATCGCCGCATGAAGACGGATGGTTTTTTAAGATAAAAATAAGCAATCCGGCTGAAGTTTCGGCGCTTATGGACTTCGCCGCGTATCAGGAATTTCTAAAAAGATAAAGACGAAAGACGGTAGAGGGTAGAAGGTAGACGGCAAATAAAAGAAGGGAAACCCAAAAAATAAAACGGAAAGAAAAAGATGGTGAATAGAAAAAGTTTTTTTTGTTTTCATTCTTTGTTTTTTCTTTGCCATCTACCGTTCCAAACAATCCTTAAATGCAGTGAGTTTGGGGCGGCCCATTCTCATGACTTTAATGGAAAGAATGGGCCGTCTACCATCTACCGTTTACCTTTCTTAATATTATGTTTATATCAAACACAAAAAAAGAACAAGAGGAAATGCTTAAAGTTATCGGCGTCGCATCCGTTGACGCCCTTATGGAGCAGATTCCGCAGCGCTTGAGGAATCCGCATTATAATTTTCCGCGCGCTCTTACGGAAATGGAACTTGCCCGGCATTTGAAGGAGCTGGCTTCAAAAAACATCAAGCCGGTCAATTTCGCCGGAGGCGGAGCATATGAGCATTTTATACCGTCCGCGGTGCGCTCCATAATTTCAAGAGGCGAATTTTTGAGCGCCTATACGCCTTATCAGGCGGAGGCAAGCCAAGGCACTCTGCAGGCGATATACGAATTTCAGAGCCTTATCTGCTCGCTTTTTGAGATGGACTGCTCCAATGCCTCCATGTACGACGGCGCCACCGCTCTGGCCGAAGCGGTAAACGCGGCGCTTAAAATAACTTCAAGGAAAAAGGTTCTGCTAAGCCGCGCTCTCAATCCCGAGTGGCGCAAAGTGCTGGATACTTATTTTAAGACGAAAACCGGCTGTGTTTTCGAGGACATTCCGTGTCCTGAAGGCGTTATCGATATCGATTATTTAAGGCGTTCGGCCGGCCCTGATACGGCCTGCGTAGTGGCGCCGTCCCCTAATTTTTTCGGCTGCATTGAAGATATGGAGGCTGTCTCAGCCGCAGCAAAAGCAAAAGGCGGTCTGCTTATCGCGGTTCCCGACCCGTTGAGCCTGGGTCTGCTTAGGACTCCGGGCAGTTTCGGCGCTGATTTTGCGGTGGCTGAAGGGCAGGGGCTCGGCAATCCGCTTAATTACGGCGGACCATATCTGGGTATTTTTACGTGCAGGAAAGAATATCTGCGCAGTATGCCGGGCAGGGTGGCCGGCATAACGAAGGATGCCGGCGGGAAGAGGGCGTTTGTTCTTACCCTTCAGGCGCGGGAACAGCACATACGCAGAGAAAAGGCGTCTTCAAATATATGCTCAAACGAAGCCCTCTGCGCTCTTTCGGCGGCGGTGTATCTTACTCTGCTGGGGCCGGAGGGCGTGAAGGAAGCGGCTGAGCTTAATTACAGCATGGGACATCTTTGCGCGGAAAGACTTTCCGCCATGACGGGATTTTCCCTCAAATATAACGCGCCTTTTTACAATGAATTCGCGCTTAAATGTCCCTCAGACGCGCAGTTCCTGGCGGACGGCTGTCTTAAGGAAGGAGTGCTGGCTGGAGTTCCGCTTGGAAAACTGTTTACCGGCATGGACGACTGCCTGCTTGTCTGCGCCACTGAGACAAAGACCGCGGAGGATATAACCAAACTGGAATCCGCGCTCCGCAAGGCGGCCGGACGGAGAGGTCACCAGTCACCAGCGGCCCAAGTCACCATCCAGACTAAAGAAACAAGTCGTGCATCCGGTGATTCTGTGGCTGGGTAACGGGGAGGCTGGGTGACTGGGAAACTGGTTGCTTACTATTTGGAGACAACGCGATGGAACAAAAATTAAGCATAGAAAAATCGGTTTCAGGAAGAAGATGCATACGGTTTCCAGTCAAAAGCCGGTCTCAGGGGCGCGCCTGCGGTCTTGCGCCGAAGTTTTTACGGCATGCTCCGGCTGGACTGCCTGAGCTTTCCGAGCTGGACGTGATAAGGCATTTTACCTGCATGTCGAGGCTTAACCATTCTCTTGACACACATTTTTATCCTCTGGGCTCCTGCACGATGAAATACAACCCCAGGGCGTATGAAGACGCCGCCGGCATGCCTGAATTTACCGGCGCGCATCCATGGAGTCCCGATGAAGCGGTGCAGGGAACACTTGCGTTCCTTTACCGGCTTGAGCGGAGCCTTTCAGAACTCTGCGGGATGGACGCTTTTACCCTTCAGCCCGCGGCGGGGGCGCACGGCGAGTTTACGGGCGTTCTTATAGCGAGGGCGTATTACTTAAAACGCGGAGATCCGGCCAGAACTGAAATCATAATACCCGATTCAGCCCACGGCACTAATCCAGCCACGGCGGGCATGGGCGGATTTTCAGTGTCCGGCATCAACTCGGCGGTTGGCGGAAGGGTTGATATCACTGCGCTTAAAAAGGCGTTGAGTTCAAAAACCGCCATGGTAATGCTGACAGTGCCAAATACCCTGGGGCTTTTTGAGAAAGACATACTTGAAATAGCCGAAACCGTGCATGCAGCGGGCGCGCTTTTGTACATGGACGGAGCCAATTTCAATGCGCTTATCGGCATAGCCAAACCCGGAGATTTCGGGGTTGATATCATGCACTTAAACATGCACAAGACTTTTTCCACGCCGCACGGCGGCGGCGGGCCCGGAGCTGGGCCTGTCGGCGTAAAGAAGCATCTTGAACCTTTTCTTCCGGTTCCGCGCGTAATAAAGGACAAAGAAGTTTTCCGTCTTAAACATGATTATCCGGATTCCATCGGAAAGGTCAAATCCTTTTTCGGCAATACCGGCGTGCTTTTAAGGGCGTATTGCTATATTCTTCAGCATTCTGCCGGAGATTTCGCCGAAATAGCCAAAAACGCGGTGATAAACGCCAATTATATTAAGGCTTTGCTTAAATCTATGTATCCCGCTTTTGCCGATGATCATTGCATGCATGAATGCGTTCTTCAGCCGGATTCCTCAAAGATGAACGGCGTGCGCACTTTGGATGTGGCCAAGCGTCTTTTGGACATGGGCTTTTATGCGCCTACCGTCTATTTTCCGCTGATAGTTCCGGAGGCCGTTATGATCGAGCCTACGGAGACGGAGTCAAAGCAGACGCTGGATGATTTTGCTTCCGCCATGGAGCGCATATACCGCGAATCCTGCGAAAACCCGGATAATGTAAAAAAGGCGCCGCATACGCTTCCCGTGCGAAGGGTCGATGAAGTGGCCGCGGCCCGTCAGCCGAATCTCAGATGGTAGAAAGGTAAACGGTAGACGGGAGATGGTAAACGGTAAACAAAAGAAGGGATACGGAAGGGAGAAAACAGAGAAAAAACGGTGGATAGTTTAGTTTTTTATTCTTATCTTTCGTTTTTTTTCCGTCTACCTTCTTCCGTCTCCCATCTACCCTCTTAATACTATGCCTTCTAACGGCATTATAATCGATTCGCCTGAATTGGATGTTTTCGGACAGATGGCTTTTGACGAGGCCTTGTGCGAGGAATTTCCCGCGGAATTTATGCTGAGGTTTTACCGCTGGAAAAGCAGGGGCGCCACTTTCGGCTACAGCCAGAGATATATGCAGGTGCTGGCCATGCTGGAAGACGCCGAAATAAAAAAGAATCTTGTCAGGCGTCCGACAGGCGGAGGTTTGGTTTTTCATGACACGGACATCACCTTTTCGTTCATTTTCTCTCTGCCGGGAGTTATTTATCCCGGGGAGGTCTACAGCAGGATTCACGGCGCAGTATGCGCCGGACTTAACGGCATAGGGGTCTGCTCTTCTCTTTGGAATCCTGCTCCTGAGGCGGTCACGGCCGGCATGAAAATGACTCCGGAGGAGTATTCTTCCATGACATGTTTTAAGAAACCGGTTTCTCTTGACATTGTGGATGAGGGAGCCGGACCCGCCTGCCTGCCCGCCGGAGGGCAGGCCAGGAAAATATTGGGAGGGGCGGTGCGCAGATTTGGGGATAATTTTCTTTATCAGGGTTCTTTGCGCGTCAGCGGGGGCAGAGACAATAGTTCAAGATTTGAAGCCGTGGTAGCGGATAGTCTGGCGAAGGACTGGTCTGTCGCGTGGCAAAGCGTAAAGGCGCAGGAGAAAATTATCGCCAAAGCGCGCGGCATTGAAGAATCCAAGTATAAAACCATCGAGTGGAACAGAAGAATATAATAAAGAAGGTAAACGGTAGACGGGAGAAGGGATACGGGGGAGAAAATGGAGAAAAAAACGGTGGATAGTTTAGTTTTTTTATTCTCGTCTACCTTCTCCCGTCTCCCATCTACCGTCTTCTTAAAAGGAGCCTGATATGATAGCTTTTGTTTTGTGCAAGCTGGTGGCGGGACTTGAGCAGAAGGCCGTGGGCCAGATAAGGATGATACGGGGAGTAAAGGACGTATACTTTACTTTCGGCGGATGGGACGCAATACTTGTCGCCGAATCCGATACCGTGGACAAGCTCAGCGCATTGGTCCTCAGGGAAGTGCGCGGTATACACGGAGTGCAGACCACGGAAACTCTTGTAACGACGAATATATAAGAAGAGGGTAAACGGTAGAAGGTAGATGGTGGAAAAAAATGGGAACAAAAAAATCCTCTTCTGTCTTTCCTTTTTTGTTGCTTTTGCCGTTTCCCATCCGGTAACTGGTTTCTTTCCGGGTTGCTGGGAAACTGGGCGGCTGGGCAACCTTTTGATCTTACTTCGGAGGACACAACTGTATGGCTGATAATTTAGGATTGTCGGATCCCAAGGACAAGCTTGTATTTGTCGTAGATGACGATGCGAGCGTGCTGGAACTGATGGAGTTTGTGATAAAGAAGGAAGGATTCAGGTTTGAAAAAGCGGCTGACGGGCAGGAAGCTTTGGATAAAATACACGCCCTGAAACCCGATATCGTCCTTCTCGACCTCATGCTTCCGCGTTACGGCGGGTTTGAAATACTCCGCCAGCTTCAGGAAGGCGAAACGGCAAAAATTCCGATTATAGTGATAACCGGCAGATATACCGACCGCTCGACTTCCGAAATGATACGCCGGGAATCCAATGTGGCGGATTTTTTTGAAAAGCCCGTAAGGCCGGCTTTGCTTTCAGCCGCGCTTCATAAGATGCTTAAGACCAGCCCGCCGGAACTGAAAAAAACTTAAGCGCATGGCGTAACTACTCAGCAGTAACAGCTAGAACGCGGATGATTACAAACAGTAGGAAAAAAGCAGGGGATTAAACGCAAAGAACGCAAAGCAGACGCAAAGGACACAGTCCCGTTCCTTCCTCAAAGGCTTTAAGAATGGGGCGTTCTTAGCGTGAATTCTTTGCGTCCTTTGCGGTTAAACTTTTTGCGGTTTTGTGCGGGAAATATTTGGTCTATGCTAAAACGCGTCGGGAGTATTTCTCTCAATATCGCTGCCGTGGCGGGCTGTTTATACGGCATGGTTTGCCTTGACTTGTTTTTAAGGGCCAAAAAGGCATATCTTGAAGGCGAAAAATATTACAGCTGGCATTTAAATTCAGCGGCAAAAGAGGCGTTTTATGCCGGCGAGCTCAAAAAAGCGGAGAAAGCGCTGGAAAAAGCTTTGGCTGGCGGAAAAATTAAACAAGAGGAATTTATCGACGGGCTTTCCATTGAGAAATTCAGATATGAGAACGCCCTCGGCGAGAGTCCGCTGAAGTACGCGTATTTCTGGTATCAGGCCGCCGTTGAGCTTTTTCCTTCGCCTCTGTTTAAATGGCAGCGTCTCTCAAGGGAGAGGATGGTTGAAACCCGCGAACTTTGGAAAAAAGAGCTTGAGGCGAAGGGTATTCCCGCCGCGGAATATATCTTTGAATAGAATTCTCAAATTCCTTCTTGCTTTGTCGGCGTTTCCGGCGATAACGGCTTCGGCTTTTTGCGCGGGTAGGCTTGTTCTGTCTGTTTTTTTAAAGCCGGCGGCCGCTTTTCCGTTTGTTATAGGCGCCTGCGCGTATCCCGCCGTTCATTACGGCGGACTGCGCTGGGTCAGGATGTATGTGCTGGCTCATGAGTTGACCCATGCCTGCGCGGCTTATATCAGCGGCGTGAAGGTCAAGGGCATCAGCGTGGGAAGAGCCGGCGGGTATGTTAAATTGTCGGGCAGCAGCGCGTTTATATCCCTTGCGCCGTACTGTCTGCCGTTGTATGCCATAGCCGTTACGGCGGCTTATTGGATTTTGCTTCTCTCATGCGGAATGAGTGAAATGAGACCGTATTTTGTCGCGGCATTCGGTTTTTTTACCGCCTATCATCTCATTTTTACGGCGGAAACTCTTTTTGAACGCGAGCAGAGCGATCTTGTCAAGGCCGGAGGCGTGTTCTTTTCGTCGGCGGTGATAATATTTTCAAACAGCGTATTTCTCATTCTTTCGCTTAAATTTCTTTTTCCGGACATGGTGAACGCCGGCGCGGCCGTCTCGGACGTCCGGCGTATGACATCGCTCTTCTGGCAGTCGGCATGGCAGGCTGGCGCCTATGCGGTGAAATATTTTTATGGTTAAGTCCCCTAAAACAAGAAAATTCAAGCGCAACCGGTTTCTGCGCTTTGCTGCGCGCATCCTGACATGCCTTGCTATTTTCATGGTCCTGGGCGCGCTTACCGGCACCGTCATAATCAAAACGATGTTCACTCCCGAGCATCTCGCGTCGGTCCTTACGAACCAGCTTCAGCAGATTTTCCAGCGGCCCGTTCAGGTGCAGTCCGTGGCCGTGGTGGTTTTCAGGGGAATAAAAATAAAAGGTCTGCGCGTTCTTGACGCCCAAGATATACCCGGGCGGGATTTCATCTCCGGAGGAGAAGTTAGCGCCCGCTATGGTTTTCTGTCCCTTCTGCAGGGCAGGCTTGTGATAACGGATCTCGTTCTTGATTCCCCCAGAATACAGCTGATAAAGCGGCAGGACGGCTCATGGAATTTTTCGGATATAACCTACAATTACCGCATGAGACGCAAACAGCAGATGGCGGGACTGGGCTTAACCATGGGGCTGAAAAACGCGCTGATATACGAGGGGAAAATCATATATATCAATTTGAAGAGCGGCGTCGAGCATACGTTATACGGCGTCAACCTGAATCTTTCCGATTTTACTTTGGACGGGGATTTTCCTCTGAGCTTGTCTTTTCTTTCCAGAAATAAGGCGCCGGGCGGGAAAATAATAGAAGGCAGTCTGCGCGTGGAGGGTAATTTGAACCTTGCGGGACTGATTTGGAACAACACATATCTGAAAGATATAAAAATTTATTCCACCACGGCCGGAAAATACTGGTCGGCTTCCGGCGATGTGCGCAATTTCCTGAACCCCGAGATAAACGGGATATTTAATCTTCCCGGCATTGAAGTAAAAGACTGGAACATACCGGAGTCGCGCTGGAGCGTTAAGGCGGCGTTCCCGGTGGCGGGCAGGCTGCAGTTGCAGTCCGCGGAAGGCAGGATAGAAGAAATTTCCCTGAGAGCGAGGGGGGTTTTTGATTTTTTTGAATCTTCGCCCGCCTATAAAGTCCGGCTTGAGGCCGGGCCCGTTCAGCTTTTAAATATTGTCCGCTGGCGGCAGGGGAAGGACGATATGTCCATGGGCGGAACGGCCCGCGTTAAAATTTCCATAGACGGCGGAGCTTCCGGCATGCAGATAACAAAGTTTTTTGCGACTTTGGAAAAGGGGCGCGGTATTTTTAACGGATTTATAGTGTCCAATCTGGGGCTTGTTTTGTCCGCTTCCGATAACTTCAGGGATTTCAGCCTTAAAATTTTAAATGCCGCCGTTTACAAACAGGACCAGAGGTTCAGCGCCGTAAACGCCGAGGCAAAATTCACGGTAGACACCCTTTCGATCGAAAATTTCAGCGCAAAATGGAACGGCTTGCCCGTCAAGCTTAAAGTCAAGGCCGAGAAGCTTATGTCAAAGGCGCGCAGGTTGGAGCTGTACGCCTTTTTTGACAGAATAGACATAACTGCCGCAAAGGCGCTGGCCTATACCTTGTCGTCCGGAATAAAAGTTTCGGGCGCTTCCGCGTCCGCGGCGAAAACCGAGTATACGGGGCCGCGCCAGCTCAAATGGCTGAGGGATTTTAAATATTCTCTGCCCAATGAAATCCCCGTTTCAAAGGGGTGGGTGGCCGTCAACAGAATAACGCATGCTGATTTTGAAAGCAGTAATCTTAAGGTGGCATGGTCGCTCAAAGGCATGTCTTCCGGCATGGGAAAGCTCGGCGGGAGCGTAGCCGTGGAAGCGGGGCCCGGCGTATTCTATCAGGTCGAGAATCTTTCTGAAAAGGCCAAGTTTTACAGGGTAGCTTTTCTGCCTTTTATGGCCATGTATAAAATGGACAGGCTGGGAGTGATGAAAATAGGCGCCAGATTTAAGGATATGAGCTTCAATAAAATAGCCGGCGACTACGATTTCAGTTCGGGCCGGATGATGATACGGAATTTCTATGTAGACGGCTCCACGATCTCCGCCTGCTCTACCGGAGTGGTCAACTGGATCGACGAGAACATGCGCGTGAAGGTTTATACCACCTTTAACAGCGCTTCCATGATGGGCGGCCTTTCCCAGAGCCTCACCGACTCCAGCGGCAAGCCGGCTCTTGCCTTCGCGCTCAACGGGTACATGGCTTCACCTTCGGTGAATATGCTGAACGCTAAAAAAAATGGCACAATTATAGCAGAGGCGGTAAAAAGGGGCATACGCGCCGATTTTTCAAAACTCAACAAGTTAAAAGGAGAAAAATAATGACAAAGCTCGGCAAACTTGACGTTGTGGGACTTCTTCAGGAGCACGGCGCGATAATACACGGGCACTTCCAGCTTCCTTCCGGGTTTCACAGCCAGGTCTATATTCAGACCTCGCTTGTTATGCAGTACCCCCATTTGGCCCAGAAAGTGGCGAAGGAAATGGCCGCGAAATTCGCGCAGGATGTGGATGTTGTTATTTCTCCTTCGGTGGGGTCCGTGGTCATAGGGCAGGAGGTCGCGCGCTGTAAAAAGGCGAGGTCCATATTCACCGAGCGCATCAACGGGGCGATGGTATTAAAGCGCGATTTTAAGCTGAAATACGGCGAGAAAGCTCTGGTGGTGGACGATGTTCTTAATTCAGGCAGGCTTACCAGCGAGGCGGTTTCCCTGGCGGCGGGATACGGCGCCAAGGTAATAGGAGTTGTGGCTATCGTAGACAGGTCTACCGGACAGCTTCCTCTGGCGGTTCCGGTAAGAGCGCTTATTTCTTATCCCCTTCAGCTTTATCCCCCGGATAAATGCCCTTTGTGCAGTCAGAAAGTTCCCATTTCAGTGCCGGGTTCTCCGGGCAGGCATGCCCATTTTTCAATAGAAGAGTTGTGAGTCTGTTGAAGTATCCTTCCCGCGAACTGAATTTTTCGAGAGATAGAGAGATAGCGGAGATAGGGAGATAGGGGACGGTTCTTAATATCTTAATAAACATTATATAATTGTTGTATGCCAAGACAAGCCAGAATAGATATTCCCGGTGGATTGTATCATGTTATCGCCCGCGGAAATGAGCGACAGAAGATATTCCGAGAGGATCCCGATTGTGAGGAATTTTACAAGCGGGCGGTGCAGTCTGTTTCGGAAACAGGTCAGAAATGCCTTGCATGGGCGCTTATTCCAAATCATTTTCATATGCTGATACTGCGCGGAAGGCGGCCTCTTGCCGACATGATGCGCAAATTGATGACCGGGTATGTGGGATATTTTAACCGGCGATATCGGCGCTCCGGACATTTATTCCAAGACAGATATAAGGCGATATTATGCCAGGAAGAAGAGTATCTTCTTGAGGTTGCGGCATATATCCACTTAAATCCCATGCGGGCCGGACTTGTTAAGCGGTATAAAGAGTTGGAGGGTTATAAATGGTGCGGGCATAAAGAGGCGCTTGCCGGAGAGGGGGGACTTTTAGAGAGAGAATATCTGCTTGAGCATTTCGGAGACAGGAAAGAGCTTGCTGTTAAAAAATACTATTCGTTTGTTGAAGAACGCATCGGACGTTATAAAAGAGGGGAATACTCAGGCGGAGGGTTGCTCCGGAGTATTGGGAGTTCTGAAACAGCCGCCGGACTTATGCTCCGCGGAGATAAAGAACTTTTTGACGTGCGGGTGCTGGGTAGCGGGGATTTTGTGGCAGCAGTTTTAAAAGAACTTGACGCTGATAAAAACCGCAAAGCGGGTAAAGCGGAAATTATTGAGGAAGTTGTGAAAATTACGGGATTGCGGAAAGATTTCATTTTTAAACATGACCGCACCCCAGATACAGTCGCAGCCAAATCGGCATATTGTTATCTTATGCGGGAAAAGGGCGGGGCAAAGGGCGTTGACTTAATGAAAGAACTTGGATTAAGTTCCGGCGCGATATCGCATCTTCTGCGGAAGGGCCGGGCTATGCTTGAGGGATATTAAGATATTAAGAACCGTCCCCCACCGTAGTCC
>CAZFMJ010000033.1:0-29202 GCA_964520045.1 uncultured Elusimicrobiales bacterium | reverse complement strand
ATACCGCCGAAATTCATTGGTTATGGGATGCACTATGTCTTTATGCGTGCCGTCAGGCATTTTACGGGAAGGCATGCAGACTATCGGTCCTTTGTTGCCGTTGATCACCTTCATATTCCGGACAACAAAGCTGTTGTCGAAAGTAACCGTAGCAAAGGCCTTCAAACGCTCCTCAGTTCTAAGATGAACCCTTATTTCCGTTATCTGCATATTTCCCTCCTTACAAAAACCGCGCCACAAAAATTTTCCGCCCTTTTTTGCGCAACCCTTCGGCTTTTTTACGCCTCTCCTCAAGGCCAAAACCCGAAGAGCCCGAGCCGGACATAAGAACCGCTCCGGCGCCCGCCAGGATAAATTCTTTTTTAAGCGCAAGCGCGGACGGACACAAAGCGAACGCCGCCGGTTCCAGCCGGTTAAAAAGGCACCCGCCCCAGTATGCCAGCGGGTGGCCTTCTTTAAGCCCTTTTTTGAGTTTATGAAGAGCGGAAAGACTTGTCAAGATATCCGCCTTTGCCGGAAGAACAAGCCTCTTATAAACCTGAGCCGTAAAGGAAGGCTCTCCGGGATACGCAAGCGCTATCCATGGCATGCCGCCGCCGCTTTTTACCGGAAAAAGCTTTTCGCCTATGCCCCTGCCAGCGCACAGCGGATGCTTCTGCATAAAAAACGGCACGTCCGCCCCGAGAGACACCGCTATTTTGAAAAGCCTTTTTCTGTCGGCCGCGGAAACCTTCACGTTAAAAACACCGCAAAGCGCGGACAAAACGGCCGCGGCATCCGAAGAGCCCCCGCCCAATCCGGCGCCTATAGGGATGCGCTTTTCCAGCGATATTTTTACCTGCTCGGTTATGCCGAATTCCTTCCTGAAAGCTTCCGCCGCCTTGAAAACGATATTATCCGGCCCGCAGGTCAGAGCAGCGCCGGCATATTGACGGATATTAAGGCTTACCTTTCCCCTCCCGCCGGTCCTTTCCGCCCGGACGGCGTCCGCTATGCTTATCTTTGCAAAAATGGTTTCAAGCAGATGATATCCGTCAGGCCTGCGGCCGATCACCTCAAGGAATAAGTTTATTTTTGCCGGAGACTCTATCAAAACAGAGCTGGGATTCATTTTGGCGCGGGAACGGTTTCAGCGTGAAAAGAGCCGGTCCATTTCTGCATAAAAAGCCTCACGCTTACGCCCGTGGATTTAAATTCAATGACGGCGGGGATCATGCGCCCGCGGTAAAGCCTGTAGCCGGCGAAATTAACGCTCAAGCCCTTAACATCGGCCGGTTCAAAAGAGCCGGCCAGGCCGGTTTTTTCATCCAGAAAAAGTTCTCCCGCCGCGCCGATGAGGCGCGTTTTGGACCAGCCCTTTTTTAAAACGGCGTCCTTTTGCGAAAACATTTCTCCGGAAAAATAACGAAGCGCGTTTTCCATGAACAGGTTTGCGGCCGAGGAAAAATCATTTTCATTTATTCCATGGAGCTGTATCGAGTCCGTCTCGAACTGCCTGCCGGCGAGTTTCATTTTCCACAAAGGAGTGAACATCGGACCCATTATTTCCACCGAAATCTCATCGGGGGCGTTGAAATAAATAAGTCCGTCGAAAGAAACTTCGGAAGAGCCTATCTTTCCGGAAATTTTGCAGAAAGAGGAAAATTTAACGAAACCGGACTGGGCGGCTCCGAGATATTCCTTCAGCATCAAAGCGAGAACGGCGTTCGGAAAATTTTTTTCCGCGCGGGTTATTTTGTCCGCGACCGCTTTTCTGCCAGGGCCGAGCATATAGGCCATCTTCCAGCAGTACCACGCCTGCTTCGTGCCGCCGGCCACCGCATATGCCTCGCCCATGTGGTCCCACACTATTTCATCCTCTTTGACTATGGAAAGCGCCTTTTTAAGCTCCGCCTGCGCCTGCTCGTATTTTCCCTGCTTAAAATGCACCCATCCCAATGAATCCAGATAAGCTCCGTTTTCAGGCTCCTGCTCAAGCGCTCTCCTTATATATCCCTCGGCTTCGGACAGCTTCATCCCTCTGTCCGCCATGGAATATCCGAGATAATTAAGCGCGATCGCATCTTTGGGTTTTTTTTCAATAAGTATTTTGAACTGTTTTTCAGCCTCTTCAATGCGGTTTGCGCGCTCGCAGATAACCCCGTACTGAAATCTGGCCTCCGTATAATCCGGGTTTTCTTCAACAATGCGGCCCAGCAGCTCAAGGGCGCGCGGGGTTTGCTTCAGGTCGTCGAGCCCCAGCGCCAGGAAATAAGCTATTTCCGCGTTTTTGGGCCATAATTTATGCGCTTCCTCCAGTTCGGAGACCGCTTCCTTATAACTGCCCGCCTGAGTAAAGTAATAGCTCAGCCTGAGCCGCAATGCCGGTTCGGTTGTATACTGCGAACTCGACTTGACGTATTCAACCGCGGACTTGAAATCCTTTTTCTGCTCGGCAAGCACCGACATCCACAAACAGGCCGAGGGATCGGACTTGTCTATTTCCAAAGTTTTTAAAAAATATTCTTCCGCTTCCTTAAGCTTTCCTCCGTTTATATACAGTTCGCCTATATGATCGGCAAGCACCGTGTTCCTGCCGGCCAGCGGAAAAATTTCAAGATATTCGCTGAGCGCGGAAACCGTGTCTCCGACAACCTCATAAATCTGGGCGAGGCTGTATCTCGGCTCAAGAAAAAGCGGTTCTTTTTTTATTGATAATTTCAAGTGCAGGATCGCCTCGTTTTTACGGCCCAGCGAATTATAAACGGCGGCCATTTGATAATGCGCTCCGGCGGCATGCTCCGGCGACGTTTCAAGATAGCGCTGAAGATATTTAATGGAGTTTTCCGGGCTGGAAGAAGAAAGAATGCTTGCCATCTGGTAAAGCGCGTCCGGAAAATCCTTGTCCAGAGCCAGCGCCTTCTCAAAAGCTTCTTTGGCCGCGGACATATTGTTCCTGGCCCACATGATCATGCCGAACATAACCCAGTTTTCCGGATTCTTATCGTCAATTTTTATAAGACGGTGTCCCCATTGCAGGGCTTCGTCCAGCCGGCCTATGTGAAGCGCAAGCCGTATGGCCTGCCTATGCACAAAATCAGCCTGCGGATCAATAGACATCGTATCCCGGTATTCGTCAAGGGCCGTCCCGTAATCGCCTTTCTGTTCATTTAACAAGCCGTTTATAAAATGAAGATACGGCGATTTTGCCACGGCATGGACATTCTGCCCAAAACCCGCCGCAAGACAAACCGCGGTCATAATTAAGAAAATTTTTTCTATTCTTTTCTTTGTTTTCATCAAATTTCCCTGTTCATAAGCAGGGCATCCCGCAAACCATTATAGAATTTTGGCCTGCGGCCGACAATTTTAAATCCAAGCGATTGATACAACCGTATTGCATTCATATTTGTTTCATCCGCCTCAAGCTGCGCCTGCGAACATTTTTTTAACGCCGCCTCGGACAGCATATGCTTTACCAAAAGCTTTCCTATGCCTATGCGTCTCCGGCCGGGATGAACGACGACCGCCTCGATCTGCAATTCAGGCGGAAGAATCTTACCCGCGATAAACCCCGCTATGCCGTTTTCAACGCAGACAAAAATTTCCGAGAACGGGGTTTGCAGCCCGGATAAAAGCCCTTTTTCGCCCCATGCCGGATAGGAATCGCACAAAGATTCAATTCCAGCCATTTCCGGAACGTCCTCCGGAACGGCTTTTCTAAAGAAGTTCATATCTGGCCGGCTTTAGATATAATGGCGCAAGCTTTTCCCTGCGGTCGTATCCCCTGCTCACGCATGCCGATATCACCGACGCGGGCCGCAATCTGCATAATGACTCCGGAGCCATAATAAGCCGTCCGTCTTTGGATTTTTCCGCGAAAGCGGGATTATCGTAAATATCCCCCGCGCAATACAGCGCGCCGGGATAAGCGGTCAGCCTGTTTTTAAGGCAACCGCCGTTAATCCAGGCCGGAGCTTCGCACGGTTTAATTATAAAACCGGGACCGGGCCTGAAAATCTGAAAATAATATTCATCCCTGAAAGCGCGCAGAACGACCGCAATGCGGAGGGTTTTTCGGGAACACAGGCATTGTCTTTTGAAATCTTTGGATGACCCGGCCTGCCATGCCGCCGCTTCAAGGGTTGAAATTCCCGCTGTCTTTATTCCCGCAAGTTCGCTTAACACGGAGGCGAATGTAAGCCCTACCCTTATGCCGGTGAATCTTCCGGGTCCCTTGAGCACGCATACGGTCCGGATATCCCTCAACTCCAGGCCGGCCGGCTTAATGTGCCTGTCTATAAGTTTGAAAAGATTATTTTCCTGATTTATTCCGGGTTTTGTAATGTTTTTAATTTTCCCTGTTTTATTCCAAAATGACACTCCCAGTCTTTGGCCGGAAGTGTCGATTCCCAATGCCGGAGGTTTTATTTTTTCTCTTTTTTCCACAGATTTTCCGCCTTTTTTATCAAAACCGAGGATGACAAACCGCATCCCAAAGCCTTTATTTTTCTGCCGTCTCCGCCCGCCAGTTCAAAAGATATATGAACCCGGTCTATGGGAAGATATTCTACGGCAGGGTCCGCCCATTCGGCCACCACAACCGCCTTTTCGTCGGCAAGGCATTCCTCGATGCCGAGATTGCGCATATCCGAACTGTCAAGCCTGAATAAATCAAAATGAAAGAGTTTCAGCCTGCCGGTATAGGAACGCATCAAAGCGAAGCTGGCGCTTGCCGGAACTTCCGGTATTCCCAGCTCTTTTGCGATTCCCTGAGTAAAAGCGGTTTTCCCGCTTCCTATCGGGCCGCAAAGGCAAAATGTCTCTCCGCCTTTTAATTCCGAAGCGAAGATGCCGGCCAGTTTTTGAGTCTCAATAAGAGACCGCGTAAAAAATTCCGCTTTCATGTTTCTAGAAATGGCTGAAAATTTCCGGTTTCAGGCCGGAATTCAGCAATTTCACTCCCCTGCCTTTACGCATTCTGCCGATTTTTACCGCCTGAGGAAGAACCGACGGCAGTCTTTTTTCATTTTTCGGATTAACCGTAAATATCAGCCCGTAATCCTCGCCTCCGCCCGCGGCATAACCGCGCCAATCGCGCTTTTTAAGCCTACAATAGGTTTTTAACTCCCGCGAACAGCATTTCGGAGTTAGCTCGATTTCAGCCCCGCATCCCGATTTCTCCGCAAGTATCCGGACGCTTGCGAAAAGTCCGTCGGAATTGTCAATGAGCGAAGTGGCCAGCTTATTCCCGGCCAGCGCCGCGCCTTCTTTTAACAACGGAACCGGCTTCCAAAACCTTTTTATCAGCCTTCTGCTTATTTCCCCGGACAACCCCGGACATTTTTTCTCTGTCAGCTCAAACCCGGCCGCCGCCTCTCCCAAAGGACCGGCTGAAAACAAAATATCTCCGGGACGCGCTCCATACCGGCTTATCATGCGGTCTTTATAAGCTTCGCCGAAGACTGTCATATAAAAATGCGCGGTTTTGCAGCCCGCGAGATTTCCGCCGGCTATGGTCATTCCGAATGAATTTGCCTCGCACGTAAGCGCTCCGGTAAAATCTTTTATCCATTTTACGCCGGTCTTGCCGGGGATGCCTGCTCCCGCCACGGCCGACAAAGGCTTCACTCCCCCCATCGCGGCCAAATCGCTTAAATTTATTCTTACAAGCTTGGCCGCGATAAACCGGGCATTTTTTTGATGCTTTCTAAAGTGTGTGCCTTCCACCAGTTCGTCCGTAGTGACAATTAATACCTTCCCGCCTGATAACCTTAAGACCGCGGCATCATCGCCCGGCCCGCTTAAAAGCCGGGCGTCTTTCTGGGCGGAACAGCGTTTCTCTATCCATTCAAGGACGGCCGGTTCTCCGGCTTCAGATATCGTCTTCATAACTTCGGATTTATTTTTCTTAACGCCTTCGGCAGGTAATTCAGCAGTTCTCCGGCAAGAACGCATCTTTCGGTAAGTTCTTTCTGCGCCAGATCCGCGCAAAGTCCGTGTATATATACGCCCAGACAGGCGCATTCCAATCCTCCGGAAAGAGTAAATCCTCCAGCGGCCTTGCCGTGCTGCGCCCAGAAACCGGCTATAAGCCCGGACAACACGTCGCCGACGCCGGCTTTGGCAAGGGCGGGATTTCCGGTCGGATTGATAAACACGGAAACCGCGTCGGTTATAACCGTCCGATACCCTTTGTAAACGACCACTTTTCCGGTTTCAAAAGAAAGTTTTACCGCGGTATCTATGCGGTCAGACTCCTGCGGACCGGCGGCCGCGGCCATAAGCCTGCGCATTTCCCCGGGATGCGGCGTAAGGATACAGGGGATTTCTCTGGGGAAAACATCCCGCAGACCGTCCCCCGCCGCCGCGGCATTGAGCGCATCCGCGTCGACGATAAACGGCGTTTTCAACCGGCGCAGCACCGTCCGCACAAAAACAGATACGCCTATGCCGCAGGAAAGACCCGGGCCTATAACGGCAAGATCATAATTTTTTTCCGCATGCCGTTTCAGGATTTCTTCGGCGGCGGACGCGTTCACGGCCCCCCCCGATTCCGGCAGAGGCATGATAAGGAGTTCCGGAACGGCGCAGGCCGCCTGCTGCTGGCTCTCGGGCACGGCCAGGGTGACAAGTCCGGCCCCCGCTTTAAGGGCCGCCTTTGCCGCCAATACGCCGGCGCCCGGCATCCCGCGCGAGCCGGCTATGATAAGCACCCTGCCGAAATCGCCCTTATGGCAGTCTTTGCCCCTTTTTCCAAGAACGCCTTTAAGCCTTTTGACCGTTATTTCCGCTGTCTTCATTTTTTTATTCTCACCGCCAAGGCCACCGCCGTGGCATAATCGTCGGAATGGGAAAGCGAAATATGTATATGAATATTTCCGGCCCTGGGATCAGCGCACCGCACGCCGGGCTTTCCTCCGGGAGATTTTACTATTGAAATATTGCGCAAAGGCATACCCTTAAATCCCGTGGCTTTCCACACCGCTTCCTTGGCCGCAAACCGTACGGCAAGCCGCTGATACTGGTTTTTTTTGCCCAGGCAGTATTTAAGTTCGCTCTCGGTGAAAACCCTTGAAAGAAAATATTTATTGCGGCAGACGAGTTTTTTTATGCGTTTTATTTCAACGATATCGGAGCCTATTCCTATAATACCGCCGATAGACGGAGGCGCCGGCCGTTCGTTTTTCATTCGACGGTAACGCTTTTGGCAAGATTTCTGGGCTGATCCACGTCGCAGCCGCGGGCGACGGCTATATAATACGCAAACAGCTGAAGCGGCACGACATTCACAACAGGCGAAAAAAACTCGTTAACGGCGGGAACCTCAAGATATGAATCCGCTTTGGATTTTATTCCGTGCGCGCCTTTATTGACTATCGCCACCACTTTTGCCCCTCTGGCGATAGCCTCTTCCATGTTGCCCGCCATTTTTTCCTGAACCCTTGAATCGGTGGCGATAGCGATGACGGGCATCCCGTTTTCTATTATCGCGATAGGGCCGTGCTTCATTTCTCCGCCGGCATATCCTTCGGCATGCACATAAGAAATCTCTTTTATTTTCAGCGCTCCCTCCAGCGCAATGGGGAAATTAACATGCCTCCCTAAAAACAAAAAATGCTCCCTGCCGGCATATTTATCGGCCATTTCCTTTATCTGGTCTTCAAGTTCAAGCGTTTTCTGCACAAGTCCCGGAAGCCTCAGCAGTTCTTCGGCATACTCCCTTCCGTCCCTGTCGGATATCGCGCCCCTGGCCGCCGCCAGATGAAGCGCAAAAACATATATCGCGGAAAGCTGGCCCAGAAAAGCCTTGGTGGACGCCACCCCTATTTCAGGACCGCAGTGCGTATATAAAGTGAAATCAGCGTCGCGCGTGATGGTTGAGCCTATGCAGTTGCATATCGCAAGACTTTTTAGCCCCCCTTTTTTTGCTTCGCGCACGGCCGCGAGAGTGTCGGCGGTCTCTCCGGACTGGCTTATGGCGAGAAGCAGGGTGTTTTTATCAAGCGGAGTTTCGCGGTACCGGAATTCGGACGCTATATCGACCTGCGCCGGAATTTTGGCATAATGCTCAAAAATATATTTGGCCACCAGCCCCGCATGGTATGCCGTGCCGCATGCCGCTATCTGTATGCCGGAAATCTGCTTGAGCGCGTCCGTTTCTATCGCGCATTCCCTCTTGAGAAGGCCGTCCCTGAACGGAAGCAGGCGGCCCCGCAGGGTATCTTCCACCGCCTGCGGCTGTTCATGGATTTCCTTAAGCATGAAATGCCTGTATCCGCCCTTCTCGGCCATCGCCCTGTCCCACTGCACCTGCACGCTTTCTCTCTGCAGTTTCTTTCCGTCTACGCTAAAAAGCCTTAAAGAATCTTTTTTCAAAACGGCGATCTCGCCGTCTTCAAGAAACACGACTTTCTTGGTATAGGGCAGGAATGCGGCGATATCCGATGAAAGGAAATATTCTCCGGAGCCGATACCGACGACCATCGGGCTTTTCATTTTTGCGCCCATCAGCACGCCGGGGCATTTAGACCACAATATGCCGAGCGCGTAAGAACCTTTTATCTGCGCCGTTGTCCGCCGCACGGCCTCAAAAAGCAGAGGTTCCGTAAAGTCTTCTCCGCTTAATTTCCCGGACGCTGAAAGCGACTTTATCTGCTCTTCTATGAGATGGGCCACCACTTCGGTGTCTGTTTCTGAATTGAATTTATGTCCGGAAGCGGAAAGTTTTTCTCTTAAAGCGATATAATTCTCTATGATCCCGTTATGCACCACTACAATTTCGCCGGTGCAATCGGTATGGGGATGGGCGTTTTCTTCGGACGGCTTGCCGTGAGTGGCCCATCTGGTATGGCCGACCCCCGTTTTGCCGGAAACGGGAGATTTGCGGACGATGTTATCCAAAGCCTGCACCTTGCCGGTGGTTCTGCGAAGCTCCAGGCGGCCGCCCGAAATAATCGCTATCCCGGCCGAATCATACCCGCGATATTCAAGCCTTTTAAGGCCGTCCAATATTACCGCGGCGGATTCTTTGTTCCCGGTGTATCCTATTATTCCACACATATAATCAGGTTTATTAGACTGTAGAACCCCTCGGTCAGGCTGGCGCCAACGCTGCAGCGGCGGAAAGGCGCGGGTAATATCTACATCGGGACATTCAGGCCGACAGCACGCGCCGCCCTGCCTTCACATATTATTGAATAAGCCGCTTCATTTCAGATACGGCGGATTTCAATCCGGCAAAAAGGGCTCTGCTGACTATGGAATATCCGATATTAAGACATTCCATCGAATCTATTCTGGCCACCGGCGCCGCATTATGATAATCAAGTCCGTGCCCTGCATGAAGATGCAGTTTTAATTCCTTTGCCAAAAATCCGGCAAGCTGAAGTTTTTCCAGCTCTTCCACCTGCCTGCTTTGGCCGTGCGTGGCGGCATATCTGCTCGTGCAGAGCTCCACGGTGGAAGCTCCTATTTTATGCGCGATCCTTATTTCGGCGGCATTGGGATCCACAAACAGACTGACGCTTATTCCCGTTTTGGCAAGTTTTGCGACGCATTTTTCAATATGAGCCGTTTTGCCGGTGAGCTTAAGCCCGCCCTGCGTAGTAACCTCATGCTTAGCCTCGGGAACAATGCATACGGAATCAGGCCGTATTTTAAGCGCGATTTTTTCCATTTCCGGAACACAAGCCATTTCCAGATGGATCATGCCTTTTATCTCGGACCTGAGCTTGGCCAGGTCATAATCCTGTATGTGCCGTCTGTCCTGCCTCAAATGAACAACTATCATATCCGCTCCCGAAGCAAGACATACCCTTGCCGCCTCCACGGGATCCGGAACGGATTCCCTGCGCGCCTGCCTGAGAGTGGCAAAGTGGTCTATATTAACGCCTAGTTTAATTTTCATTTTCCGGCCTCCAGATATTTTTTATAATGCTCTATCAATTCACGGGCGATCTCCGCTATCTGTTTTTTTGAGGGACCTTCCACCAAAACCCGCAGAAGCGGCTCCGTGCCCGAATACCTGACAAAAATCCTCCCCTTTCCCCCCATGCTTTTTTCCAGCCTGTTTATTTTCGCTGAAAATCCGCTTATGGAATTCACCGGAATTTTTTCGCTTACTTTTACCGACTCCAAGATCTGCGGACATCTTTTCCACTTTTTCCGGAAAAAGCCCAGAGAGCGGCCGGCCCGCTTCATTATGCAAAGCGTTTGGACCGCGGTAAGAATTCCGTCCCCCGTGGGGGCGAAATCCCTGAAAATTATATGGCCGGAGGCTTCTCCTCCCAGACTCAGCCGCTCTTTTTCAAGGGCGGCCGTCACATTTTTGTCTCCCACCGGCACCTGAACGGTTTTTATGCCCAAAGCCTCGAGATACTGCAAAAGTCCGTAATTCGACATCACCGTGACCACGACCCCGCAGCGCCGCAAACGATTGGCGGAATGCAGTTCGCCCGCCGCCATGGCCATTACATCGTCCCCGTCAAAAACCGCCCCGTTTTCGTCGGCAAAAACCGCCCTGTCGGCATCTCCGTCAAGACTTATGCCACAATCCGCTCCCCAGCGGACCGTCTCTTTCCGCATCGCGGCCGTATCAAGAGCTCCGCAGCCCAGATTTATATTTCCGCCGTCGGGCCTGCATCCGATAACCCGTATTTGCGCGTTAAGCGCCCGGAAAATCATCGGGGCTATTTTATAGGCCGCTCCGTTCGCGCAGTCAAGAACTATTTTAAGCCCCGAAAAATCAACATCCGCCGGCATGGTGCTTCTTATAAATTCCGCATACATTCCGACGGCATCCCGATGCCGTATCACGGGATTATATCCGGCTGCCGCGGAAACAGCGGCGGGCAGTCTGCCTATCTCCAGTTTTAAATCGAAAATTTTCGCCTCAATTTCACGCTCTATCTCATCCTCCAGCTTAAACCCTTCCGAAGAAAAAAATTTAATGCCGTTGAATTCAGGGGGATTATGACTGGCCGAAACAACCACCCCGCATACGGCCGCCGTCTTTGAAGCAAGATACGCCACCGCCGGAGTAGGGATTATTCCCATATCCGCGATTTTAACGCCGGCAAGGTTCATTCCTTCCGCAAGAAATCTGCCTATTTCAACGCCGGATTTTCTGGAATCACGGCCCATAAGCGCATACATCCCGGCGCCATTGGTCCTGTTATTCGCCTTTCCCTTTGAAGCGATAACGGCGGCCGCAACAAATCCGGCCTTGCGTATCATATCCTTATTAAGCGGATATCGGCCGGCCACCCCTCTTATTCCGTCTGTCCCGAAGAGTTTTTCCATATATTAAAACTTTAGCCGCAATAATGCACAAAAGGCACAAAAATAGATGTTTTACTGTTTATGTGCTTTTTGCGTCCAATACTTTCCTTAAAGGCGGTGCGTATTGGACTGTCCCAAACTCACGGCATTTAAGGATCGTTTGGGAAGGCCAATCCTATGCCCCATAGTATTTAAGCGCTGAAATACCAGATCAGCAGCGCTATCACCAGAGAAAGCAGTTTTATGTGCCAGTTCTTTTTTATCGCCTCGGGTATATTCATCCGTTTAAGCCCTTATCGTCCTTCGAAGCAGCGTTTTTTCCGCCCTGGAACGGTAAAGATCGTAAAGCTGTTTCTCAATTTCATCGGCGTTCACTTTGCGCTGTATTTTTCCTTCCCTTGTTATTGAAATTGAGCCTGTTTCTTCCGAAACCACAAGAATAAACGCATCGCACACTTCGCTTAAGCCTACGGCGGCCCTGTGGCGCATCCCGAGTATTTTAGAAAGTTCCTGCTGCTGCGTAAGAGGAAGCGTGCATCCGGCGGACACCAGGCGGCTGCGCGCCACCACTACGGCCCCGTCATGCAGAGGGGATTTCGTGTTGAAAATAGAAAGTATAAGTTCCTTGCTTATCTCGGCATTGATGGAAACTCCGGTTTCGACGATATCGCGAAGCCCCATTTCCTGCTCCAGCGCGATAAGCAGGCCTATGCGGTTTTCCGCGCAATATCTTACCGCATCCATCAATTCCTTTATGAACTCGAATTCCCGCGATACCAATATCCGACCCAGCGGTCTGGTTCCGAGATCCGCAAGCGCCGATCTTATTTCCGGCTGAAATACTATAACAAGAAGGAATACCCCGGCCAGCCAAAATTGCTGCAGGAGCCATATCGTAGCGGTAAGATGAAAAGATTTTGCGACCGACGTGATAAAAGCCAGAATCAGCACTCCCCACACGGCATGCATAGCCCTTGTGCCGTAGATGAAAAGTATCACCCTGTACACGAAGTAGTAAACCGCAAGAATATCTATCGCATTCCAGAAATAGGACATAGTGCTATGCGGTCTGCGCGACCGTCTTTTCGTCTGTGCTTAAAATTGCATTAAGCTCGTCGGAATCCAGGGATTCCTTTTCCACAAGCTTCGCGGCAATGAGATCAAGTTCCCGCCTGTGCGAATTTATTATTTCTTTGGTTCTTGCATACGCCGAGGTGATCAGCCGGCTGATTTCGCTGTCTATGCTTCGCGCCGTTTCCTCGGAGTAGGTGGATTGGCGCGTGAGATCACGGCCCAAAAACACCTCGCTTTCGTCCTTTTTCAGGGAAATCGGCCCTATTTTTTCGCTCATCCCGAATTCCGTCACCATTTTCTGGGCATATCCCGTAACCTTTACAAGATCGTCGTGAGCGCCCGTGGTGATCTCGCTGAAAACGATCTCCTCGGCGCATCTTCCCCCGAGCAAAACCGACAATTTATTGAAAATTTCGGTGCGCGTAGTAAGGTATTTGTCCTCCAGCGGCAATTGAAGCGTATATCCAAGCGCCGGCCCGCGCGGCACTATAGAAACTTTATGCACAGGGTCGCACCCGGGCAGGAATCTGGCCACAAGGGCATGCCCGCCTTCATGATATGCGATTATTTTCTTTTCCCGGTCGGATATTATCCTGCTTCTTCTCTGCGGCCCGGCCATAACCCTTTCTATCGACTCTTCCAGGTCCTGCTGTTCGACATAGAGTTTATCCTTTCTTGCCGCAAGCAGGGCGGACTCATTTATTATATTGGCGAGATCAGACCCGACAAACCCCGGCGTGCGCCTGGCGATGACGGAAAGGTCCGCAACCGGCGAAACTTTTATTTTCTTCGCATGCAGTTGAAGTATCTCCAGACGCCCCTTCGAGTCCGGCACCGGCACATTTATATGTCTGTCAAATCTTCCCGGCCTAAGCAGGGCGGGATCAAGAACATCCGGCCTGTTCGTCGAACCTATGAGTATTACTCCCGTTTTGGGCTCAAAGCCGTCCAGCTCCACAAGAAGCTGATTTAAAGTCTGTTCCCTCTCATCATGCCCTCCGCCTATTCCGGCAAAGCGGTGCCGTCCCACGGCATCAAGTTCGTCAACGAAAACTATTGAGGGCGCGTTTTTCTTGGCCTGCTCGAATAGATCTCTGACCCGCGAAGCCCCTACCCCCACGAACATTTCCACGAATTCCGAGCCGGAAGAGGTAAAAAACGGCACCCCCCCTTCTCCGGCCACGGCTTTAGCCAGCAGAGTTTTTCCGGTGCCGGGAGGACCGTAAAGAAGCACGCCTTTGGGAAGCTCTCCTCCAAGCCGCTGATATTTTTTGGGTTTTTTAAGATAATCGATTATATCCTGAAGCTCTTCTTTGGTTTCATCGCACCCCGCGACGTCTTTGAACGTAATTTTTTGTTTTTTTAAATCCTGCTGTTTGGCTTTTGACCTCCCGAAAGAAAGAGCCTGCTTCCCGCCCATCTGCGCCTGCCTGATAAAAAAGAGCCACCAAAGAAAGAAAAAAAGCGCTATCCAGAATATGCTGCCCAGCATCTGCATTATCCAGCTCTTATCAGCTTCGCCGGCGAACGAGGTCACTCCGGAGGATTCCATGTCTTCGACCAATTTGGAATCATCCATCGGGATAGTGCGGAACTTGACTCCGTCTTTCGTCTCCCCGCGGATAAGATCCGGCCGAACAGAAACTTTCGACACCGTTCCGGACCGCATCTTCTGCTTAAATTCGGAGTACGGGATACTGCGCTCTATTCCCGCGCTTTTAAAGCTTTGATAAACCATCAGTAGAAGAAAAAAACTTAATATCCAAATCCCGATTTGTCTTATATTTTTCATTTATCCTTCTTTTTTTCCGCGGCTGTCCGGGATTTCCGCGCCGGCGGATGCACCAACGATTTTTTTATGACTCCCACATAGGGAAGATTGCGGTAAATTTCATTATAATCAAGGCCGTACCCCACCACGAACTGATTGGGCACCCTGAACCCGCGGTATTTGATCGGGATTACCGATTTCCTGCAGGCAGGTTTGTCCAGCAATGTGCACACTTCGAGAGATCTGGGCTTGCGCGTGCGCAGATTGTCCAGAAGATATCCCAGCGTAAGCCCGGAGTCCACAATATCCTCAACGACGATCACATCCCTGCCCTGTATGCTTTCCCTTAAATCAAGAAGCGTCCTCACCACGCCGGTGGATTTTGCGCCGGAATAGGAGGAAAGACAGATAAAATCCACCGAACATTTTATGTCGACGTGTTTGAGAATATCCGACAGAAAAACTATACAGCCCTTAAGCACGCCTATAAAAACAGGGCATTTGCCCGCATAGTCGGCGGATATTTTACGGCCCAATTCCTGTATCCGTTTCTGTATGGCCTCGCGGCTGATGAGCACTTTTTCAATATCAGTATGAAGCATTGAAGATGAAACCGTCCTTATTGCCAATGTTAATTATACAATTTAATCATATAAATATATCAGGCAAACCGGATAGTTAAAGTGTTCATTACGGGCAAAACTTAATATAATATGCGTTATAGCTCTGAAAAACAAAAAAATACGGCATGAAGAATTTATCGTTCGCCATATTGTTTCTAACTCTTATCAAAATAAGCGCGGCGGGGGAATTTGAACCGCTGAAAACGGCATCCGGATTTCATGCCGGAGACCGGGCGCCGGCTTCCGCTTCAATCGATTCCGACAATTCCAAACAAGCTCTTTTGCGCAAAATAATAGAGGATACCGCGAATGTCCTTGATAACGCCGCGGCGGTTTCTGCGGGTCTTAAATTAAGGGTTGAGCGGGATATTCCCTCAGAGGACGTTCTTTTCCGGTTTCTTGAAGCCGGAGCCGGGAAAATAGTGATCGGGGAAACAGCGGAATTCCTTGAAAATAAATTGATGATAATCGACGCTGTCTGGGCCCTGGGTGAAATCGGCGATACGGGCTCGGCGCGGCGCCTCGCGGAATTTTGCCCTACCGCTGATAATACGGTAAAATTGAATATTGAGGCGGCCTTAAGCAAAATAAAATCCGGCGGAGATATCCCGAAACCCTGTTTCCCCGACCCGTCGGCCATCATTCCCGGAGATTTGCTCTTCCGCAAGGGATATGTCGGTACATTTAATCCGGTAACGGGAGACGATCCCGTCGGCCATGCCGGTATTTATATCGGATTTGAAAACGACCAGCCCATGGTGATAGACGCCGGTCTGATAATGAGAAAAATAACCCTGAATTTTTTTATACGCGATTGGCCGTATTACGGCAACCGCACCACGTTCCCCGCGCCGGACCAGCCGCAAAGAAAAATGATAATAGATTTCGCCGCCGCGCAAATAGGCAAGCCTTACGACATGCTGCATTCCACTCAGAAAGGTCCCGAAAAATTCGACTGCGTCGGCCTTACGGAGGCCGCCTATGAATATGCGGGACTTAATCCCACTCCCGACAATTTAGAGTCCGGCGCCGGCTGGCCGCTTACTCCTTATGAGCAATACTCGCACACCCTCCCCTCCGGGAAATAAACAGCGATTGCAAGCAAAGTAAACCATGAAATATATTTTAGCCGTGGATCAGGGCACAACGGGAAGCAGGGCCGTGGCCTACGACAGCAAAGGCAGAAAAGCCGCAAGCGCCTACAAAGAATTCAACCAGTATTTTCCCAAACCCGGCTGGGTTGAGCATAACCCGGAAGAAATATGGGAAAGCGTGAATAATTCCATACAAAAAGTTTTAAGACTTATCCCTCCGGATTCCGTTTCGGCCATAGGCATAACCAATCAGCGCGAAACCACGATCTTGTGGGATAAGATAACGGGCAGGCCCGTATATAACGCCATAGTCTGGCAATGCAGACGCGCGGCCGGGCGCTGCGAAGAAATAAAAAGAACAAAAACAGCCGCATATATCCGCGATACGACCGGTCTTCCCGTGGACGCATATTTTTCCGCCGCAAAAATAGAATGGATTCTTAAAAACGTTCCCGGAGCTGAAAAAAAAGCAAAAAACGGGGAACTGCTTTTCGGCACCGTGGATACCTGGATTTTATGGAAGCTTACAAACGGCTCCGCTCATGCCACCGATTACACGAATGCCTCCCGCACGATGCTGTTTGATATCAATAAACTTAAATGGGATAAAAAACTGCTTAATATCTTCGGCATACCCGAGTCAATGCTTCCTCAGGTAAAACCCTCGGCGTGTGAATTCGGCAGGACAGCCGGAACAGGCAGGCTTCCGGCAGGCATACAAATAAGCGGCATGGCCGGAGACCAGCAGGCGGCTTTATACGGCCAAACCTGTTTTGAACCCGGAACAGTCAAAAACACATACGGCACCGGCTGCTTTCTTCTTCTCAATACGGGCAAAAAACGCATTCTCTCAAAAAACGGCCTCATAACTACCATGGCCTGCGGCGCCCGCGGCGGGCCGGCCTACGCTTTGGAAGGCGCTGTTTTTATAGCGGGAGCGGCCGTACAGTGGCTCAGGGACGGCGTAAAAATACTTTCTTCGGCGTCCGAATCGGAAGGCATGGCCTCCGAACTGGAGGATAATGAGGGGGTGTATCTTGTTCCAGCATTTACAGGGCTTGGAGCTCCCTACTGGAAACAGCATGTCCGAGGCGCCCTATTCGGCATAACAAGAGGAACCACAAGAAACCATTTGGCGCGCTCCGCGCTTGAAGCGATGTGTTATCAGACAAAAGACGTTCTGGACGCGATGGCGAAAGACTCCGGCCTTAAAATTAAAGAGCTTAAGGTAGACGGCGGAGCCGCGGCGAATAATTTTATCTGCGGTTTTCAGGCGGATATTTCCGGCATCAAAATCGTCAGGCCACGCAGCGTTGAAACCACCTCTCTCGGGGCGGCTTATCTGGCCGGACTCGCTTCGGGCTGCTGGAAAAATCCCGATGAGATTAAATCATGCTGGGCAAAGGACCGGGAATTTATTCCCGCTATGCCGCGCGGGAAATCCGCAAAATTATATGCAGGCTGGAAAGAGGCGGTCGGCCGTTTGATAAGTTAATATAAATCTTCTCGTATCGCCCTTACGGCCACGGGATTGATTATCCGCTTTAGATCGTCGTCCGCATAGATACCCGCGTCCATGCGCACCTTGCTTGTGCAGTTCGAGCAGAACTTCTGGATATTCTTCAGCATTATCAGCGAAATCCCGTACGATCCGTACGGAGTCGTGTCGCAGGCGTATAAGCCTTCCATTAATGCTCCCGACAAAATACCGCGTATATCGTTCCCGTTTTCATCCCTAAACGGCGTGGGGCATCTCGCATGGTGCCAATTGTCGTTATCTGATTCCGTATGCCTGGATTCATGAAACATTATTTCTATTCTGAGTATCTGAGGCATGCTGAATTTTACGTAGTTGCGCGTCAGCCACATTTTTGCGGGCACGACCGCTTTAACACAGGCCAGCGAAGCGGGCCCGCCGCCGCAATTGTCCATACCGATCGACTTTATCCGCGATTCAAAAAAACCGGTATAAACCGCGCCGTCCACCCTTCCAAAAATACCGGCATGAAGTTTTGACACGCCCATTCCTTTGATAGACCCGGCAAAAACCATATCGCCGACAAACTGTCTGTTGATCGCCGGGGGAACATCGGAATCAAAGGCATAAGCCGCGCCGGAAACAGGCTTAAAATCCGCGGCATCAGACAAAGCGGAGGGGACCGGCAGGTTAAAAGAACCTCCGGACGCCTGCTTTATTGTGCTTCGCAAACCGCCGGATTGATCAAAGTTAAAGTTGTCGGCCCACAATAAGGCGCTTACAGAGAGCATAACCGCGCCGATCCCGATTAGTTTTTTCAGCATTTTTCCCCCCTTGCAAAAATTTATCCGACAGCGTCTCACACTAATAGTATACGCTCCGGACGCGTTTTTGTAAGGGTCTTTCGGCCACATTCCGGCTGGGTCTTTTGACTTTTTTTCTTTGGGCAAACAAGGTGTGTTTAGTAATTTACGCGCAGACGGGACATGAGGGCGTGTTGTTTTTAGAACTTTTTCCCCAGCTCTTCCGCTTTTTTTGACACTACCGGTATGTCCGAGTTTTTGGCGGCGTTAATTACGCCGACCGCTTCCTGAAATGCGGGAGAAGTCTTTTCTCCGGCGCTTCCGGCTTCATCCAAAACGCGCTCGGCGATATTTAACGCCACCATGGACGGATAGGCCAGCGTAATTTCCATGCCTAATTCGCGGTGGTCTCCGGTTGACGGCATTTCTTTTGAGCAGTCCGCGAGGCTTAAGCACGGCGGGGCGCCCGCCACCTCGCGGAGAAAAGCCCAGTCTTCGGCGGATTTTAAATTTTTTCCCAGAAGATGAACGATGGCGCCCTGTTCATTGCGCAGTTCGGGTTTTAACCCGCGGTATTTTTTTCGGAAAAGACGCTTGGTTTCCGGCGAAAGGCCGTTGAAATCGCGGTCAAGCCTGGGGTCATTGTCGTTTTTTGAGTCAAGAATTTCTTCAAGCACGGCAAGTTTTGCCGAAGTTTCGGAAGTATAATTTTCCCGCGGCGCGTCAGACGGCCGCTGTTCAGAAACCTCCCTGCCGTGTTTGTTTTTCGTTCCGGCGGCAAAACTTTCGCGCGAAACAGCGGCCGGTCCGGTCTGCGGTTCCGCTTTTTGGCTTTCAGCGGAACGGTCTTCGGATTCCCATGATTCAGCCGGGAAAGGAGCGGCGATCATCCCTGAATCTTTCGGGGCGGTCAAAAACCTCGCCGTAAGCCAGCCCGCCGCCGCAAGAACGGCCAGCGCTAATGCGATAAAAATATTCCGGCTCATCGATATAAATCTTCCTTTATGGCCTTTATGGCCGCGGGATCAATCACCCGTTTAAATTGGTCGTCCGCATAGATGCCGGAATCCATGCGCACCTTGTCGGTGCAGTTTGAGCAGAATTTCTGGATGTTTTTAAGCATTATCATCGAAGAACCGTATGATCCGGACGGGGTTGTATCGCATGCCGGCTGGCCTTCAAGCAGAGCCCCCGTCCAAATACTGCGCAGATCATTGCCGTTCTCGTCCTTGAACGGCCGGGGGCATCTAGCATGCATCCAGTTTCCGTTATTTGATTCCGTGTGCCTGGACTCATGGAACACCACCATCATCCTGGATATCTGCGGATGGCTGAATTTGATATAGTTCTGCGTAAGCCACATTTTAGAAGGATTAAAAAACGGCTGAACACAGGCGACCGCATTGGGATTCCCGCAGTCATCCATTCCGATAGCCTTCACCCGCGATTCAAAAAAACCGGTATAAACAGGACCGTCCACCTTCCCGAAAATACCCGTATGAAGTTTTGACGTGTTTGATCCTTTAATAGATCCGATGAAAGACATGTCGTCGCGTATCTGTTTCTGAATTTCGGCGGGAACGTCCGAATCAAAAGCATATCCTTTCGAAAAAATAGAATTGAAATTTACCGCCCCGGAGGGAACAAGGGGAAACGGAAAATAAAGAGGAGCCTCCGCCGCCTGTTTTACCACCTTTTGCAAATCAACGAACTGATCGAAATTAACGGCTCCCCCCCATACCGCGCCGTTCACGGAGAGCATAACCGCGCCGATCCCGATTAGTTTTTTCAGCATTTTATTCTCCTTTTTCCACGGATTGTTTACGCCCTCCCGACAACTACCAAACTATACTAAACGCTGGTTTAAAAATCCAGCGCAATTTATCTTCTTTAATAACGCATTATTCCGTCGGCTATAGCCCTGGCCGTTAACCGGAAAGTTGCAGTTGGTAAACTGTTGTCGTCATAGGAATACAGATTTTTTTATTCACCCCCACCCCATCCCTCCCCCCTCGAGGGGGAGGATAAAGGATGGGGGGGGGATTTTGCGGCAGACAAAATTATTATCCCAATTCCGATCTGAAATATTTCAAAGTATATTTAAGTCCGGTTAACAGGGAAATCTCGGGTTTCCACTTAAGGGCTCTTCGGGCAAGCGAAATATCCGGCTGGCGCACCGCAGGGTCGTCTTTGGGAAGAGGCCTGAAAACTATTTTGGATTTGCTTTTCACCATTCTTTTGATAGTTTCCGCCAGTTCCCTCACCGTTATTTCCTCGGGGTTGCCGATATTGACCGGCGCATTTATGTCCGAAAGCAAAAGCTTGTATATGCCGTCGATAAGGTCCGAGACATAGCATAGACTTCTGGTCTGGGCTCCGTCGCCATAGACCGTAATGGGTTTGTTTCTAATGGCCTGTGTCATAAAATTGGGCACCGCCCTGCCGTCCTTAATGCGCATGCGCGGTCCGTAAGTATTGAAAATTCTGGCTATTCTTACCGGTATTTTATGATACCGGTGGTATGCCATAGACATCGCTTCGGCAAATCTTTTTGCCTCGTCATACACGCCCCGCGGACCTATTGGGTTTACATTGCCCCAGTACTTTTCCGGCTGAGGATTTACCTGCGGATCGCCGTATACCTCGGAAGTTGAAGCAAGCATGAATATGGCCTTTTTCTCCTTGGCCAGACCAAGCACCTTATGCGTGCCGAGCGCCCCCACTTTTAAGGTCGGTATGGGAAATTTTAAATAATCCTCGGGGCTTGCGGGGCTTGCGAAATGAATGACCGCGTCCAATTTGCCAGGCACATGCATATAATTTGTCACATCGTGCTTAATAAATTTGAAATCCGGATTTTCAAACAAATGCTCTATGTTTTCAATTCTGCCTGTTATAAAATTGTCCATGCCCAGCACGGAATAGCCTTTTGAAAGAAGCAAGTCGGCCAAATGACTGCCGAGAAATCCCGCCGCTCCCGTAATTAAAATTTTCATAATAATAAAAAGACACCCGCCCGGATTGTTTATGCCTAGGACTATTAGTTTCTTGCTGTACCTTCAGGCTAATAGCCTTCAGCCTAATAGCCTTTCCATTGTTACGGTCTTCCCACCGACTTATACGTAAACCCCATGTCCCGCATTTTGACGGGATCGTAAAGATTTCTGCCGTCTATCAATATCGGGTGTTTTGCGATTGCTTTAATTTTTTTAAAATCCAGCTTTTTGAACTCGTCCCATTCGGTGACAAGACATATGCAGTCCGCCCCCGCGACGCAGTCATAAGCGGATTTGCAGAAGGTTATATTTTTAAGCGCCGTTTTCGCCTTATCCATGGCAATGGGGTCATATGCCCGGATCTTTGCGCCTTTGCTTTTTAAGCCCGCGATTATATCTATGCTCGGGGCAAACCGCATGTCGTCGGTATCGGGCTTAAACGCAAGGCCCAGCACCGCTATGGTTTTACCTTTAAGGTTCCACAGCTCTTCCTCAACCCTGCGCACCATCCACATCTTCTGCCCATTGTTTATTTCCGTGACATTTTTAAGAAGGCCGAAATCATAGCCCTTTTTTGAACTGATCCAATAAAAGGCTTCCAGATCTTTCGGGAAACAAAACCCCCCGAATCCTATGCCGGCTTTCAGGAAGCTCGGGCCGATCCTCTTATCCAAACCCATGCCCTTAGCCACATCTTCGATATTAGCGCCCGTTCTTTCGCAGAGATTGGCCACGGCGTTTATAAAAGAAATTTTTGCCGCGAGGAATGAATTCGACGCATGTTTTATAAGTTCGGAACTTTTTATGTCGGTTATCACCATGGGGGCATTAAGGGGGGCATACACCTGTTTCATCTTGGCGATAGCCATGGGAGAGGATGCCCCGACCACAATTCTGTCGGGCTTAAGAAAATCCTCCACGGCGCTTCCCTCCCTTAAAAACTCGGGGTTGGAAACGACGTCAAACGCCGTGTTTTTTTTATTAAACCTGTTGACCGTTTTATATATCCATTCCCCGGTTTCCACAGGGACGGTTGATTTTTCAACTATAACAGTATACTCTTTCATGTTTTCCGCCACGGCCTGCGCCACGTCTTCCACATACGACAAATCGGCGGAACCGTCGTCTCTGGGGGGAGTGCCCACGGCTATAAAAACCACTTCCGCATGCCTGCCCCTGAAATACATGCCGTCTTTTATGGAATTGCTGAAAAACAGTTTTTTTGCGGCGGCATTTCTGCGGACAATTTTATCCAGCCCGGCTTCGTATATGGGGATCCGGCCTTTGTTAAGAGCGGAAATTTTGGTTTTATCCGAATCTACGCAGACGACCCTGTGTCCGGCTTCGGCAAGGCAAGCGCCGGTGACAAGTCCGACATACCCAGTTCCCACCACGCATATATTTATTTGTTTCATAGGAAACTATAATAGAACTATTTGAACGCCTTTGTAAATATTATTCGAGTTTCCGCAAATTGGGTCTTCATTGGGCCTTGACAAATACACGAACGGGTGTTATAACATACTAGCAGATTTAGTTGGTTTAGGCAGGTTGGTGTGCGCAGGACGTGAAGGTGAAATTAGATGCAGCGCCGCCCCGCATGAGCGGGGCGGGAAAAGTGGCAGCAACGGAGGAACGCAGTAAGCTGTAGTGCACGAAGCGTAATTAGTGAGCACGAAGTATACTTAGTTAGTGTGAAGCTAGTTAGTGAGTGCGGGAGCATAAAAGGCCTTACGCAAGGCCTTTTATGCTCCTTGTTTTTTCCGCCGAATTAGGCCGGGCGCTTCTTTGAATTCTACCGCTGAAATCTCCGGCTGAGTTCGTTTCTGGAAAGAGAAAGTATCGCGGGCCTTCCATGCGGGCAGGTGAAACTGTCTTTGCACGACTTTAAATCTTCTATAAGCCGCAGTGCTTCTTCGTTTTTCAGCCGGTCATGCGCCTTTACCGCCTTTTTGCACGCCAAAGAAGCTATAGACATACGCTTTGTTTCCTCGGTCGATTGTTTCGGATCCCCGAGGGTATCCGAAAGACGCTCAAGGAATTCTTTCATGCCGGCCGGCGAAAATTCAAACACCGACGGCGTGCTGTGCGCCAGCACCGTGCCGGGACCGAACCGCTCTATCTCAAATCCGGCTCCGGCAAGCCATTCTTTCCATCGGAGAACATCCTCGACTTTTGACGGAGGCAAATCAACCGAAAGCGGAAGCATAAGAGGCTGAACCTGCGGTTTTTTATCCAGAAGCTGGCTCATATATCTTTCGTATATCACCCTTTCCGCCGCGGCATGCTGGTCGAGTATCAGTATTCCCCCATTGGACTCAAAGACAAGATACGTCTTTTCTATTTGCCCCAGGAACGTAAAAGGCGGATTATACCACGACGGGCCCGAATGTTCTTTATGAAACCCCGGCAAAATCTGTTCAAGTTCCGGCCCCGGCGCAAAAACCTGCGGGCTGCGCGCAAGATAATTTGCCGCCGGGTCATTTATTCCCTTTGCGCCGGGATCTATCTGCGCCTGCGGAAAACCCGAAGATATAAGTCCCGCCGGCCGGCGCTCTTTCGCCAGACCTTCTTCTAAAAAAGAATGAAGCATTTTAAAAATATCGCCTTCGTTTTTAAACCGTATGTCCCGTTTCTGGGGATGGATATTGACGTCGAAATCGCAGGGGGGAAGCTCCATAAAAATCACGCATGCCGGATGCCTGCCTTCATGCCTGAACATGGAGTATGCTTTATAGAGCGCCTGCTGGAGTATGCGCGAAGAAACCGGCCTTCTGTTCACAAAAAAATACTGAGACCCTCTGCCCGCGGACATGCCTTCAGGCCTGCTTATAAGCGCTTTGGCGTTAAAAGCCGGAGACCGCAGGGAGATAAGGGAATCGGCGGCCGCTTTGCCCAAAATTATTTTTACCCGGGAAAGAATATTGTCTATTGAATCCGAATCGGCGGCAGGCAGAACAAAAGCCTCCGCGCCGTCGACGTAAATATGAAAAGCTGTGGCGCAGTTGGCAAGAGACGCCTCTTCCGCGACCCGTAAAAGATGTGAGGTCTCCGTATGTCCGCTTTTTAAGAATTTTTCGCGGGCCGGAACGTTAAAAAACAGATCCCTGATCTCGACCGTAGCTCCCGGAACGGGAGGGGCTTCCAACTGAGACACCAGCTTCCCCCCCTCGCTCTTTATTTTCCAGCCCTTCGCGCCGGCGGTCCTGCCGCAGGATGTTATGCAAAGCCGCGAAACGGCGGCTATTGAATAAAGCGCTTCTCCGCGGAACCCGAACGACCGCAGGCTGTTCAAATCTTCAAAATCGGTTATCTTGCTCGTGGCATGCCGCTCCAGCGCCAAAACGCAGTCTTCCGGAGACATCCCCGCTCCGTCGTCATTAACGCGGATAAGGATTTTGCCGGCTTTTTCAATATCCACTTTTATGCTTTTAGCTCCGGCGTCAAGCGAGTTTTCCAAAAGTTCTTTCAGCACGGAAGCCGGCCGCTCGACAACCTCGCCCGCGGCTATTTTTTTTATAACTTCTTCTTTAAGAATATGAATTTTCATTCCAGGCTGTTTTTCCACTTGGCAATTTTATCAAGAGCTTCCAGCGGGGTCATTTTTTCCGGCACAGAGACCCTTATTTCGTCAAGAACAGGGTGCGATGAAAAAAGCGGCAAAAGCGGGGCTCCGTCCTGCTCCGTTTTGTCCGCGCCGCGCCGTTCAAATTCGGTTTTACGCTCAAGCGTGGAGAGTATTTTTCTTGCGCGGCTTATGCAGGAAACAGGAAGCCCCGCGAGTTCGGCGACATGTATTCCGTAAGATTTATCCGCGGGCCCCTGAGATATTTTATGAAGAAAAACGACCTCGGTCCTGCCGGAGGCATTCGTCCATTCCCGCGCCTCCACATTGAAATTTTTTATGCCGGGAAACCTGTCCGCCAGTTCCGTGAGCTCAAAATAATGCGTGGCAAAAAGCGCCTTCGGCCCGTTTTCGGGCTTGTAAAGGTATTCTATGACCGCCCATGCTATTGAAATTCCGTCGAAGGTGGACGTACCTCTGCCGATTTCATCAAGAAGCAGAAGGCTTCTCGGGGTAAGAGAGGAGAGTATAGACGCGGTTTCTTTCATTTCCACCATAAATGTAGATTCTCCGCGGGCAACGGCGTCCTGCGCTCCTATTCTTGTCATTATCCTGTCCACCAACCCTATCCTGGCTGATTTTGCGGGGACAAAACTTCCCATCTGCGCCATTATAACAATGACCGCGCACTGTCTGAGATAGACGCTTTTCCCGCTCATATTAGGGCCCGTCAGCACTATTATCTGCGGGTCCCCTGAACCCAGTTTAAGGCTGTTGGGCACAAAGGAGCCTGCGGGAAGGAATTTTTCCACCACAGGATGCCTTGCGTCTTCAAAAACGATATCATTCCCGACATCGACCACAGGCCTCTCGTATTCTCCGCGCACGGCGGTTGCGGCGAGCGAATATAAAACATCCAATTCCGCCGCGCTTCCCGCGAACAACCGTATGCTTTTAAGGCTTTTAAGGAGGTTTACTTTTAATTCCGAGAAAAGATGCGTTTCCAGCTTCAGGATCCTGTCTTCCGCCCCCATGATTTTGGATTCCATTTCCTTAAGTTCCTGCGTGATAAAGCGCTCCGCATTCACAAGGGTTTGTTTTCGTATATAATCCGCGGGGACTTTGGCCAGATGCGATTTTGTAACTTCCAGATAATATCCGAATACGGAGTTATAGCCTATCTTAAGAGAAGGGATATGAGCGCGTTCTTTTTCTCTGCTTTCGATAGAAAGAAGAACGCCGCGGCTGTTTTTTCTTAATGCGCGCAGTTCGTCCAGTTGGCCGTTGTACCCCTCGCGGATAACTCCGCCGTCTGAAATTTTAGCGGGAGGATTTTCTTCCATCGCCCTTTCAAGCGTCTGCCTCGCGTTTTCAAGCTCGTCCGCCGCAGGCAGAAATTTTGCGGTTATATGCGCCATAGCTGACTGAAGATCGGGCTGCTCCAGCCATGCCTTAAGCGGCAGAACCTGCCGCAGAGACCTCCCTACGGCGGAAACGTCTCTCGGCCCGGCGCTTCCCGCCGCCACCCTGCTCATTGCCCGTTCTATATCAGATATGCCGGCGAGTATTTCGCAGGCCGATTCTCGCGCCCGCGCGTCCTCCACCAATTCCTGAACACAGTTCTGCCTGCGCGTTATCGCGTCTATATCCGTAAGAGGCTGGAGTATCCAGCGCTTCAAAAGCCTTGAGCCCATGGACGTGTTCGTATTATCAAGCGTTCCCCAAAGCGTCTGCTGCCTGTTCCCCTGCCCGGAGCCGACAAGCTCAAGGGTGCGCACCGCGGCCTCGTCCATCTGCAGATAATCGGACGGCTCCCTGAAAGACGGCATAAGCATGCCGCGCAGATGCGGTTCGTTTTCTTCTATGTATGCCGCCGCGCGCATGGCCGCTTTAAGAGCGAGCTTATGATTTTCCCATATGTTGACGTCGGCCCAGCCCGAAGGCACGGCGGGATTGTTAAAATTTTTGGAATAAGCCGTAATGACGGCGCGCTGGGACAGGATGTTCAGATTCTTTATTTCATCGGCAGAATTCCCGCCCGAAACCAGCACTTCGGCGGGGTCAAGTTTCGCGAGTATCGCGGAAAGCTGGCGTATGCCGCTTGCGCCCAGCATCTGGGTCGCCCAGAATTCGCAGGTTGAAACCTCAACGCAGGCGATGCCCCAGCCGACTATATCCGTTTCGACGCAGACAAGATAATTTGCGGTCTTTGCGTCCAGAAGCTCGTCCTCAAAAACCGTGCCGGGGGTTATAAGCCTGACCACCTGTCTTTTGAAAAGCCGCGATTTTTCATCCGGCCCGCCCTGCCCGGTCTGCTCGCATATCGCGATTTTCATCCCCGCTTTAAGCAGTCTGGAAATATAAGTCGAGCCGGAATGCGCCGGCACCCCGCACATGGGAACGCCGTGCCTTGCGGTAAGAACCAGCCCGAGAAGCGAGCTGACCGTTTTGGCGTCGTCTCCGAACATTTCATAAAAATCGCCGAGCCTGAAAAAAAGTATCGCATGCGGATACGAAGCCTTAAGCGCCTGATACTGGCGCATAAGCGGAGTGTCCTGCTGGATTTCAGTCTGCATTTTCTCTATCGTTCCTTTTTCAGCCATTACCCGTTACCACAAAACCAACGCCTAAAGGATAGTCGTTCTCCTGGCGAACAACAAGAAACACGTTTTAGACATTTCAATCGGAAAAGGGTAGACGGTAGAAGGTAGACGGCAAAACTACTCGCTTTCCATTTTTTATTTCCCGTCTACCGTTTACCATCTTCCATCTACCACTCTCTATTATTTTAGCAAAGATTGCAGTTCCTTTAGTGTGTCCGCTCTTACAATCTCCGACCTCAGCCTGCCGGCGCCGTTAAATCCTTTAAACCAGAAGCCCGCCGTTTTTCTTATTCTGAAAATCCCCGTCCGCTCCCCATAATGCTCCGCGTTCATTTCCGCAAGCCGCAAAAACATGCAGGCCCTCTCCTCAAAAGAAGGCTCCGCCGCATTTCCGCCTTCAACTTCCCGCTTTATCGCCGAAAAAATCCACGGATTGCCTATCGCCGCCCTGCCGATCATAACGCCGGCGCATCCGGCGTTGAAAATTTCCACGGCATCGGCCGCGCATGCGACCGCGCCGTTTCCTATGACCGGTATTTTAACGGCAGCCGCCGTTTCGGCTAAAGTTTCAACATCTATGCGCCCGCTGTGGACGGCCTCAACCGGCCTTGCGTGAACCGTTACGGCGTCCGCCCCTTCGCTTTCGGCTGTTTTTGCAAATTTTAAGGACAATTTATCGCCGGACTTCCAGCCCGTGCGTATTTTTACCGTTACCGGGATCCCGGAAAGCGAAACAACCGCCCTGATCAGTCTCGCGAACAGCCTTTCGTCTTTCATCAGCGCCGCGCCCGAACCGGAGCGCAGGATTTTCTTGACCGGACATCCCGCATTTATATCTATAATATCGGCTCCCGCTCTTTCGGCCATTTTCACGGCCCGCATCATCGCCGTTTCATCGCCGCCGAATATCTGCATCGACACCGGATGCCCCGGCAGCGGAATTTCCAGCATGCGCATTGTTTTTTTATTGCCGAATTTAAGGGCGCAGGCGGAAACCATTTCGGCGCAGACAAGCCCCGCCCCGCCCTCCAGACAAATCTGCCGGAACGGCGTATCCGTTATGCCGGCCATGGGAGCCAGCGCAAGATTATTCAGGCAGGAAACGCCGCCTATTTTCAGGGGTTTTATAAATGATTGCGTTGTCAATGGAATGAAGATGTATAGGATTTATAAAATGCTTCAAGTTCCGACTCCGGATCCTGGAATTCAAGAAGATGTTTCTTGCATCCCCTTCTTGAGCATATCTGAATTTTTCCGCCGTCGCGGAGTTTAAACGCCGCCATCGGGGCTTTGCACTGCTCGCATTTTCTCGAGCTTCTGAGCAGACTGCGGCAGTTAGGGCAAAAAAACCGCGCCACTTTTCCGGAAGGAACGTTGATATCGCAAAGGATCTGATAACTTCCGTAAACCGCGCTCAAATAAAGCCGGCCGCTTCTGCCCCCATAGGAGATATTTAAAAGAGCGGACGGTTTTCCATCTATCTTTGGCGAAGATTTCATCAATGTCCGGCCGCAGGCCGGACACTTGACGCGAAGCTGTATCATGCGGATATTTTAGCAATTTCGCAAAGAAAAATGTGGTAATATATAAGAAGCTCGCAAATAAAAAGAAAACCGGAGAATTAACATGAAAATTCAGATTAAAAATAATATTTACTGGCTTGGAAAAATTGACTGGGACTTAAGAAAATTTCACGGCAATGAATACTCCACACACAAGGGGTCGACATATAATTCCTATCTTATCCGGGAGGGCAAAACAGGGATAATAGACACTGTCTGGGCTCCCTTTGCGAAAGAATACGTTAAAAATCTGCAAAAAGAAATTGATTTAAAGAAAATTGACTTTATAATCGCAAATCATGCGGAAATAGACCACAGCGGGGCCCTGCCGGAACTCATGGGACTGGTACCGGACACCCCCATATACTGCAC
>CAZFMJ010000032.1:23892-31091 GCA_964520045.1 uncultured Elusimicrobiales bacterium | reverse complement strand
ATAACGCTCCCTGCGTATCTGCTCGGAAATAGGAAGAATGGCTTCGGTCTTGCCTATGTCGACCATAATATCGCGGCCTGCGAATCTATGCACACTGCCTGTTATGACCTCGCCTACGCGGGGCTTAAACTCGTCATATAGTTTGTCTTTTTCAATTTCCCTTATTTTCTGTATTAGAACCTGTTTTGCGGTCTGCGCCGCTATACGGGAAAAATCTTTTATATCTATAGGCTTTGTTATGTCCCCGCCTATTTCAACGCCGGGAGTCAGTTTTTTCGCTTCGGAAAGCAAAATCTCCGTTTCAGGCATGGTGACATTTTCAACAACCTTGAACACAAGACAAGCCTGTATCTGCCCCGTCTCAGCATCGACTTTCGCCTGTATCTGCGAAGTCTTTCCCACATGCTTGCGCAAAGCGGAAACTAATGCCTCTTCGATAGTTTTAAAAACATCGATTGTTTTTATGCCGCGCTCTCTTTCAAGCTGTTCCAGCGCAAGAATAAGTTCGTTTTTTCCCTTTTCTTTGTTCATCATAAAGATATCCTTGAAAAGACGGTAGATGGTAGAAGGGAGACGGTAGACGGAACAGAAAAGATAAAGAACCCGACAAATTATCTCTCATCTTTGCCCTTCAGTCTGCCATTTCAATTGTGCCGCCTGCCTCCTTTATTTTACCGTCTTCCTGCCCCAATCTCCTGATCTCTCATCCTTATTATCGTCTCTGCGGTTAAAATTTTTTCTGTCCTTTTTGTGCGTCTTGCGCTTCTTTGCGGCAAATTTTTCTCCCTTCTTCTCTGTTAGCCGTCTACCTTCTACCGTCCCAAACAATCCGTAAAAGCAGTGAGTTTGGGGCGGCCCATTCTCAAAGTTTTAGTGGAAAGAATGGACCGTCTCCCGTTTACCTTCTTTACACCGGCGAAAGTCTTGCTTCTTCAATATCCTGCAAAGCGAATTTATACGTGCGCGCCGAATCGGAGATAACAACGCATCCGTCGGAAAATCCGGCTATCGCCCCGTAATATGTCCTGCTTTCCTCAAACGGCGTTTTAAGCCGTATTCTGGCCCTCTGCCCGGTAAATTTGATGAAATCAGCCTCTTTCTTAATAACTCTGTCGATGCCAGGAGAGGAAACCTCAAGCACATAATGGCCCTGTATGATATTATTAAAATCCAGCGCCGCCTCTATTTTTTCGCTCATTTTCGCGCAGTCGTCAATGCTGATCCGGCCCTCGATTTTTTCAAGAAAGCACTGGATTATGGTCTTGGTGCCGTGCCTGCCGACTTTTATATCAACCGCTTCAATGCCTTCCGCGGAAAGCACCGGTTCCAATACTTTTTCTATGCTTTCAACTGTATCCATAAATTTACCATGCCGATATAAAAAAAGCGGCTCACGACTACAAGCCACTTGTATAAGTATACATCTTTTAGACGAAAAAGTCAAAAAAAAAGCGGTGGGAAAAAGAGATAAAAGGAAACGGCTGAAAGACGGGTTTTAAGCAGGAAGCGGGAAGAATTTCTCAATTCTTCAGAACTGATACACGCATATATACGCCCATGTTTTGTCTTTTTAACCTGTGGCAGCTGTTGCGGCGGCGCTATTATCGGCGGGGGGCTGCAGACTTGATCCAATATTCATGGGAATCGACATTAACAGCCTGCTCAATGGAGGTTGCCAAACCGTTGACCGCCGCCACGCCCTTAGGCCATATAAGAAAATATTCGCCTGGCGATACAAGAATCGGCTGGCTTAAATCAAAAATCAGAATTTCAGGTGCCTCTTTGGCCATGTAAGCGAATTGATTCATATAAATGCCGCCGACTTCTGATTCTTCATACTCGATAATTTTTTTAAGAAAAACGGAATCGTGCGCAAGACTGCCTGCAAAATGCAACGGCAGGGCGGCGCCCGAAGTCTTATGAATTAATTTCACATCCTTAAGGGCTTGTTGATCCGGAATAATGCCGGCCTTTAGAAAAATAACGATAACAGGCGCTGCCCGCTCCTGATCTATCTTCTCCGCATAATAACGCAAGGCGCCCACTCCCGGTTCTTGCCGGGTTTTTAGTATAAACGGAGAATTAATCCTAATCTTTTTTCCTAAAAAATCCGATGCGTTTTTTATATCGGCATGGAATTCACAATCCAGCGACCATGAGGATAATAAAAACAATTCCCAGTCAAACTGGTAGACCCATTCCCAACAGCTTTTCCAATACCCGTTTCCGGGCGGGGAGGTGCCCTTGCATGAAATCGTAAACGGATTGAACACTTTCATGTCATCGTCAAAAACCACCGGCTCCGAAAATTTAAAGCTAATGCGATCCACATCGCCCTTCATTTCCCCGCATGGCGACATTGATACCTCTAGATTCGAGCCGGAACCTGGCTGTTTTTTCAGAGGCCAGCGCTTTATGCCCTGACGACTGCAACGAAGGGGAACATAGGAGGGTTCCGTGGACGGCAGAGACATCCTCTGGCAGTCTAAGTCATATATCTCAGCAGCGCCTGCAGCATACTCATGTAAAGCCGCGCGAAATTGCCGGCCTTGAAAAGCGTATTTTTTAGGCAGCCAGAAAATTTTGCCTGCATCGCCATCGCTAAATCTCATTTCGGCGTAGTCTGTCGCAATCCTCAGACAGATGCCGGAGAGAGAACTCCCGCTGTCTGAACAATCAATCTCGGGAATTTTCTCCCCTTTGGAATTCAGCGGGGAGGAAAGACAGCCGCTCCACCATAAATCGTTGAAATAAGAAATCTGGAAGTGCGTTTGCAAATTCTTATCTATAGGCTGTGCATATATAGCCGCCCTTTTGCAATCCAACAGGAAAGACTTATCAGAAGGACTGGCCCCATTTTTCGGCGTTGTTAACGAGCTTGCGCCGACAAATGACAAAGGAGAAAAAAGTAAAACCGAAAGACAATAAAAACGCGTGAACTGAAAATTTTTTGCCATTGGCAGATGACGGGTACGGCTTCTTGTATCTTGCGATTCACAAGATGCGCCATTTAACCTTATGTGATTTTCTGGAGTTAAATTACGGTTTTTTTGACCCACTCTCCGAACCATATGTCCGCAAAGCGGCAATTGCTGTTTTCCTTTTCGATGATTCCTTTATTGACCAGCAGTTTTATGGATTTCTGGACAGAAGGCGCCGAATCCAGGTGATTGGTATTTATAAATTTTTTGAAAACAAACCGCCGCCTACGGCGACCTGCCCGTAATAGAATGGGTTGCCCGTAAAATTTTACCGTTCATTATACCTTTTGGTATTATACCATAAAGCACAATGCCGCCCCAGTTATTATTCAGCGGCATGCCTATCCAGCCGTCCCGCCTCTTCCTTTGCTTTCTGGTGCAGAGACGCCAATTCTGAAAGTTTTTGCGGGACTTCCGAAAGCTTCCATCTTTCCGCTTTGGCCTCGGAACGTCTTTTGAATTCGCATTCTCCGTCTTTCATCGTGCGCGAACTGACCACGATCCTGTATGGCAGGCCGATTAAATCAGCGTCTTTGAATTTTATACCCGGTCTTTCGGCCCGGTCATCCCACAGGGCGGTCATTCCGGCTTCATTTATCTGCTTGTCGATGATTTCCGCCGCATTCATTATCAGGGGATCCTCCGTTTCAACGGCTATAAGCGAGAACTCAAACGGCGCAAGAGGCACCGGCCATACTATTCCGTTTTCATCATGGCATTGCTCGATCGCCGCCGCCACTATGCGGGAAATTCCTATGCCGTAACACCCCATTACGGTGGAAACGGACTTCTGGTTTTCGTCAAGAAAATCAGTTTTGAGGGATACTGAATATTTTGTGCCCAACTTAAACGTATGCCCGACCTCTATGCCTTTCGAAAAAGAAAGGGGCTTTGAGCATTTCGGGCATGAATCCCCGGGACATGCGACGCGCAAATCCTCAAATTTATCAGGCTCATAATCCCTGCCTAAATTTATATTTATCGTATGCATATCCGTCTTATTAGCCCCTGAAACTCCGTTTACGACGGTTTTAAGGGCATTGTCGGCCAGCACCGCCTTAAGAGGTTTTGCTTTGGGAGATTTTTTAAACCGCTCCCTTATTCCCGCGGGGCCGGCAAAACCCACTCCGCAGCCTGCGACCGACATATAGGTCTCTTCAGACGCTTTTGCAAGTTCTTTGCAGGAAAGCGCTTTGCGCAGTTTATTTTCATTAAGCTCATGGTCGCCGCGCACAAGAACAAGCACAGGTTCGCCGTCCGCCTCAAAAAACAGAGTCTTTATGAATCTCTCTTTGGGAATTTTTAAAAAAGCGGAAACATCGGATACAGTGAAAAGCCCCGGAGTGGCGATATCTTCAAGTTTATTGAACGGGTCCGCGCCCCCGGCCTGCCGTCCGTCGGACAGAGGCTTGATTCCCGGGGCATCCGCTGTTCCGGCTTTTTCAACGTTCGCGCAGTATCCGCAGGCCGGGCAGGAGGCGATATCGGCTTCTCCGGTATCGGCCAAAACCATAAACTCATGGGAAAAACTGCCTCCTATCGGGCCTGATTCCGCCTCAACGGGAAGATACTTAAACCCGCATCTCGCAAAAATCCTGCAGTAAGCGGAGTAAACCTTCTTATACCATACTTCGGCGTCGGCATCCGAGACATGGAAAGAATAGCCGTCCTTCATATAAAATTCGCGGGCGCGCATAACCCCGAACCTCGGCCTGATTTCGTCGCGGAATTTTAAGCCGAACTGGTAAAGGAGAAGGGGCAATTGCCTGTAGGAGCGGACATCCCTGCGCACTAAATCGGTTATAACTTCCTCGGCAGTGGGAGCAAAACAGAAGTCCGCCTCTTTGCGGTCCTGTATTCTTAATAATTCCTTGCCGTAAACGGCCCATCTTCCGGTCTCCTCCCATAGTTCTCTGGGCTGAACCACCGGAAGCCAGACTTCCAATCCTCCGATTCTGTCCATTTCCTCGCGCACTATCTGCTCGGCTTTTTTAAGCGAGCGCAGGCCGAACGGGAGCCAGTCGTAAATTCCGCTTGCCAGCTTGCGTATAAGACCGGCCCTGAACATCAGCTTGGCCGAAATAATATCAGCGTCCTGCGGCGCTTCTCTTAAAGTAGGAATATAATATTGCGTAAGTTTCATATGTTAAGGCTGAAGACTGAAGGCTGTTAGCCTGAAGGTACAAATAGGAGACTACTAGCCCTCAGCCTTCAGCCTTCCGTCTATCTTTTGCCTGCCGTTTCCCGCCTTCAGCCTTCAGCCTAACCTCCTTCAGCCTATGCTGTTATAATCTTCTTTATTATTGCTTCAACCCATTTGTTCTGCGGTATCGTCTTTACCGCTTTGCCCGCCAATGTTGTGCGGCGGACTTTGCCGTTTTCCAGCCAGACTCCCCTGCCTTCTCCGCCGGCTATGCCGAAATCAGCGTCCCGCGCCTCTCCCGGACCGTTTACAACGCATCCCATCACGGCTATTTTCATTCCGGCCGATTTTTTAAGCAGAGCCCGGCTGCCGTATATCTTTTTTTCAAGTTCCTTTATGATTTTATGAATATCAACCCTGCACCGTCCGCAGGTGGGGCAGGAAATTATTTCGGGTCCGTATTCGCGCAGTCCGAACGCCTTCAAAATTTCATAGGCGCAGCGCACCTGAACGGCCGGAGCCTCGGTGAGCGAGCATCTGATCGTGTCTCCGATCCCATCAGCCAGAAGCATTCCGATAGCCGCCGAAGATTTAACCGCGCCAGGCAGAAAACTTCCGGCTTCGGTAATGCCTATATGCAGAGGAATGTCGGATCTTTCCGAAAAAAGCCTGTTTGCCGAAACAGTGCGGTTTATATCGTCGGCTTTAAGCGATACGGCAATATCCCTGAAATCCAAATTTTCCAATACGCGAACCTCGGCCAATGCCTCATTGACCATTATCCGCGCCCACTCGGCGTTGGTCCATTTAGGTTTGCCTTTGACTTGTTTGAGCCGTTTAAGAGAACCGGCATTCACTCCTATTCTTATGGGAACTCCCCGCTCTCTGCACGCGAAAGCCACCGCTTTGACGGCGCTTTTATCGCCGATATTGCCCGGATTTATCCGTATTTTGGCGGCCCCCTGCTTTAAAGATTCAATGGCAAGCCGCCAGTCAAAATGTATGTCGGCCACCAGCGGAATATGTATGAGCTTTCGTATCCGGCCTATTTTTGAGGCGGCCTCCATGTCCGGCACAGCAACGCGTATTATCTCGCATCCGGTATTTTCAAGCTCTAATATCTGGCGCGCGGTGCCCCGGACATCCCGCGTATCGGTATTGCACATCGCCTGCACGCGCACGGGGGAGCCGCCCCCGATAACTACGGAGCCTATTAAAATCTTGCGGGTTTTCCTTCGACGGATCTTATAAAACATGATTAAGAAGCTGCCCAGCTACCCAGATACCCAGTCACCCAGCCGCGCAAGCGCTAAATTCGAAAGTCGACAGTAGAAAGTTGACTGCGTCTTCCGTGTCTCCGTGGTATTTTTTTTTGTTGTTTTTGTCCCGTCTCCCGTCCCTTTCGCTGTCTCGCTGTCTCGCCGCCTAGCGGTCCAGCGGTCTCGCTGTCTAGCAGCGCTTCCCATCTCATACCCTTATTTTCCGCGGGAAAGGTCCGACATTTCCTTTTTCTCGTTTACCTCTTCCCTGCTTCCATCTTCTGTCTTCCGTTTATCCTTTTCATTCTCTATTTTTCCTTCTACCGTTTCCCGTCTGCCGTCTACCGTCTTCAGCTCTACCGTCTCCTGTTTTCCGTCCACCTTCTTCCTTGACGAATGTATCCTCATAATATCGCTGTAAGTGGCGAAAATAAGTATAAAACCCAGGATAGCCAAGCCCACGGAATTCGTGACTTTCATCACCTTCATGGTAATTTTCCTCCTGAATATGCCCTCTCCTATATACATAAGGGCATGACCGCCGTCAAGAAGCGGAATAGGCAGAAGATTGAAAAAACCCACGGCCACGGATATCAGCGCGACAAGAAAAAAGAAATCCGGCATTCCGCTGTGCGCCGCCTTGCTTACCATTGTGACTATTCCTACGGGTCCGGCTAAGTCCGGTTTTTCCTTCTTGTATATTTTAGAGGCAAGAGAAACAATTGTGAATTTGGTCCAAAAATAGCATTGAAAAATTCCGCCTTTGGCGGAATTTACAAGTCCGATTTTAATGTATTCCACGGAGGGCCTGATGCC
>CAZFMJ010000032.1:0-23882 GCA_964520045.1 uncultured Elusimicrobiales bacterium | reverse complement strand
AGTCCCGTTTTACCCGAAGGGTCTGAGACTGTGGTAATCAGGGCGCTGTGTTTTTCGCCTTTAGCCTCATACTCTATGATTATTTTTTTATCGGGGAATTTATGTATCGCATCGGACATCTCCACCCATGTACCCACTTTAATTCCGTCCACGGAAAGAATTCTGTCGCCTTCTTTAATGCCTGCCTGCTCGGCTGGAAATCCGGCGGCGATTTCTCCTATGACAGGCTGATTGGAGGGCGCAGGCTCTCCCGCAAAAAACAGGACCCCTGAAAAAAGCATAAAAGCCAGCAGGTAATTCATGGCGGGCCCGCAAGCCACAACCGCAAGACGGTCATACCACGGCTTTGAAAAATACTCTCCGGGGTCTCCGGTGGCTTCGTCGGGGCTTTCTCCGGCGGGTTTTATTTATCCGCCCAGCGGTATTGCGTTTATGGAATATCTGGTTTCATTGCGCTGAAAACCGAACAATTCCTTGCCGAACCCGAATGAAAAAACTTCCACCTTTATTTTAAGAAGTTTGCACACGATAAAATGTCCGAACTCATGCAGAAAAATAACTATCCCGAATGTGAACAAAACCGCTATTATTGAAATGATCATAAAACCGCCTTTTGTTCTTTAATTTAGATCAGATATTCGCAAAAGCCCATAAATCAAGATATTTCTCACACAAAGGCACAAAGCCGCAAAGAATTGCTCAAGATATTACCTTTTTGTCTGTTATTCCTTCGTGTCTTAGTGTCTTCGTGTGAGTATCAATTATTTCTTTGTTGTTCATTTTGTGACTTCTGTGCTTTTTGTGGCCAACCTTATTCTGCCTAAATCTACTCATGCCGATAATACTTTGCGTCTTTTCGCGGGCCCATTGATCGGCTTCCACCACTTCCGATAAAGACGGCATAGCGCGGGAGCATTTATGCAGGCCCAAAACATTTTCAACCGCCGATGGAATTCCGGTAAATTTTATTTTTCCGGCTAAAAACGCCTCTACCGCTATTTCATCGGCGGCATTAAGAACCGCGGGATAAGTGCCGCCTTTTAATCCGGCTTCCAGCGCCAGCCTCAGGCACGGGAATTTTGCTGTGTCGGGTTTAAAAAAATCCAGCCGTCCGAAGGCTTGCCCCTGCCCGGCGGATGACAGGCGTGCGCCAGAGCCGTACTGGCGGGCTTTGCCCGATAATCTGAAAAAATCTATTTTTGCCGCAGGCGACGGCTTCCTATCAGGATATGTCACAGCGTACTGTATGGGCAGGCGCATATCGGGAACGGACATCTGAGCCATAACCGAACCGTCGCAAAATTCCACGGCTGAATGCACTATCGACTGAGGATGTATCAGCACCTCTATTTTATCCAAAGGCACTGAAAAAAGCGCCTGTATTTCCAGCGCCTCCAGCCCCTTGTTCATGAGGGTGGCGCAGTCGACGGTTATCTTCGGGCCCATTTTCCAGTTGGGATGAGCCAGCGCTTGTTCAGGAGCTACTTTTTCCAAAAGCCTTTTTTCAGTTCTGTAAAAGGGCCCTCCTGACGCTGTAAGAAAAATCCTTGAAACAGCGTCCGCGGCGCAAATATTCCCGCCGCCGCTGGCATGAAGACACTGAAAAATAGCGGAAGGCTCTGAATCAACCGGTATTATCTCCGCTCCCCAGCGTTTGGCTTCGGCCATAAGAATTTTGCCCGCCATCACCATAGGCTCTTTGTTCGCAAGAGCAATTCTCTTCCCCGCCTTTATGGCGGCGACCATGGGAGCAAACCCCACCGCTCCCGCCAAACTATTTATGATAATATCCACCTCCGGACGCGAGGCAATTTCCATTATGCTTTCTATTCCGGGGGGGAGAAGAGTGACGTTTTTTGGGATATAGGGACGCGCCCGCTCAAAAGCCGAAGGCTCAAAAAGCGTAACCCATTCCGGTTTATGCCGGGCGGCCTGCTTTACAAGCAGCCTGTCGTTCGCGCGGGTCACAAGGCCGACCACCTTATATGCCGGGCCCAAATGCTCTATCACTTTAAGGGCATTTATTCCTATGGAGCCGGTAGAGCCCAAAACCGCTATTTTAATCATAATATATGGGGAGGGTAGAAGGCCAACAGAAAGAAAAATATAAAAAAATAAAAACCAAACAATCTCCCCTTTTACCAGCTTTTCTATTTTCTGTTGACCTTTTGCCTTTTTCTTTCTTCCGCCTTATTTTTACCGTCTACCTTCTCCCGTCTGCCGTCTCCTAATTAACAAGTATAAAAAAATAATAAAGCGCCGGCGCAAGAAGTATAAAAGAATCAAACCGGTCAAGCACTCCTCCATGCCCGGGAAGAAGACCCGAAGAATCCTTTACCCCTACCGCTCTTTTGATCACAGATTCGGCCAAATCCGAAAGCTGGCCTATTACTCCTATAAGACAGCCGATCGCAACGGCTGATTTAAAGCTTAAAAAAGCCTCCTGCGGAAACAGCCATACGGCGGCCAGCACAGAAAGTATGGACCCGGCAAAACCCGCTATTGCGCCTTCCCATGTTTTTTTGGGGCTTATTGTTTCGGCCAGTTTATGTTTTCCGAAAGACGAGCCGGCGGCATAGGCCGCCGTATCCATAATCCAGACCGAAACAAGCATGAGATATGTTATATATTCCCCGTAAGGACGCAAATCCCTTAAATGAAACATATGGATCAGCGTCCACGAAACAAAAAATATTCCCAAAAGCGTCAGAGATATCCTTTCCAGAGAACGTTTCTTTGAAAATATCTCCCACACAAAACATCCTATGACAGCCAGAGTTATCGCCAGAGGTATAAGATTATCGCCGCCGGGAGGCCTTGCCTGAGAGCGGTCAAAAGCCGAAACAGCGGCAAGCATAATGCCGAAAAGAAACAGCGGAACGGCCTGAACATGCTTGCCTCCCATCCTTAATACAAGGCGGTATTCATACAGCGCAAGTATTATGACAAGAAATATAAAAGCCAAATAGGGGAAACTCCCCTGATGCACAAGAAACAGCGCCAGAGGTATTCCTATTAAAGCAGTGATTATCCGCGGTAAAAGCATATTATAAAGAGGGTAAACGGTAGACGGTAAATGGTAGACGGCAAACAAAAAAGAAAATTAAAAAAACAAAATTCTAGCCGTTTTTTCATTTTGCCTTCCATCATTTTTACCATCCGGCATTTACTTTCTGTTTACCATTCCCTGTCTTCTATATCTAATCAACCCATTTAACAGCGAATCAACTTTTTCAATGGTAGAAGTAAGACGGGAAATATTAGATGGTTCCAATAATTTAAGTTCCATGCAGAGCGTAATCTGTGTATCCAATTCACTAATGGAACCCTGCGCAATATTAAAAAAATGCACGGATTCTTTTCCGCCGTTTCTGGCCGCGCCTTCGGCGATATTCGACGGTATTGATATTGCTGCCCGCCGCATTTGGCTGGTTAATCCATAGCGCTCATCGCTTGGCATATTTTGAGTTTCAAGATAAACCATTTTCACAAGGCTGATTGCTTCCAACCAGACATCTAATTTTTTATGAGCCTTTTCCATCTTCAGTTTTCCGTTCCCCTTCTGCCTTCCTTTTTTTCTTAGTTTTTACCGTCTACCTTCTTCATCATTCTTAGTTTTTACCGTCTACCCTCTACCGTCTCCCGTCTACCTTCTTCATTATATCTTTCCAAACCTTCTCTTTCTGGTTTGATACTCCTTTATCGCTTCCACAAGCTGCGGCTTTCTGAAATCAGGCCAGAAAACAGGCGTCATATAAAATTCCGAATACGCGCTCTGCCAAAGCAGAAAATTGGAAAGCCGCAGCTCACCGGAAGTTCGTATTATCAAATCAGGGTCGGGAAGCGGGAAAGTATAAAGATATTTTGAAAACGTTTCCTCATCCGCCTTTTTTCCGTCTTCCTTGATCAGCCTGTTTATTGCGTCTATTATCTCCTGCCTTCCTCCGTAATTGAGCGCCAGATTAAGTATAAGACGCCTGCCGTCTTTTAATTTTTCAATGCTCAAGGCTATTTCGCCTCTGACAAAATCAGGAAGCTGTTCAATTCTGCCGCTTACCATAAGCCTTACGCCGTTTTCCTTAAGCTCCTTTGTGTCCCGCCGCAAAGTCCAGAAAAGCAGTTTCATCAGCCCCGCTATTTCGCTTTTGGGCCTAAGCCAGTTCTCGGTGGAAAAGGTGTAAAGAGTCAGAGCTTTAATGCCAAGCTCACAGCAGGCCTTTACTACGGCGCGCACGGATTGAACTCCCACCTTATGCCCCGCCGCTCTCGGAAGGCAGCGCTTCCTGGCCCATCTGCCGTTGCCGTCCATTATTACGGCGATATGGCCCGGAATTTTTTCAAGATCAAGTCCGTCCTGAATGTTGTTTTTATCGGTAAGCATGTATTAAGAAGAAGGTAGACGGTAAACGGTAGATGGCAGATGGCAAAAACAAATCTTCGATTGTTCCTGCTTTTCCGTCTACCGTCTACCTTCTCCCATCTACCTTCTTATTTAGACTGTGAGTATTTCCCGCTCTTTAACTGCAAGGATTTCATCAATTCTGGCGGTATGAGAATCCGTCATTTTCTGCGTCGACTGCTCAAGACGGGCGAGTTCATCCTCTGATATTTCCTTCGCTTTCTGGGCTTTTTTAAATTTTTCAATAGCCTCGCGGCGCGCTCCGCGCACGGCTACCTTGGAATCTTCCGCCATTTTCTTTATCATTTTAACCATATCCCTCCGGCGGTCCTCGCTCATGGCAGGCATGGCAAGCCGTATCACCTTGCCGTCATTTGCCGGAGTCACTCCTAAATCCGATTTTTGCAGGGCCTTGTCTATGGCTTCAAGAGTGGTAATATCCCACGGCCGTATTTCCAATATCCTTGCCTCGGGCACCATAACAGCCGCAACCTGCTTTATGGGGACAAGCACTCCAAAATACTCGACTTTAACATTATCAAGAATCTGGGGATTGGCTCTGCCTGTCCTGAGCGTGCTGAATTCTTTCTGCAGTTTTTCAACGCGGGATTTCATATCCTCTTCGGCAAGAGAAATCATATTTTTTATTCCAGTTTCAGTTTCCATGTCTCACTCCTTGTTTATAACCACTTGGCTTTTAAAAAATAGACCGCTGATGCCGCTGATTTTTATGATTGAGCATGATTTTTTTCATTAAAAAAACTTTGGGCTAATCTCATATTTATAGTCATCCGCGTTCATCATATCCATCTGTCCAAACCATCCTAAAGGGCAGTGAGTTTGGACTGACCCATTCTCAAAGCTTTTAAGGAAGGAATGGGACTGCGTCATCTGCGTTCTATGTATTATTGTTGAATAGTTATCCTTATTTCGTTACGCGCGTTCCCACATCACATCCCATAACCGCACGCCTTATGTTGCCCGGAACATGCAGATTAAAAACCGATATCGGCATGCCGTTTTCCATGCACAGCGAGAGCGCGCTTGTATCCATAAATTCAAGCCGCTTTTTTATGGCGTCCATATACGAAATTTTTTTCAGCAGGACCGCCTTGGCATGCGTGCGGGGGTCACAGTCATAAACGCCTTCAACCTGCGTAGCCTTAAGAAGCACATCCGCGCCTATTTCCACCGCCCTCAGAGCCGCGGCGGTGTCGGTGGTAAAATACGGATTGCCCGTTCCTCCGGCAAAGATCACAATGCGGCCCTTTTCAAGATGCCGTACAGCCCGGCGCCGTATAAAGGGTTCGGCGAGACGCAGTATTTCTATGGAGGTCTGAACGCGGGTTGGAATGCCATTATGCTCAAGAGCGTCCTGAAGGGCAAGCGCGTTGACTATAGTGGCCAGCATGCCCATATTGTCGGAGGTTACGCGGTCTATCACTCCTCCGCTGTCCTTGGCTCCGCGCCAGATATTTCCTCCGCCCACCACGACGGCAATCTGCACGTTTTTTGTGTAAGCCTTGCGGATCTCATCGGCTATGCCGATAAGCGCCGCCGGCTGTATCCCGCGCCTGCCGTCGCGGTTTTGAAGAGCTTCGCCGGAAAGTTTCAGGAGAACCCTACGGGGCAGCCGAGTCTCATGGGAAACGCTATGACTCGCAGTCCCGTGCTGTTTACGGGGCATGGTCACCCTCCTTCGCAGAAAATTTTAGATCTCAGACCGCAGATTAATGTTTCGGAATAAATTAAGCCCCTTCGGGGGCAACTTTTCCAGATTTACCGCAAAGGACACAAAGAATTTACGCAGAGAAACGCAAAGAACTATAAATTACTATTTCATCCGGCGTTAGATTTCAATTATAACACTCTGCCCAAACAATCCTTCAAGGCAATGAGTTTGGACTGACCCATTCTCAAAGCCCTTCAAGGAAAGAATGGGTCTGCGCTCTTAGCGTTCTCTTTGCGCCCTTTGCGTTTATCGCTGAGTGGTTTTCTCCGCGCTTTTCCGCCGGGCTGTATGAGGGAAAGCGCGGACGGGCTTCACTCCGTGCCGACGCAGTAATTTTCAAATTTTCTTACTGTTATGGGCCCGCCTATTTTTACCGCTATCTGACTTAGCATCGAGGCCACGGTCACTTTTGAATCGCGTATTCCCGCCTGTTCAAGAAGACAGCTCGCCTGCAGAAATTTCTTTATTCTGCCTTCAAGCATCTTCTCCACTGCGGCTCCGGGTTTGCCCTGTGACTTCGCACAGGACTGCCCTCCGGGACTGCCCTGTGACTTCGCACAGGACTGCCCTCCGGGACTGCCCTGATTGGCGGCATTGGCCCTGTATATTTCCTTTTCTTTCTCTATCACCTCGGCGGGAACATCTTCCTTCCTTACCCATCTGGGCGACATGGCCACGATCTGAAGAGCTATTTCTTTAGCCGCCGTTTTAAGATCCTCCATCACCTTTGAAACATCGCCCTGAAAGCCGAGTTCCACAAGAGCTCCCTTTTTGCCGTCCGTATGAATGTAATAGCTGAAGATTCCGCTTCCCGAAAGCTGGAGACGGCAGCCGCGCCTTATAACCATATTCTCGCCCATCTTCGTCGCAAGTTTCTTGAGGCTTTCGCTCAGCGCCGGATCGGCGGACGGATCCGTAAGAGAGGGCGTCTGAAGCATCATCGAAACCGCCGTTTCCGCAAGAGAGCGGAAGTCGGCCGTCTTGGACACAAAATCCGTTTCGCAGTTAAGCTCAACCATCGCTCCCGAAGCGCCGTTTTCCGAAATTTTCACCACCACGGTTCCTTCCTTCATTATTCTGCCGGCGCGCTTGGCCATATCGGCCAGCCCTTTTTTCCGCAGTATTTCCACGGCTTTGTCCATGGAGCCGGAGGCTTCCTGTATGGCGCGTTTGCAATCCATTATGCCCGCGCCGGTTTTTTCTCTTAAAGCCGTTATCATTTCACTGCTTACAACAATAGAAGTAGTCATTTTGTTCTCCATTGGGTAATTTATCAGGCTGCCCAGCGGCCAAAGAAACCCAGTTGCCCAGCAGCCCTGAAAGAGCACAAACAGCTACAGACTTTTGTAAAATCGCCACAAGAGATTTCCTGTTTCATGGCGGGCATCCTGTAGTATTTTGTGTATTTCCGCTGTTAGATATCCGAATCGCAATGAAAAATCCAGAAGATATTCCACTTCCGCAAGCGAGCCTAGTGCCACATTTACGAACTGTTTTAATTCTTTTTTGCTCTGTCTTCCGGAACCTTCAACAATATTGGTTGGAACTGACAACACAGCCCGTCTGAGCTGGGAAGTAATTCCATAAATTTCATCTTTCGGGAAACTTTTGGTCGCTGAATATACCTCAAAAGCAAGATCATCAGCCTTCTGCCACACAATCAAATTTTTATATCTCGCTTCTCCCATGATCCCCTTCTCCGCGTAACCGGCCATCCTCTTTTCTGGGTCTCTGGGTGTCAGGGCCGCTGGGGGACTGGGTTTGCTGGGCACCCTTCTTTATTATGCTTCCGGCTGAGCGGAAGCGGGCATCTGAACCGCTCCCTGATTTACGCCGGCAGCGGCAGTATTTTCCTCGGCACCGTTTTCCGCCGTTTCAGAAGAAGGGGTTTCGGTCTGCTGTCCCGATTCCGCCGAATCTTCACCCTGAACCGCCTGCTCCTCCGCAGCTTTAGAGGAGAGATCGGCCGGGGCACCCTTGCCGGGCTCGGACGCCTTGGCGGCCTCTCTTCCCTCAAGCACGGAGTCGGCCATGATGGAGCAGAAAAGTTTTATGGCGCGGGCCGCGTCATCATTGCCGGGCATGGGCCAGTCGATAAGGTCGGGATCGCAATTGGTATCGCAGACCGCGACTACGGGGATATTAAGCTTTCTGGCTTCGCTTATCGCTCCGGATTCTTCAACCGGATCGATTACAAAAATTATGTCGGGTAAATCATTAAGACTGCGTATGCCGGTGAGAAGTTTTTTAAGACGGGTCATCTCCTTCGTAAGACGGGAAACCTCTTTTTTCGACACCACCCTGAACAGCCCGTCCTTTTCCCATTTTTCAAGCTCCTCAAGGCGCTTTACGGATTTGCGTATAGTGAAGAAATTAGTCAAAATCCCGCCAAGCCATTTTTCATAAACGCAGGAGACATTACAGCGCAAAGCCTCTTCCCTTATAATATCTTTGGCCTGCTTTTTTGTCCCCACAAAAAGAAATTTCTTCCCCTGCTGGGATTGCTCTTTGACGAAAAGGCACGCCTTTTTTATATCTTTAACGGCCTTCTGAAGATCCAGTATGTGTATGCCGTTCCTCTCGCCGAAAATATACCGCGCCATTTTAGGATTCCATCTTCGCGTATGATGCCCGAAATGAACTCCGGCTTCAAGCATCATTTTCATTGAAATGTTTATCATCTATCCTCCAATTAAATGCGTAAGTACTTATCCAGCTAAAGACGGGGGATGAAAAAAACGGCATTTTTCCTATTTTCTCTTTACCATCTACCGTCTACCATCTACCGCCTGTCTTCTGCCTCAGTTTGTATGTCTACTATAGCAAATTCGACGCTTTAAGTCCAAATAATTTTGCGGTTTACCCGCAAAGTGAGTACAATATACGGTATGAAAACAATAACGCTATCCGCAATCCTGAGCATGCTTTGCTGTTTTACCGCGTTTTCACAAAAAACAAAGCCCAATGACCAAAACAGCGCGGTGCAAGAGCAAATTCAGCCTACCCCCGTAGAACAGGCCATAGGACATCTGACAGACAAAGAATCCTCTTCCAGGCGTAAAGCCGCAGCCGAGCTGGGACGGATGAAAGACGCAAAAGCGGCGCCGGCTCTTATAAAAACACTCCAGGACAAAGATATTTTTGTAAGATGCGCCGCTATAGACGCCCTGGCCGCTCTTAAGAATGAAAAAGCCGGTCCAGAGCTGATAAAAATTCTTGAGACCGACGATTCCCCTCATGCGCGGCAGAATGCGGCTGCGGCATTAGGCAGTATCGGCAATAAAAGCTGCGGCAAACATCTTATAAAAGCGCTGGATGACAAATCCCCGGCAGTGACGATAGCAAGCTTAAAAAGTCTGGCCGCGCTGCGCGATAAGAATGCCTTTAAACCGGCTTCGGAACTGCTGAATTCCGCGAATTCCGGAATACGCAGAACGGCGGTCTCCCTTCTGGGAGAATTGGGGGGGAAAGACTCGGCTGACAAACTAACGCCTCTTCTGGCGGACAATGACTACGGAATCCGCCATGAAGCGGCGAAAGCGCTGGGCGCGATAAAAGATCCGTCCTCGATAGAACCGCTGAAAGCGCTCTTAAAGGATACCGTTTCCACATCTTCCGGAACCGGATCGGACATCCCCGACAATTCCTTTTCTTTTCCTGAAACGGCAAAATCCACACAGCCCAAATCTGATGTGATCAGTCTGCCGGCGATAATAAGCGACCCTCAGAAAAAAGTCAAGCTGGAAGCCGCGCTCTCTCTCGCCGGAATGAACAACGATTACGGCACAGCCGCGGCCGCCGACCTTCTTAAAGACCCTGACATCATGATACGCAGGCGGGCTCGCTCTGGGGGGAGGACAAGCCGCTATCCGCAAACTGGGAGAAGCCATGGCATCAGAAAAAGACGCCTATACTCTGAATATCATGGAAACCGCGCTGAATAGAATCAAGAAGAAGGTAGAAGGTAAACAGGAGATGGAAGACGGTAAAAAATAAGACCAAAGAAAACGAAGATTGGGAACGAAAAACAGCGGAAGGGGAACACAGGCTGGCCGAACGTCTTATGAACGCTTTGTCATACCCGACGGTTTTTTAGCAGCGCAAAAGAACCAAGTAAATTGTACCGTCTGCCTTCTACCCTTTACCCTTTACCTTTCTGTGATAGAACGGCTTTTATTTTTGCGTCGAACTGGTCCTGCCTTATGGGTTTAATAATATAATCCACCGCTCCCAAAGTAAAGGCCAGTTCCACATCCTTGCCCTTCTGCTCTCCGGTGACCATTATTACCGGAATATTTACCGAAGCCGGATCCCGCTTGAGCAATTTTAGAATAGTAAGTCCGTCCATGGAAGGCATCACTATATCAAGCAGAATCAAATCAGGCTGTTTATCTCTGGCGATTTTCAAAGCCTCATTGCCGTTGGGAGTATTTATCGTCTCGCAGTCAATCAAAGACAAAAAATCACAAAGCATCTCCGCCAGCACGGGGTCGTCATCCACCACAAGCACCAGCGGTTTTTGATCTTTAGAGCCTAAATTGAATATACCCATAAACCTATAATAATTTTACCAAATATTTTTATTGTTTTTTCAACCTTCCCGCCCGCGGGAGCCCCCATGAGCGAAGCCTGCTCCTGCCCTGCGTCCGGCAGAATGACGTCTGCCGGCAAGCGAAGACGGAAGGATAAATTTCGCGCTGCTCCCCGCTAAAAATTTATTTGTTTTATCATTAAGCTGTCCGGCCAATTCCTCAGGCATTTTGGCCATATGCCGGCAAAAAGTCGAATGATCAGGAATACGCTTAAGTTTAAGAATATTTTTAAATACAGGACTATGGGAAATCAGCTTTTCAAGCGTGCGCAAATCAATATTCAGATATTTCCGTAAAAGAAGACAGGCGGCGATTTGACTCTGCGTAAAGCTTTTTTTTGAGAATTTAGAGGAGTAAACCGGCAGATTTTCCTCGCACACCTTCAAAGCGGCCTCAAGATATGTCTTGATGTGCCCGCCTTTTATCAGCAGATATATGATTCCGCCGCCGTTATTAATTTGCATTTCAAAAATAGCATACAAAAAAATAGGGGGACGGTAAATGGGAGACGGTAGATGGTAAAAGGTACAAAAAACTGCGAAGAGCTAATCAAGATCTTATAAATTTTAAAAATTAACCGCAGTCAAGCCGTCCCGCGACAATCTGTTCCCCAGCATCCCGGTTTCCCAGCCGCCCCAAACTCACCCCTTCGATTACACTCAGGGTAACACTGAGCGGAGTCGAACGTGTCATTGCTTTTACGGATTGTTTGGGCGGCACAGCCTCATCTCATACCTGCCTTATGTTTACATCTCTCCGTGCCCTCCGTGTTCTCTGTGGCTCCGTGGTAATTTTTTTTGCCCGTTTTTGTTCCGTCTACCTTCTATCGTCTCCCCATTTTGTATAATGAAATTATGAAAATCGCGCTGGCGCAGATAAACACAAAAGTCGGAGACATCAATGCCAATGCCCGCAAAATCCTTGATTGGACGAAAAAGGCGGGAGAAGCCGGGGCGGAACTGGCAGTTTTCCCTGAGATGACTTTAACGGGCTATCCGCCATGGGACCTTCTTGAAAACAAAAATTTCGTCAATGACAGCATAAAAACCCTAAAAGAGCTCTCAAAAAAAATAACGGAACCGGCCTGCCTTATCGGATACGTCGACCGAAATCCCTCGAAGCAGGGAAAGCGTCTTTTCAACTGCGCCGCTCTCCTGCATAAAGGGAACATTCTCGCCAAACGCTCAAAAACCCTTCTGCCGACGTATGACGTGTTTGACGAAGCAAGATATTTCGAATCCGCGGTTTCAAATCTGCCGGTGAATTTCAAGTCGGCGAAACTCGGCATAACCATATGCGAAGATATCTGGAACGAAAAGGGATTAAGGCCGCAGAGGCTTTATAAAGTGGATCCCGTTGAAAAACTCATCAAATCCAAACTTGACATATTCCTGAACCTGTCGGCCTCGCCGTATCACAGAGGCAAAGTGCCTTTAAGATTTGAGCTTATGCGCTCAAGGGCGCGGAGGAACAAACTTCCTTTTGTCTACTGCAATATGGCGGGCGCCAACGACGAGCTTATCTTCGACGGGAACAGCCTCGTGATAAACGCGGACGGAAATCTCATAGCCAGAGGAAAAGCCTTCGGCGAGGACCTCATTACGGTCGATTTTGACGATAAACCCGATACTATCGCATGGGACAATACTCCGGAAGCCGAAGAAATTTTTCAGGCGCTCGTCATGGGAATCCGCGACTATGCCGATAAATGCGGTTTTTCGCAGGCGGCGCTCGGATTAAGCGGGGGAATAGATTCCGCGGTCGTCTGCTGTCTTGCGGCGCAGGCGCTGGGGCATGAGAATGTGACGGCGGTGTCAATGCCGTCGCCTTACACTTCCGCCGAAAGCATGGAAGACGCCGAACTGCTCGCAAAAAAACTGCGCGTTAATTTTCTGACTATTCCCATAACCCCTGTTTATGAATCATATCTGAAACAGCTGAAAATCCCGCCGGATATAACCGGAAAGAGCGCGACTGCGGCGCAGAACATCCAGTCCCGCATACGCGGCAATATTCTTATGGCCATATCCAATCAATCAGGCTGCATGGTCCTCACTACGGGGAATAAATCCGAGACGGCCACCGGCTACTGCACGATATACGGCGACACGGCGGGGGGACTGGCGCCGCTGGCCGACGTTGTCAAGACAACGGTATATTCGTTGGCCCGGCATATCAACGGCAGGGATATTATAATACCCCAAAGAACAATAACGAGACCGCCCACCGCCGAACTCAAACACGGCCAAAAAGACGAAGACGACCTTCCCCCTTATGAAATGCTTGACCCGATAATAAAAGCGTACATAGAAGAAGGCAAAAATGCCGGTGAAATAAACGCCTTGGGGTTTCCATTGGATATCGCAGATTCGGTAATACGCAGAATAGACTTGAATGAATACAAGCGCAGGCAAATGCCTCCAGGGCTTAAAATAACGGCAAAAGCATTCGGGGCCGGAAGAAGAATGCCCATCGCAAGGGGATACTCATAAGAAAGCTGGGCAGCGCGGCGGCTAGGCGGCTGGACAGCTGCACAAAGCCACGAAGAAGGGAAACGGTAGATGGTAGACGGTAAACGGGAAACGGCAAGGGGAAAAAAGGCGGGAGACGGGGAAAAAAGAGGGGGGAGTCTCTATTCTCTTTCCCGTCCCTATCTGCTATCTGCCATCTGCTGCCTGCTGTCTTTTTCCATCATCGCTAAGGCGGACGAGGATATAAAAATTCTGCCTGCGGAGATAAAAACAAAAACGGAAATATTAAAACCCCTTGAAACAGCCGCCGGACGCGATGAAGACAGAAGCCTGCTTGACAAAATTGTGGGCAGACTGGTCATACCGTTCGACATAGGACCGATGTTTTTTCTGCCGATAATGGATTCCAGCAAAGACCTGGGGCCTAATTACGGCATAATGCCGATATGGGCGATGCGGGATAAGTCAAAGCAGGGAATCGGTTCGGTGATGGCGCCTTCCATAAACTATAACCGGTATCTAAAAACCTCCTACACCTTCAGGCATTATGTTTTTCCCGACGACAAAAAACTCCTTGTAATAAGAGCCGCCTATTCCACGGTAGTTCAGCGCGAAGTTTTCATACATTATTTTGACCCTGAACTCATGGGCACGCGGTTTAGGATAAACGCGGAAGTAAGGCACTGGGTCAATGGAAAAGCCTCGTATTACGGACCAGGACCTAAATCTTTGCCCGGCAATCAGGCTAATTTCGCCTTAAATCTCACGGGGGAGGAATTGACCTGCGATTTTCCCCTGCCTTCCGATTTTTATTTTGACTTCACGCATGCCTTTTATTCATACAAGATCTCAAACGGACCGGTGACTGCTCTGCCTCAGGTCAATGACCTTTTTCCGGAAGAATACGCGATAGCCGCGCAAAGAAAAGATTTCATGACGCATAAGTTTGCGCTTATTTACGACGACACGGATCATCCTGTTCTTCCTAAAATCGGCACCTATGCTAGTATGTCCGCCCTCCTTTCCTATAAATCGCTGGGAAGCGACTATACCTACCGCACCTACGCCGCTCAGCTCAAGCACTACTACAATTATAAAGAAGAAGGCAAGTATGTCACCGCGGTGCATTATCTTTTGCAGAAACAGACGGGCGACGACCTGCCCTTTTATGCCCGTTCCACCATGGGCGAAAGCACCGGCCTGCGGGTTGCCGGCGACGGCAGGTTCATAGACAGAAGCAAACTGCTGATAAATCTGGAAGAGAGAATACGACTTTCACGCTCGCCGCTTCTGAAATTTTTCACAGAGCTGGAGCTTGCGCCCTTTGTGGATGTAGGAACGGTTTTTTCAACGCCCTCGAGACTGCGCATGGATAATCTCCGAACCGGCTACGGCATGGCTTTCAGAATAGTGATACGGCCTCAGATAGTGGGAACCGCCGATTTGGCTTTCGGAAAAGAAGGCCCCAACGGCATAGTTAAAGTAGGATATCCGTTCTAAAAGACGGTAAACGGGAGATGGTAGACGGTAGACGGCAAACAAAAGAAGGAAGAAAACAAGCAAAAAAGAGACGGCAGTAAACAAAAAAATAAAAAAGTAAAAGACAACTGGTAAACAGGATACGAAAAACAGAAGAATGCCGATGATTTGTTTTTTTGCCTTTTTTGTTCCGTCTACCATCTACCTTCTACCGTCTTATTGCAGCTGTGACAAATCGGCGGCGGAGCCGAAAAGCTTTACAAGCTCGGCCAAAAGATTCAGGCGGTTGGCCCTGAGCGCGGGATCTTCGGCCATAACCATCACCTTGTCAAAAAAACCGTCCACGGCGGGCTTAATCGATACCATTTCCTTAAGCATTGCGGAAAAATCAGCGCAGGTTTTAAGCCTGCCTATGTCCTCACCCAATTTCAAAAGCGCGCCGGCAAGCTCCTTTTCCGCCGGCTCGCAAAGCAGCCCGGCATTGACGGCGGACGCGGACGACGGATCGAGCTTCGCCTGTTTTAAGATGTTGGAAGCGCGCTTGAAGGCCATGGCAAGAGCGTCAAAATCGCCGGCCTTGCGTATCTCATTAAGAGCGCGGAGCCGGACCAAAGTCAAAGAAAGATTTTCAAGTCCGCCCTGCCGCACCGCCTTTATCTCGTCGAATTTAAATCCCTTTTCGCCGAACACAGCGGCCGCTCTCTGCCAGATGAATTCCAAAACGGAATTTATAACCTCGCTTTTGGAAGCGCCGCGGACGGCCGTCCCGGGCAGAGTTTCCCACGAATGCTCCAGAATTGCGGGCACGGACAGCGGAATATTTTTCTCAAGCAGTATCCTCACAATGCCCGAGGCCTGCCTGCGCAGGGCGTACGGATCTTCGCTTCCCGTAGGTATCATGCCTGCGGCGAAATTTCCCAAAATCGTGTCGAATTTACCGGCAAGGGAAACCAAGGCTGACTCAACCATACCCGGGAGGGGGGATTTGGCTGAAAGGGGATAATAAAATTCCGCAAGAGCCGAACATATATTTTCGGGCATTTTAGCGTGGGAGGCGTATTCGCCCGCCATTATTCCCTGAAGCTCCGGGAATTCCTTTACCACTTCGGAAGTCAAATCCGCATAGCAAAGACGGGACGCGGCGCTGATAACCTCTTTATCGCAGGGAATATCCGGAGTCATCGCGCCGGCAAGCCTTACGGCAAGCAGATGCGCCCTTTCGCTTTTCTCATAAAGAGTGCCCAGCTTTTCGTGAAGAAGCGCGTCTTTGAGCTTTAAACGCATCGTCTCAAGACCGCAACGCAGATCGCGCTCGAAAAAGAAAACGGCGTCCGTCAGACAGGCGGCGACGACGGCCTCATAGCCGCCCTGCACTTCTTTCTGCCCGTCTGAAATTCCGTCGCGTATCCCCACAAAATGCGGCGCAAGCTCTCCCGAATTATCGCGCACGGGAAAAAATTTAAGCTTTTTTTTCAGAACGGTGGAAAGGAGTTCCCGGGGCAGCTTTAGAAATTTCAGGGAAAAATGGCCCGCGACCGGAACGGGATGCTCAACCATAAAAACAACTTCCTCAAGCAGATCTTCGTCGATATCAACCTCAAATTTCATTCTGTGCCCGGCCTGCGCAAACAGCTTTAAAAGAGCCTGCCTGCGCGCGGCGGGATCGGCCATCACGCACCTGGCTTCCAGCGTTTTTTCATATTTTGACGGCTCGGCTATGGTTATGATTTTTGAGCCCAGAGCGGACAGGCCTGACGTCTTTTTGCCTGATTTCACTCCGGCAACGGAGAAGGGCACTGTTTTTGCGCCGAGCAGCGCCGCGATACCTCGTATAGGCCGCGCAAACCTGAATCCGGACGGCTCCCAAACCATGTTTTTCGGAAACTGCAAAGAAGCTATCAGCTGGGGGAATACTCTGGAAAGAACTTTGAGCGCCGGCTCGCCGGCAATGACTTTCCGAACGGCCATGAATTCGCCTTTCGGGATTTTTACGATGACAAGCTTCTCCGGAACCGTTCCATGGGCATTGGCAAACCCCCGGCTTTGAACCGTAAAACCGCCTTTTTCGTCCTTTAAAAACTTCGCGGGCGGACCGGTTACTTCGCAAATCTGCTCGGCCTACCCGGAGCCTACATTCTCCATGACAACAGCCAGCCGTTTGTATGTTCCGAAAACGCGCACCGAGGAGCAGGCAAGCCTGTTTTCGCTTAAAAGCTTTACGGCAGAACTCTGAAGCTGGGCCAATGCCAAAGGCACGAACCGCGCCGGAAGGTTCTCAACTCCGATTTCCAGAAGAGCGTCTTTATTTAATTTTGAGACCATATTGATTGTGCCGTTAAAACGTTCCTATTCATACTTTTCTGCTTTCCCCGCAATTTTCTTTACCATCTACCATCTCCCGTCTCCCGTCTACCTTCTTTACATACTCCTTCGCGCAAGCTTTTGCAAGACCTCTTACTTTTGCGATAAGGGCCGTACGTTCCGTCACGGAAACCGCCCCTCTGGCGTCCAGCAGATTGAATATATGGGAGCACCTCATAACATCGTCGTAGGCCGGAAGATAATATCCCTTGCCGGCCAGCCTCAGACATTCATTCTCAAAATCAGCGAAATGCCCGCGGAGCATCGCCGGATCCGACTCCTCAAAATGATAATGTGAGAACTGGGCTTCCTGCTCCGAATGAATATCGCCGTAGGAAACTCTGTCGTCCCATGCAAGTTCAAAAACATTCCGCTTTTTCTGGGAAAACATGGCAAGGCGCTCAAGACCGTATGTTATTTCAGCGGTTATCGGCTTCAATTCAAATCCGGCCATCTGCTGGAAATAAGTAAACTGCGTCACTTCCATGCCGTCAAAGCGCACTTCCCAGCCCACGCCCGAAGCTCCCAAAGTGGGGGATTCCCAGTCGTCTTCCAGCCAGCGCACGTCATGCTTCATGGGATTTAAGCCTATGGCTTTAAGGGAGTTCAGATACAAAGTCTGGATATTGGCGGGGGACGGTTTTAAAATAACCTGATACTGATAATATTTCGCAAGCCGGTTGGGATTGTCCCCGTATCTGCCGTCCGTAGGACGGCGGGAAGGCTCGACATAAGACACTTTGACCGGCTTGGAGGTAAGCGAACCGAAAAAGGTGGCGGGATTAAAAGTGCCCGCTCCCTTTTCTAGATCATAAGGCTGAATTACAATGCATCCCTGCTTCGACCAGTAGCGGTTAAGCGTGAATATTATATCTTGAAAATTCATATTTTACCCGGTAGAGGGTAGATGGGAGATGGTAGACGGAACAGCGAAAACAAAAAACCCCTCTCTTATTTACCATATACCCTTCTTATTTTCCTTCCGTTTTTTTAATTATTGCGTCTCTTGATTTTTTGGTTCTCAGCGCACTCTGCGCCTCTGCGGTATGATGTTCTTTTTTACCTTTTGATTTCTCCTTCTACCATCTCCCGTCTACCTTCTCCCATCCCCTTTATAAATCCCGCCGTCCTAAGCGGATAATTCAGGATATTTTCCAGCGTCCTGTCGATGATAGACTGTATTTCGAGAAGGATATCCGCGCCTGCTTTAGGCGGTGAATCTATAATTGATTGAAAATCCTCCTCATGCAGAAAATCCCATATTCTGCTGTCTATGCCTACGGCCGTTTCCTTAAATCCCAACCCGGCCGATTCAAGCAGACGAAGAGCAAAAGCGCATCTCAGCCATTCGGACACGCCTTTGTTTTCAAGAGCTGTAAGTCCGGCAAGAAGCAGTTCATATTTATCGGCATTCGGCTGGCAGTCGGGAGTGAGCCGCAAAACAAGTTCGCAGAAATGAAGGGCGCAGCAGGTTTTCTCAAACTCGGCGCGTATGCGCGGGAACACCGACAAAACCTTTCCGCCAAGTCCGCGGCCTGATTCCGAGGAAGGCTTTAAATACATTCTGAAGTCGCCCCATGTTAACGGCTCGGTAAGAGCCTTAAGTTTTCCGGCGGGCTTATTGACTCCGGCAAACCGCAGATATATCCGGCCGCGGTTTTTGGTATAAAGGCAGACAGCGCGGTCGTTTTCATTAACAATCCTTCTGCTGAGCACAATTCCCAAATCACATAAAATCATAATATTTTATCTTGGCTGAGATTTTCCGTCGTATAAAAGTTTTCCTTCCCTGATAATTATTTCCTTAAATTTGGTTTTTGGACCCGACAAATCTATCAAATCGACATTTTTATCCATAGCAAACATTAATTCGCCGTAAAATTTAAAAAAACGCCCCGGAGGCATATTGTTTACAGCGAAATCATAGTCATTTATTTTGTCGGTTTCGTTATACAAAGCCGACCCGATTAAAAAAAGCTGGCCCACTTCATATTTGCGAGCTAAGTTAACCGCTTTATCTATCATTGATTGTTTATCCATGTGTTTCATTATACCGCATATATTCACCGTCGTAAAGAAAATTGGTCGCAATTTCGTAATATTTTTGTCGCATCTACACTTTATCATTTGGTGTAGCCGGCGCGCGCATGCATGCATACATACATACGTACATACATACGCGCATACGCACGCCGATTCGCAGACTATGTCTGCGTTGGCAAGGACGAGATCAGGAGATTATGAGATTAGGTAAAAACCTGAAAACGGCAAAGAAAAAAATGGGAGGCAGAAGACGGTTTTTCCGCTTTCCCTTTTCTCTTTTTCGCTGCCTCTCCCCTTTGCTGTCCAACTGTCCAGCCGTCCGGCGGTCCAGCTGTCCAGCCGTTTCCCTTCTGCTGTCTACTGTCTTCTGTCTTCTGACTTCTGTATTCTGTTCCCCAATATATTCCGCTGATCTCGGCTATGAACTAGGAACCGCCGACGATATTACGGGGCAAGGAGTGGAAGGCACACCCGCGGACCCTGACGCTCATTTCTGGGGTTTAACATTCATCGGCACCACAACGGCGGGAAATCAACCCTCGCTGTCGGTAAGCTCAGCCAGCCTTTTCGTCCAGAAATACCTTGAAGCGACGGACAGAGTTTATTTCTGGAATCAAACCGGGATAGGCAGCAGGGATCCTCTTGCAAAACTCCACATTCTTGATTCCGGAAATCAGCCTCTTCTTATAGCCAGCCATACCGCGGGGGGATACGGATTGTTTGTATCTTCATGGGGGCCGGTCGGGATAGGGCTGTCCACCGCAAGTTACATGCTTCACATCGCCACCGGAGCCGGCAAGGCTGATGAGATACTGGTTATTTCGACCGGCGCGTCCAACATATTCCGCGTTACGGGAGAAGGCAAAGTTTACGCAAACAGGTATTACGGCGACGGGTCGCAGTTGAGCGGGATAACGGCTGGAGCAAACCCCGGAGGAAGCGACACCTACGTACAGTTTAATGACGGAGGAAGCGCTTTGGGCGGCAATTCCGGATTCGTTTTCCAGAAATCTTCAGGCGCGGTGGGGATAGGAACTTCCGAGCCTTCGGCAAAACTTCATATCTCCAGCACAAACGCTCCCGGCTCATTTAACATTCTTCAGGTTTCCAGCGGAACAGCAGCAGGGCAGGAATTAATGGTAATAAAAGGAGACGGAAAAGTGGGCATAGGCACCACACAGCCCTCTTCGGCTTTGGAAGTGCAAAGCGGAGCGATAAACGCAAAAGGCGGATTTATAGTTGAAGTGCGGGGAGCCGACCCCGGAAGCCCCGTGACAGGGCAGGTTTGGCTGATTTCGCCGTAGAACGGCGGCGACCGAAGCATTCAGCGAAGCAGTCCCGAGGTTTTACGGGATGCGGTCAAATGCGAGGAAGTGGTTGAGGCAAGAAACCGAAACCGCAAAAGAAGCAACGGAAGAATAGGAAAACATCGAGAACTGAAAAACAAAAGTTTACTACTCAAAACCCATAACTTACATTGACCGTTTTTAAAGAAAGCCGGCAGAAGGACAGGGGGAGAAGGTGATAAATCAGTTTTGTTTTTACCGTCTACCATCTACCGTCTGCCGTCTACCACGACATGACCGCAAAAGCGGTCATGTCGAATTATAATTTAACGCTTATTTTTATGCGGCTGTTAAAAAAAACGAAAAAACGGCCGTACGTGAATGTTTTTGTCAAAAAATATAAAGAAGGTAAAAGGTAGACGGTAGATGGTAGAAGGAAGAGAGTAAAAAAACAGCAGAGGGACGGCGGGACTGCTAGACGGCTAGGCGGCGAAAGGGACGGGAGACGGAACAAAAACGACAAAAAAATTACCACGGAGACACGGAAACCGGAAAACACGGAAAAATGAGATTGGAACAGTATCAGAAGGAAAGCTAAGAGTAAACGCAAAGAACGCAAAGCAGACACAAAGGACGCGGAGGACACGGAGATATTTAACCACAAGGCAGGTATGAGATGAGGTTGGGCCGCTGGGTCACTGGGCTGCTGGGCAGCGATAGAGATGAGATCAAGAGATTATGAGATTTCGAGATTGGGGTAAGAAAACAGCGTCAAGTTAGATACTTTTTACTGTTTGCTATATACTTTATGCTATCTACTATCTACTGTTCTTTATGAAACTCAAAGCATGGTTTTTAATTTTTCTATTCGGCCTCGGGTGGCTTAATGCCCGCCATGCTTTCGCCGCAGAACGCAACTGGACCGGGACAACGAATTCCACATGGCCGGAAGCAGGCAAATGGGAGCCTGCCGCCGCGTCGGGGCCGGAGTCTATAATCGCAATAGACACGAATATTATAAACCAGCCGGTTATAGGCAGTACAAGGCCGGTGGAAACGCATAACCGGATCAAGGCGGCGGGTATTAAGTGGATAAAGGTGGCGGGAGGCAAGTTTTTGATGGGATCCGATACCGGCTACTACGACGCAAAACCAGCGCACGATATACGCGTGAAGGCATTTCTTATCGCTGAAACCGAAGTAACTTTCGGCCAATACAAAGCCTGTATGGCGGCCGGCGCGTGTTCAATGCCGCATATAAAAGACAGCAAATGCTTTGTCTGGACCGGAACGCAATGGGCATTCGGAGAGCTTCCGGATTTTTTTCAGACTGATTCCCAGCCCGTAGTATGCGTGGATTGGTTCCAGGCAAGGCAATTTGCGGAGTGGGCGGGAGGAAAATTGCCCAGCGAGGCGCAATGGGAATTTGCGGCGCGCAGCGGGGGCAAAAATACCAGATATCCGTGGGGCGACGAGGATGCGAGCTGTAAAATCGCGGTGATGGACGATGGAGTGAACGGCTGCGGAATGAACCGCACATGGCCGGTGTGCTCGATGCCTGCAGGGAAGACGCAGCAGGGCGTTTGCGATATGATCGGCAATGTCTGGGAATGGTGCGAGGACGCCTATTATAATTCCTACGAAGGAGCGCCTGCGGATGGAAACGCGCGCCTGCCTCTCGCGCGTTTCGGCAGAGTTAAACGAGGTTCATGCTGGCGCAACAGAGAACCATGGGTTATGAAGGCGACGGACCGCGGCAGATTGTCCCCTTATGAGAGCGACGCCCTTACCGGGTTTCGTCCCGTAAAAGAACTGCCGTGAACGGGCCGCCTGCCAGGCTGCCGGCGGGCGGGGGATGGGAAGACATGGGAATTCATTTATGTGGTGATGATGAATTGCCCGCTTAATCGTTGATTATTTAACCACTTTTCTATGAAGCTTAAAATTTGGCTGTTTACACTTATTCTGCTCTTCCTTAATGATTGCGCCCAGTCCGCAATTTATAACTGGACGGGAGTTGAAAATTCCACATGGTCAAATGCAAACAACTGGTCGCCTTCGGGTATTCCTGATGACTTTTCCGACACAGCCATAATCGACATAAACGCGGCAATACAGCCTGTTATTTGGGCGCCCGTTTCAGTATACAGCATTTATATAGCCACCAGCGGCGTCTACGGCTCAACGCTTACCGCCAATTACCCCATAACCGCCAGCAGTATGGTAGTTGTAGGTTCAAAAGGCGTAATAACGCATTCAAACAACACCTCGGCCGAGCTTTATAAAAGCTCAATAACCGTTCCCGAAATGCTGCTTTTCGGGCTGATAGATGTAAGCAGTAAAGGTTATGCTTCCGGCGAGTCTTGCGCAAGCGGTTACGGCCCCGGCGCGGGGACAGGCGGAAGCAACGACGGCACATCAGCCACCGGAGCGGGTTACGGCGGGCAAGGCGGCGGTAACTGGTCGGGAACCGGGTCGGGAGCGGCGTACGGCAGTTACAGCCAGCCTGTTAATATCGGTTCCGGCGGCGGTTCCGACTGCGACACCAACCTTGGCGGCGCGGGCGGCGGAGCGGTGAAGCTTACCATCTCAAACACATTGACCGTCAACGGTTCTATTACAGCCAACGGCGGTCCCGGAACCACCGACGGCGATAAAGACGAGATTATGAGATTAAGAGATCGGGACAAAAAGATAGGGGAATTTAACTGCTATCCACTATCTACTTTATACTATCTACTACTTGCTATACACTTTATGCTATCTGCTATCTACTGTTTTTTATGAAACTAAAAGCATGGTTTTTAATTTTTTTATTCGGCGTCGGGTGGCTTAATGCCCGCCATGCTTTTGCCGTTGACTGCAACTGGACCGGAGTGGTCAACTCCACATGGAATGATTCCGGCAACTGGTCGTGCGGAAAAATACCCGAACCGGCCGATACCGTAATCATAAACAAAGCGGGCGGAAATCAACCAGTAATCTGGACAAATTCCCCGGTATCAGTCTACAGCGTGCAGATAGCCACCCCCGGCGTAAACATTTCAAGCCTGTCAGTAAATGCTCCGTTGACGGTAAGCAGCGGGGTGGTAGTAGGCGTTAAATCAATAATAACGCATGAACCAAATCCTGCCTCCGCAAGTTATGAAGTTTATAAGGCCTCGATAAACGCCGAACACATGATCATACACGGCCAGATACTTGTTTCCTCCCGCGGATACGCCGCAGACAGAGGCCCGGGAAACTGCGGCGGCGCAAGCGGATGCGGAGGGTCATACGGAGGACGAACCGGCGGCGGAAGCGTATTGAGCACAACATATGGTTCGTATTCCGCTCCTGACAACCTCGGCAGCGGCGGGGATGATTCTCCAGGAGGGGGCGCAATAATACTCAATATAGCCAGTACGCTTACTATCACCGGCCGCATAATATCCGAAGGATACAACTATCAGGAATCAGGCTCTCGAGGAAGCGTCTATATCACAGCAGGATATCTCTCAGGCGCCGGACTGATATCGG
>CAZFMJ010000031.1:1291-31323 GCA_964520045.1 uncultured Elusimicrobiales bacterium | reverse complement strand
GGGGGGGGGAGCGGTCAAAATACGACAGCCCTGTATCTTGCTTCAGCCGGAGAGTTTAGGAATATTGAAATAGCCAAAATTCTGCTTAATAATGCCGATGAAGGAACAAAAGAGAAAATGCTTAACATGGAAGTTGCCGGCGCCGGTAAACCTTTAATATTTAAACTCGTCGTGGACAATGACGTGGAAATGGTAAAACTTTTCGCTCAGCAAAACAGACAGCAGGCTTTACTCGCCCTGCAGTATGCGGAAATATATAAAAAATCCGATATCCAGCGGGAAATATACATGCTCCTTGCGGAATAGTCTGCCCCGCATAAGCGGACACAAAAACATCACAGGCCATATCTGAATGTAACGCGATATTGCTCACCAGCAGGCAAATAAAAACCGAACGGGCGCCGGCATAAACCTACGCCCGTTCGGTTTTACTGCAGACTCATACTGCGCAATGCGGTCTAAGTCTAAATTCCTTTTTTACTTAGCCGTTACGCAGTTCAAAGTTATATCTTCTATAGGATAACCTTCCGAACTTATTTTCAGGGAACCCTTAAAACTTCCGCCGTTCTGTTTAAGTATATTTTTGGGTATTGAGAGTTGATATTCAGCTGTCGCATATACCTGATAATATTTCGCGGAGGAATAATTATCCTCTTTAGCCCCACGCAAAACTCTATCAAGCCTGTTTTCAGTGCTTCCGACTATCAGATCTTTGTTGATCCACTTCCCGAATGCGTCTTTATAGTACGGGGTAACGATAACTTTTTGTTCATCAGCCGTCCCAACCAATTTAATTTCCGTTCCGATCGAGCGGGTATCGTTTCCTAGACAGGATATTTTAACGGCATTAACCGGTTCATTTGCTCCGGTTTTTGTAAAAAGCTGTTCAACCGCCATGGGAACAGGCAATTTCACAAATTCGGCCTGCTGCACATTTGACAAACCCGCCGAATTTATAAGCTCGCTCATTACGCCCGCATTTGCGATATTTCCCGCACACACTGCCATCACGACAAGTATCAGTTTTTTCATTTTAGTCTCCTTATTCTGTTTGACTCCGCCAGATTGGACGCAAAGCCCAAGTCTGTTGTGTTGAATATTATATTGATTAACGCATTTTTCCGTATGAGCCATTTGGGTATTTTTTTTTCGGCATTGGGCCTATTTGGAATTAACCCAAAAGTCCCATGGTATTTGGGAGGATGGTTTTAACTTGGAAGCGCAATTTTAATCTGCGGTTTGCGGTAGAAAAAGGCGAGGGAAAAACCTGTAATCTGAAGAACTCCGGCCGTGTATATCGCGGCTGAAAAATTTCCGTAAAATTTACCTGCGAATTCCATAAGCATAGGCCCCACAATTCCCCCCAACCCCAGGGATAACAGCATGGCGCCGTAAATTCTGCCTATGTTTCCGGCTCCGAAAGCTTCGCTTGCAAAGGAAGGCATTGTGCCGAACCCGCCTCCGTAGCAAAACAGTATATAACAGCACATCGCGCTGAAAATCCACGTATTAGAAACCGAGGGAAGAAAAGCCATTACAAACGACTGCGTTCCCAGCATTAGCATAAAAACAATTTTCCCGCCGATTTTATCGGATAAGGCGGCCCAAAATATCCTGCCGAAAGCGTTAAAAAGCGAAACAGCGGATATAAGAATGCCCGCGGAGACGGCGCTTATCCCCGCCTGCATCTGCGCCATGGGAGAGAGATTGCTCATCACAGCCACTCCCGCCACCACATTTAAAAATAAAATAAACCACATAAGATAAAACTGCCTTATTTTAAGAGCCTCGTTAATAGTCATGCCGGACACGGTCTTATTATCAGCGCATGGTTCATTAACGGGATTTTCAAGATTTAAGGCAAGCAGTGGAAGGACAACTATAAATAAAGCGCCTAGAATATAAAATGTTTTTGCAACCCCGAATTTCAATATAAGAAAAGGCCCTATTTTACCCAAAACGGCGGCGCCCAGCGCAAACCCCATCACTCCAAGCCCGGAAATAAGACCCTTTTTCCCCGGAAACCAGCGCAGAAGAACGGCTATGCAGGTAATATAGCAAAGCCCGTTTCCTGCTCCGCCTATTATTCCATAGCCAAGCCAGAGAAGATGTTTACTGCCGAGCGTATCGGCCAAACCTGAAAGCAATGTACCGCAAGCAAATAGTATTGAGGCGAAAACGGCTATTTTCCTGCTTCCGGCCTTATCGACAAGCCCTCCGCCGAGAGCCGTGGCAATGCCCACAAAAAGTATGGCAAGAGTAAAAGCAAATCCCGTTTCCGGCCCCGTCCAGCCGTGCGCCCGCATTAAAGGAAGCTTAAAAATGCTCCAGGCATAGATGCTTCCCAGGGCCAGCATCATGCCCACGGCCGAAACAGCTATCGGCAAACGCCTTACCGTGCATTGTAAATTATTATTCATTTGAAACACGTTTACCGTGTCACAGAAAAAGCTAGCCAGAGTAACGATCTTAAAGTTACCAGTCTAACAGCTTAAGAAACTCTGGATGTCGGTTTTCACCGGCATGACGACCGATTTTCCGGCCATATGTCTTCGTATGAGATTATCTTCTGCTTCGTCTATATTTTGCCTAATCTCCTGATTCCCAAATCTCATACTTATGTTCTTTGCCCTTCCATCTACCATCTACCTTCTACCATTTACCTTCTTCATAGTCCTATGCTCTTGAGGAATGCGTTTTCATTGGGCTCCCGGCCGAGGAAACATCTCAATGACTCCGATTCTTCACGGGAGCCTCCGGTTTCCAGCACACACTTGCGCATTTTGCGGCCGGCCGTTTCATCAAGAAGCCCTTCTTTTTCAAAAGCCGAAAACATATCCTGCGCAAAAACCAGCGACCACATATATCCATAATAAGCCGCATTATAATTTATCAAATGAGCCAAACCCGCTTCAGGCATGGCGTCAGCGCTCAGGGGAATAAGCGCTATTTCCCTGTGAAGTTTCGCATACAGCTGCGTAGTATCGGAGACAGGCTGAGTATGGACGGTCATGTCATATGTGCCGTAAAAGTTCTGTTTCAGATATATGAGCCCCGAATCCACATTTTTTGCCGCTATCATTTTTTTAACCAGTTTTTTGGGAAGTTTTTTGGAACGGTCTTTGTAATGCCCCGAAATGCGGTCGAGCATTTCCTCATTCCATACCCAATTTTCAAACATCTGGGACGGAGTTTCGACAAAATCGCGGGCCACCGACGTTCCAGAGAAACGCTGGTATTTCACCCTGCTCAAGACCTGATGCATGATATGGCCGAATTCATGAAAAAGCGTTTCCACCTCGCTGTGCGGAATAAGCGACGGCTTATCTGCGGAAGGCTTGTCAAAGTTGGCCACAATAGAGCTGCTCGGCTTTAAATATGAGCCGTCCTTCATCTGCCGCCCCTGAATAAGAGTAAAAGCCGCCGCATGCTTGTACTTGCCGTCCCTGGGATAAAGATCCATATAAAACCTACCCAGGCTTACTTCGGTGCGGGCGTCTGAAACCTCAAAAAGCTGGACATCGGAATGCCATGCATCGGCGGGTTTTATTTCCTTAAAACGCAGGCCTAACACATCCTGATAAACCTTAAACATCTCCCCTATCACATGTTCAAGGGGAAAATATTCCTGAATCTTCTGCTTATCAACGTCATAAGCCGTTTTCATAAGCATATTGTGATAGTAAGACCAGTCCCATGCATTAATAATTCCGTCCGACTTTTTACCGAGTTCCTTATTTTTCAGGGCCAGAAGAATTTTAAGCTCCGGTTTTCCCTTCGCATAAAGTTTTTTGCGCAGACGGACAAGAAAATCGAAAACAGCCTCGGGCCGTTGGGCCATACGCTCCTCAAGCACATAATGAGCATGTGTCTTGTATCCCAATATCTTTGCCGCTTCGTCGCGAAGCTTAAGTATCTCAGTCAGACGTTCTTTATTCTTAACCCCTCCGCGCGTGTTGAATTTATGCCAAAGCAAACGCCGGGACTGCGGGTTTTCGGCGTTTTCCATAAAAGGCACATAATCGGGATAATCCAATGTCACTTTATATTTGCCTTCTTTGCGCTCCAGCCGCGACAAGATATCGGCAGGCACGCCTTCCATTTGCTCCGAGGTAAAATAAGCCGCATCTTTTATCTCATTCACTTCGGTCACGAAATCGTTCTCAAGCTCTATTATCCGTTGCCGTATTTTTTTCAGCTTTTCTCTTTCATCAACGGGCAGACCCATGCCGCTGCGCTTGAAATCAAGAAGCGTCTTCTCAAGAAGCCGGCTGTCTTCTCCTTCAAGCAGTTCGCCGCGCTCCGCCGCGGTTTTCATTACGGCAAAAAGCTCCGGTCTGGCGAATATCTCAACCAGATATTTGGAGATATCATTATCGCATGCCATTCCCGCGTCACGCACGCTCTTGTCAGGGCTTACATAGCGCAGAAACATGGGCACGGCGGTTTCATCGTTTAAATCCGAGACGGCGTCTAAAAACGCCACAAAAGCTCCTCGGAAATCGGCGTCCTTGAGGGACGCTATCTCCCGCAGACGTTTCTCAGCCTTTGCCTTTGCATCGACGCACATCCGCTCCGCCGCCCCCGAAGAAAGATTAAAATCAAGCTTTGTAAAATCCGCGGCGGCCCTGCCCTGACAAAATACCAATATAATAATAATTGATGCAGCGAATTTAAATGTTGTTTTCATATACACGCTCCTCGTAAACTTGGGCCACCAGTTTCCAGCGGCCCAGTCACCCAGCTACCCAGCTACAGCACAAACGCGAAACTTGAATATTCGTAGATGGGAAATAGCAGGTAAATCTTATTCTCGCTTCTTCCCAGTTCCCTTTCTTTGGTTTTACCGTCTACCATCTCCCCTCTACCGTTTACCGTCTTTGGGTCCAGCCGGCTGAAATCCAGTTTTTGACTATAATAAGACCGATGGGGCTTATGCAGGCGAATATGGCATAAATGAGCCATAAAGCGCTGGAGTCATGAGACCCGGTTTTAGGCACAAAATAGTCAAGCATAAATCCGGAATAAAGACCGGTCGTGAATTTTGCCAGAAACCACGGAATGCCCGCCAGTCCCATATACGCGCCGACTTTTCCGGCGGGAGCCAGATCCGCCACATACTCCAGAAATCTCGAAGACCAGACGGCCTCTCCCAATGAAAACAGTATCACATAAAGCAGAAGAGCGGTAATATTCGGACCCGGAACCAATATAAAAGTGGTAACAGCGGATATTGCCGTGCCTATTATCATCATGGTAACGATGTTTACCTTCCTTGTCATTGCCGCGATCAAAGGCACAAAAACCACTATAATAAGCGGATTAAGCCCGCTTATCCATTCAAATTTCGCACTGACCTGCTCGGGATATGCGCGGAAAATATAATCGGGCATTGTCAGCCATTGGTGCGCGAACAGCGTGCGCACCGGCAGAAGTATAAAAACGAAATACATAAAACGCGGGTCAAGGAAAGGAAGCTCTTTGATTTTTTCGGAAAGAGACTTTTTGGGCCCCTCCAATGGCTTCTCATCAACCGTAACCCTGCAGGTCTGCTCCACTCTCCGCGTGAAAAACGCCATATGCAGAACAATCATGACGCCGGTAATTGCCGCGCAAAGCCAGAAGACTCCGTCTATACCCCAGCCGAAACCCATTATTTTCGCAAAATGCAGATCAAGAAAAAGAGTGTCGGTGCGCACCAGCGGGGACAGAAAATTTTCGGCCACTATGCCCAGATTCATGATTGAATAAAGAAGTCCGTATCCCATGGTGGCCGTCCTGGGATCGGTGTATTCCTTTATTCCCGCATATAAAGCCGGCTGAATAACGCCGGAGCCCAGCGCCATTAAAAGCAGACCCGCCCATGCCGCCGCGCAGGCGGAAACAGGACCTAAAAGCGGGGCAAAAGATAAAAGCGCCCTGCCTATGCCCATGACGACAAGAGACCATGTAATGGCGCGCCGCACTCCCAGCTTATCGGAAACAAATCCGCCCCCGAACATGAAAAGAGTGACAAGCCCCGTATACATCGACACGCTGAGTCCGGTAGTCTGGTCGGACATGTTAAGACGCGTGCCTAAAAATCTGGTCAGCAGGGTCAGCATCCCGAAATAGGCGATGCCGTCGCCGAAATTGACCATATTGACAAGCCAGAATCCTTTTGAAGCTTTGAACAGAAGTTTCAATGATTCCTTAAGCGAAAGGTCTTCCTGAACGTTATTTTCCGTTGAACTTTCCATTTTTCAATTACCTCTAAGGATTATTGGTTGGGATGTCCAGTTCATCACTACTCCCCAATCTCCCTTGTGACGCAGCAGGCTGGTTACCGGCCGCCTTCTTCATGGGTAACATGGGCCGCTGGGTGACTGGGGAACCTTCTCCGGCTATCTTCCCTCTTCTTTGACCTGTATGAATTTACGCAGAGTTAAAAGTCCCACGGGAGTAATCAACGCCAGACAGCCTATGACAAGCCATATCATTTGGGAATTGCGCGCGCCCTGGGCCGGACAGTATTTCTCAAGCAGAAGTCCTGAAAGCATGCCCACAAAAAACTTGGCCACGAAATAGGGAAGAATGGAGAGGGCCATATAAGACCCTTCTTTGCCTTTCGGAGCTATTGCGGCGGGATATTCATAAAGCCTGGGAGACCACAGCGCTTCTCCTATGGAAAGAAGAATGACAAAAAATGTTATCGACACATAAAGCGGATTGACGGGCCCCTGCATGCCAAGCCATTTGTGCGCTATCAAATCCCCAAGCCAGCCGTTTGCAAGAGGAACAAACCATTCGGGAGGCAGGGCAATAAAAAACACAGATAAGGCCGACACAATGCTCCCCAGACTGACCATGCGGTAAGCAGAAATCTTCTGCGTAAGGGCTCCGGCCAAAGGCACAAGAAATATTATAAGCACCGGATTCAAAACGCTGTACAACCGTCCTATCGGAGCGCCTTCGCCGAGTTCGCGTATGCCGTATTTTGGAAATGTGTAAAACATGTGGTAATTAATCAGCCTCACTCCTACCACCAGAGAAAGAAAAGCCAGGAACTTATAAAATGCGGTCTCTTTCCAAAGACTGGCAAAAATTCTAGAAGTGTCTTTCACTGTATCGCAGCACATCAGGTAAAAAGACTGAACTATGCCGTAATCCGCGTATTTCGGCTTTTCCTGAATTATTTTCACGCCTTCATCAGTTACTTCAACTCCTTCGCGCAAAAACAAATAAACCATAATGAGACCGGGAACGGTCAAAATCAGGCTCCAGAGAAACATTGTCCTGTAAGTGCTCAACACGGAGCCCAGCACCGGCACAATGTAAGATCCGTACTCACCCAACCGGCCGCGGATAAAATCAAACATCCAGCCGGAAACGGCAAAACCCACATTCATTACAGCGTAAAACATCGCAAAAGCTATGGAACGCTGGCTGGTATTAGAGTAGCGTTTGACGGCGGCGACCATAACAGGCACCATTAAAGCCTCGCCCAAAGCCAGCGGAACGAGGCCGAACGGCAAAGCTATCCATTTCGTAGCGGAAAAAGTCAGGATGATCCGTGAGAATAAGCAGACCCAGAATCCCATAAGAAAAGCCGTGCGTATTCCTATCGCATCCACAAGCGAACCTGATAAAACCGTAAAAAGCGACAGCAGGGTGGACCACATCGCGATTATATAGCCGGCGCGGGAATCGCTGAACCCCAAATCGGAAGAAAGCCATAACACAAGAGTGGAAGACAGCATTCCATACGCCAGAATAACCCAAAATTTGGCCGCGTATATAATCCACAATTCGCGCACGGCCGTGCGCAGTACGGTGAATTTCCCTATAAATGATTTTATTTTTTCAGACATATTTTTCTCCTATACTTTAGACACAGGGTAAAAGGTAGATGGGAAACGGTAGACGGTACAACAAGCCATCGTTTCTGTTTTTTTGTTTATTTTTTCCGCCCCGCTTTATCTTTCCATCTACCGTCTCCCGTTTCCCGTCTACCGTCTTTTCGGCAATTATATCATTTACCGCAACAACCCGAGTCCTTTTGAAAGAGCGCCCCCCGCCTTAATCCTCCCCCTCGAGGGGGGAGGGAAGGAGGAGGAGATAACAGTCATCATTTGCTTTTATTTGCTGATATTCTGATTTTCTGGCCGGGCCAGAGATTGTGCCTGCGGCTGAATCCTGCCGGCACCTCAACCACATACATGCCGGAGCCCTGAACTCTTTGAACCTGCGAATCAAGAGCCTCCGGCGCAGAGGCCTGAACTTTATGAAATATTCTGTTTATTCTCATGTCCTTTCCGATATAAATTATGTCAAGATTAATCAGCGTGTTTTTCATCCAGAAAACCCTGTTCTCCTCTCTTTCAAAGACAAACAGCATCCCCGCGTCAAAAGCCAGCGATTTTCTAAACATCAGCCCCTTCTCATGCTCCTCATAAGTCTGCGCCGTCTGCGCCGTTATGGCAAAGCCGTCATGGAATAAAACTTTGATCTGCCCGGGATATTTCTTTAACGCGGTTGCCTGGCTGAAACCCACGGCAGCGGATAAGATAAGCATAAGAAACAAAGGGGGGGTATTCACTTTTTCTTTTCTCCATGCGGAGTACTCTTGACGGTTTCAGAAGAAACGGCTGCAGCGGAAGTGGAAACTGAGACCAGCGGAAGAAACTGCGTGTCGATCTTGTTCCTTATCTCAAGGGACTTTTCAAAAAATTCGTTAAAATCCAGCCCTGCCTTTTTTGCCATGGCAGACAGACTCCCGCCCTTTTCTCTTTCCTTCGCCAATTCTTTCAAAGGCCTGCCTGTTTTTTCAGCCAGAATGATAAGCTGTATAATCTCCTGCCTGTAGTATCCGGCATAGAGATAAACCGTAATATCCTTTTCAGGCGCTGAAGTTGAAACCTGAATGGACGCCCACGTCGCGCTGCTGAAATAAAGCGCCAGAGCTCCGGCATAAGGATGAACCGCCGGTTTTTTCTCCGGTTTCGTTTCCTGACCTGACCCCATAAAAGAATCAGGCCCCACTTCCGCGCCGAGAAACACCTGAGCATCTGAAAAACCGCTTAAGCCGAAAAACATAAAAAATAAACCACTGACGAAAATTTTCATTTTTGCTCCGCATCGCATTTTATATTCAATTTTTTCCATGACTGATTTCCTCTTGCGTTTCTCTTATGCCTTCCTATAAATCTTCCAATCTCGTTCTTATATTTTGTTTGTCTTTTACCGTCTACCTTCTCCCGTCTACCGTCTTACTTCTTTTGTGACGCTCTTTTAAATTCCCTTATAATTTCTCTTGCGGCATTCATCCAGCCCAAAGTGGATTCCTCTCCTCTCCTGCCCCACAAAGCCCTTGCCAAATCATGCACAAAGATGCCGTCCGCCATGCCGTCTTTGTAAATACCGTACATAGCCTTGCGCATCCTTATCTTAAATTCCCCGGAGCCTTCGCCCTGATGCAGAGGCGCATCCACGATATCTCCGGTTATGATTTTAGTGTCGCCATTTTTAAGATATGAGCTAAAATCGATCATCATTTGGCTGAACTGCTCTTTTGTGGCTTCATAAAGCATTACCGCGTCGATATCGGCGCCGGCATCCGCCATCATCACAGGGTCCTGTCCATGCTGCCAGCCTTTTTCCCAGCCGAGAGTAAACACCCACAAAGCCTTGGAACCGTTCAATTTTGAGCGTATATGCCTTACAATGCCGGCCGTTTTGTGCGCCCTCCACCACTGCCAGGCGTCGATAAGCTGTTTGTCTTTTCTTGGAATTTTGAGATTTGCAAACGCAATTATCTTTCCGTCCGCGGACAGCCTGTCCCAGCCGGCCGGTTTCGTTATCCACGGCATATCGCGGTAAAAATCTTCGGCCAGTTCATACCCGCCCAGCGCATTTCTTATATAATCAAGCCCTATAAAATCCACTTCCGGCATATCCGCGTATTCCGAAAGAAGCTCTATGATATCTTCCGGTCTTTTTGGGTCTCTTAAAGACACCCCGCGGGTTGCGACAACGGCATTGTCTTTTATATCCATTCCGTATTCATACCGGCTCAGCGGAACGGTTTGAGGGTGGGTGAGATAACACATCGCCCATACGCCGAATTTTATTCCGCGTTTATGGCACTCCTTTCCTATGGAACGAACTATATTTTTATCATAATCATTCCAAACCTTTCCGCCCGCGCCAGTGGTTTTACCCGCCATCATCCAGAAAGCGTCGGCGCCGGCATATTCCGCCCAATCGGCAAGGGCTTCCCAGTTTTTGACCGCGCCGTCGGGCCCGCGCACCCTGAAATTCGCGGAGGGGGGATCACTCTCATAAGTAAGCACGGAAAATCCCTTAGGCATCACGGCGGACTTTCGGTAAGAAATCGCAAAACCGCCTTCCTTTAAAAATCTGCCCGCGCCTTCAAAATCCGCCAGTTTCAGGCTGTATTGTCCGGCCGAAGCGTTCCACGGACACGGCCATAAGCCTGCCCAGACGCCCGCCTTATCGTCAAACCGCATAAAGGGACGCTCCAATCCGCCTATTCCGTTTGAAACAGGCTTTCCGTCAAACAGCACTTCCACTTTCGGATGATTGGTTTTCCACTGCGAAAGCAAACCGCTGTTTCGGGTGAAAAGTTTTATCTTTATCAGGCTGTCATGAAAATACCGGGAGCTGTCCGATTCAAGAATTACCGTGTTTATATAAAAATTGCGGTATCCCTGCCACCCGAAAAAACAGGCGTATATCAGCGATGTCCAGAAAAAATATTTAAAAGTTTTCATATAAGAAAGCTGTAAGCGGTAAGTATTAAGTAAAAAACATAAAACGTATAAAGCCCAATATTAGCCACATAAAGCACATAAGGCACAAAAAAATTTCCCTTATGCTTCTTGCTCAGCCTCTACGCTAACTTTCAATTATTTCTTTGTAACATACTTTGTGCTTTCTGTGCTTTTTGTGGCCAGTTATTTTTGTTGTTTGTTTTTGCCGTCTACCCTCTACCGTCTACCATCTACCAGTTACCTTCAGCCCTCAGCCTGCCGTATCCAGCATTATGGTTACCGGACCGCTGTTTATGATCTCAACTTCCATATGCGCCGCAAATTCGCCGGTCTGCACCGGAATGCCCTTTTCCTTCAATAAAGCTGTAAATTCCTCGTAAAGTTTTTTTGCAATATCAGGAGGCGCGGCCGCCGTGAAATCAGGCCTGCGTCCTTTGGCGCAGTCCGCATAAAGCGTAAACTGCGACACCACCAAAGCCTCGCCTTTTATATCCAGAAGAGAATAATCAAATTTGCCGTCCGCGTTTGAAAATATGCGGAGCCCCGCTATCTTATCGGCAAGCCGGACCGCATCCTCATGTTTGTCGCCTATAGCGACTCCCAAAAGGATAACAAGCCCCCTGCCGGTCTCACGTTTTAGCCCGCTGGAGCAAGAAACAGATGCCTTATTGACTCTTTGGATAAGCGCCCGCATAATTGCACAATTCTACAAAATAAACCAATCTTTCAACTTTTATTTTTGACCCTTTATGTTGAAAAAAAAACCAATCTGCTATAATGAGTTAGAAGAAACGGGAAATGGAAGAGAAAAAACGGAAAAAGGTTTAGCTTGCCGTCTACCTTTTACTGTCTGCCGTCTTTTTGGAGGGATTATGGAATTTAACATAAAAGTGCCGCAAAAAATCAGGATCACAAAAAAACACATTCTAGCATTGACCACCGTCGCCTTGCTGGTGTTCGGTTATGAAAAAATGGGAAGCGAAACATTAACTCTGCACGCTTATTATCCTTCGCCCGTGGGAATTTACACAAGGCTTGTGAGCATAAACCGGGCATCCTTTGCGCGGGACAAGGGTAATGTGCTTCTGCTGGAAAGAAATCCGACCGGCATGGTAGGCATAGGAACCTCAAATCCGCAGGCAAAATTGGATGTGCGGGGGTCGGTAAAAATAGGCCAGGACACGGGTGCTTGCGTGCCGGGTAAAGCCGGCGCGATAAGGCATAACACCGCCGTCACTCCGCCGAAAATGGAATACTGCGACAGCGCCACCAATTCATGGAAAGAACTCGGAGGCAATTCCGATTCGGGATGGTTTGTCGTATCGGATCTGAAGGCTACCGACGCCCCTAATAACGGAGATTTCGATGGTTATCTAGGCATACACACATGGATACAAACACGTGACTGCGAAGGATATCATGTTTGCGAAAACATGGAAGTCGTCCGCTGGCTGGAAAAGGGAAATTCTTTACCGGGCCTAGGCCGTTGGTGGGTTAGCGCTGGTTTTTCCAATTTTTTCTATGACGCCGGACCTTATTATACCACTAATGACTGTGAAGGATGGACATACAGCAGCAGCAGATTCGGCACTACAGCAGAGAGACTTATCGCCACAGACCCTCCGAATTTACAACATGCAATATGCAGCTCTAATATTCCGGTATTATGCTGTAAATATTAGGAACGGCGGGACGGCTGGGGCGGCAATATGAACAATCTATGTTCCTATGATGCGGATGTTCGGGTACTGGTCTGGAGATAATTATCAGCTATAAACCAATTACGGGACTTGCATTAGGGTAGGAAACAGCCATGCGCGGCCGCCGGATATCGGGCGGGAAGGTTTTATCCATTCTTCCCATTCCTTAACTTTATAAACAGGGCTCATCGCCTCATAAAGATTGCCGGGCCACCATACGGGGCTGGGAAGCTCGACCTCATCGGCGCAGGGATAAAGAACGCTATAAATTTTTCCGTATAATCCTTTGGGCTTTTTATACGGCCATTTATCCGGATTTTTGCAGTACCAAAAAAATTTATCCAGAGCCGTTTTGATATTCCTGCCGTTAGGCGCCGTATAATCGAACAGATTTTCGCCTAAAGCATTTCCCGCGATATAAGCCGCACCTGTCATGGGCGCAAGAGCAAAATACGTATACCACATTCCGCTGTTTGCGCGCTTATTCTCTCTTGGAAATTCGCCGTTCTTGTCTATTGAATCCGCTATGCGCTTTTTGACGCGCTTTGTTTCCGCAAGAACTCTTTGACGGTCATCAAGAAAATATCCTGCTGTAATTGACGCAAAAGTTCCCCAGTCTCCCTGATTATTCGCCCTGTTTTTTATTTTATCCGCGCTTTTCATAAAAACTTCTTTAAGCCATTTTTTAAATAGATCCCTGTCTGCGCCGTTCCAGCCGTCGAAATCCGCAATAAGCTCAGCCGAAAAAACCAAAGGCAGACCGGCATAGCACATCACAAGATTGCCGTCACTGCCTGAAACATATTCATTGACCGAAGCCCACAGATTGAGTATTTTAATAGTTTTTTCGGCGTATTTATTTTTGCCGGCGCCGTCGGTAAGCTGATAAGCCAATGCCATTGCGTAAGCCGAGCGCGCGGAATCGCTTAAGTTTTGTTTCGCATCCATATGCTCCCGCGGATGCCCGTAATAATCCGGCAAAAAAAAATTTTCAACCGCGGAGAAAGAGGAAACAACAGCTTTGTCGGCCTCCTGCAAAAGCTGATTATACGCGGATTGCCAAGGCTCGTTATGCAGATTGGATTTAACGGCATTAAGCTGCGAAGCGGTGTGCATCCCTCCCGGATGGGTGAATTTGCCGTTTTCAGAAACCATCCCCGCAAAAGACGGTATGCAGAACAGCGATGCAAAGAAAAGTGCCGATAAATAATTCATTGTGAATAATATATAATATTCACAGGCGCATCGCACAATAGTAACTGGTGACAAGGAGAACACACTATGGTAACAGGACTTGTGCTGGTAAGACTTATGTCGGGCAAAGAAAAGCAGGCTCTGGCTAAAATAAAGAGCACAAAAGGAGTGGCCCACGTATCAGCGGTTTTCGGCAGATGGGATCTTGTTCTGGATATGGAAACAGAGGATCTCCCAAGCCTTTCAAATACAGTGGTTCACTACATACGCTCCATTCCGGGAGTGCTTTCAACGGAGACACTGATCACTACGTCGATATAGTAAAGCTATAAGCGATAAGTTATAAGCGGTAAGTAATAAAAATTCACAACTACTCAGCAGCGACATATGGAACGCTGATAACGCAGATGAATATGATAAACGCCGATAAGTATAAAGTTTTTTCAAACTAAAAAAGTCATATTCAATCATAAAAATCAGTCCCATTCTTTCCTCAAAAACTTTGAGAATGGGACCGTCCCAAACTCACTGCTTTTTTCGATGTTTGGGGCAGCGGTATCAGCGTTCTGTAGTTTAATAGCCGGGTAGTTATAAAGAGCCGTTAGTTATTATTTATCCGCTTATCGCTTGCGGCTTATCACTTGTTAATATATTTGGAGGAAACATGAACAATACACCGGCAGTGAACAAACAGCGCATGGTTAAAACTTTTATAGAACTCGTAAAAATAGACTCTTTATCCGGCAAGGAAGGCAAAATAGCGCGCCATTTAACAGGCTTGCTGAAAGGATTGGGCGCGGAAGTCATATTTGACAACGCGGGCAAGGCTACGGGGGGGGAAGTAGGAAACCTGATAGCCAAATTCAAAGGAACAAAAGAGGGGAAACCGTTTCTCATAAGCGCGCATATGGACACGGTGGGACCGGGAGAAGGCATAAAACCTGTCATAGGCAAAAAAAGAATCTGCTCCTCCGGCGATACCATACTGGGAGCAGACTGCAAAGCAGGCATAACAGTGATACTTGAAGTCATAAGAATCCTCAAAGAACATAAACTGCCTCACCCGCCTATTGAAGTTCTTCTTACCGTAAGTGAAGAAATCGGCATTCTGGGAGCAAAATATCTTGACTATTCGAAACTAAAATCCAAATCAGGAATAGTCCTCGACAGCGAGTCTCCTTATGAAGTGACTATAAAGGCGCCCGCGGCGCATAAAATGGAAATACAGATCCACGGCTATGCGGCGCATGCCGGCATGTGTCCCGAAAAAGGCCTTTCAGCCATAGAAATAGCATCCAAAGCGATAGCAAAAATGAAACTGGGAAGAATCGACTATGAAACTACGGCCAACATCGGAGTCATAAACGGAGGAAGCGCCACCAATATAGTCACGCCTCTTGTCATATTAAAAGGCGAGGCAAGAAGCCACACGCCTAAAAAACTGGAAACCCAGACAAAACACATGCTGGATATCTTCAAAAAAACCGTTGACGGCGCCAGAGTGGCATTGAACGGCAAAAAAATAGCCGCAAAACTCGACGTCAAAGTCCATAAGGACTATCCGCATCTTTCAATACCGGAGAGCGACCCTGTGCTTAAAGCCCTGTTGACCGCAGGCAAAAACATGGGTATTAAAATAAAAACAGTGGCGTCGGGAGGGGGATCGGACGCGAATATATTTTTCAGCCATGGAATATGCGCGATAAACATCGGCAACGGAATGTGGGAGCCCCATACCACGAGAGAATATCTCGATATCGACCAGTTTTTCACAAGCGCCGAGCTCACACTTGAAACAGTTAAGAATCTATAGAACGCAGAAAATTCAAAACAGAAGATTAACCGCAAAGAACGCAAAGCAGACGCAAAGGACTATAAATTACTATTTTGTCCGGTGTTAATTTTCAATTATAACACTCTGCGCTCTTAGCGTTCTACTTTGCGCCCTTTGCGGTTAAACTTTGAGTAGTTGCAAAAATTAAATGAGCGAACACAGGCAGGACTTAAAACCTTACGTAGAGCCGTCTTCAAACATGCCTGAATTCACAGTTCAGGCGGTAATACTCGGTTTGGTTTTGTCCGTGCTGTTTAACGCCGCCAATGCCTATCTCGGCCTGAAGATCGGAATGACTATTTCCGCTTCCATACCGTCCGCCATCATTTCCATGGCGGCATTGCGGATATTCCTGCCTAAAATAACAGGCCGGACGGGGACGATACTTGAGAATAACATAGTGCACGCCTTCGCCTCTACAGGGGAATCGCTTGCCGCCGCCATAATATTCACAGTGCCCGCGCTTATCTTCCTCGGCGAAAAAATAACTAATTCAAATGTGTTTTTTCTCGGGATGATAGGCGGACTGCTCGGCCTTCTTATGATGATACCGCTGAGGCAGTCTTTAATGGTGAAAGAACATAAAAACCTGCCGTTTCCGGAAGGAAGCGCCTGCGCCAAGGTGCTTATAGCCGGAGATAAAGGCGGGGTGACCGCCAAGCCGGTATTTCTGGGAATGCTTACCGGCGGGGTTTTTAAATTCCTCATGTCCGGCTTTCAGATGTTTAAGGACACTCTGATGTGGTCATTCCCGCGCCTTCATCAGGCGGGATTCGGCTATGAAATTTCGCCTCTTTTTCTCGGCGTAGGGTATCTGGTAGGAATCAGAATCGCGGCCATGATGTTTGCGGGAGGAATGTTCGGGTACTGGGTTTTAATTCCGCTCATACATGCGTTCGCCGGACACAATATTATATTCCCGGGCGCTATCCCGATAGACGAAATGTCTACGAACGACCTTAGGCTCAACTATGTGCGCTATATCGGCGCAGGAGGGGTGGCCTTCGGAGGATTGATAAGCGTAATACGCTCAATACCCGATATCTTCGGTTCCATACGGCACGGAATACTCGCGCTTAAATGCGCGCCTTCCAAATCCTCCGGACAAGTTCAGGTATGCGCCCACGTAAAGGACCTTGAGCACAGCTCTATAATTTTCGGCGGAGCGCTTCTTGGTTTTCTTGTAGGCGGTTTTGCATGGGACATAACATGGCATATCGGCCCCGAAACATGGCCGTCCGCATTAAGGTTTACAGCGGCTCTGATTGCAAGGTTCGTAATAGCCGGAGGACTTGGAGCCGTAATCTTAGGCGGGTTTTTCTGGCTGGTTTCACGCTATTCCTCAAAATTAAGCTCAAAATTTCTGCGCACCGAACATGACATACCGCTTCCCATTGTAGGAGCCGTAGTGCTGGCCATGTTCCTTATGCTGTGGCTTATGCCGCTGTTCGACCTGTCCTTTATTGAAGCGAGTCTTATTATCGTATTCTGCCTTTTTTTTGTGGCGGTAAGCGCAAGGATGGTAGGTCTCATAGGCACCACAAACCAGCCGGTATCAGGCATGACCATAACGGCGCTTTTAAGCCTTACGCTGATTCTTATGGCTCTGGGACATTCCAGCCAGACAGCTAAAATCGCGGCGATAATGGGCGGAGCGGTGATATGCATAGCGATATCTCTTTCAGGAGATCTTTCGCAGGATCTTAAAACAGCGGCGCTCGTCGGCGCAACCCCGTGGAAAGTACAGCTTGCACAGATATCTGGCACTCTTGCCTCGGCAATACGCTCAGGTTTTATTCTCCTTATACTTTACTGGGCGTACGGCTTCGGGGTTCCAACTGCCGCCCACCCCAATCCGCTTGAGGCCCCGCAGGCCCAGCTTATGGCCAAACTCGTTGAAGGCGCGACAGGGGGCAGTCTTCCCTGGACACTGCTTGCTCTGGGCGCGGCCATAGGACTCATGTGCGAACTTTGCTCAATATCCGCGCTGGCATTCTCAATAGGCTTGTATCTTCCGATAACCAACTGGCCCATGATACTCATCGGAGGCCTTATCGCCTATATGGTAACAAAACACGCAGGCGGAGCCCCCGAGGAAGAACATGACCCCGGCGCTCTTTATTCCTCCGGACTGATAGCTGGAGATGCTCTAACCGGAATATTTATCGCGGGGATAACTGTCGTAGGACTTGACAAATTTTTCATGCTGCGCTCACTGCCGGCGGATACGAACTGGTTTGAAGCATTGATTTCCACTTCGCTTTATACGGCGATAGCAGTAAGCCTCTATATAATGGGCAGAAAACGCCGGAAGAAAACGCCAAATACTATTGCGCCAGCAGGAATATAAATCCAGTCTTGACAAGATTAAAAAATGCTGTTAAACTATTGTTAAACAATTGTTTAACAAGGAGCTGATTATGAACGGAATTTCTATTCTAAGACATATGGAAACCATGGGGGCAAGAGAATTCAGGCACAGGCTTGACCAAATGCTGCGCAAGCCGTCTGCTCCATGTCGCATAATGCTTCACAATAAACCGGCTTTGGCTGTCATGTCCGATGATTATTTTCTTCAAATTATGGAAATTTTTGAAGAGTTAAAAAATAAAGGGGTTTTGAAAAAGGTTTCGCAAAAACTTGCGGTTGAAGAGAAAAAAAATCATGCATGGTTTTGGAGCAAAGCGTGGCAAAAAAAAGAGCGGCAGGCTGATAAAGAAATAAAATCGGGCAAAAAACAGCGTGTTTCTTCTGCCGGAAATTTTATTAAAGCATTAAATTTATGATATTTGAATGGACGCCGCAGGCCAAAAAAGATTACAAATCTCTGCAAAAGAATATCTCAAAAAAGGCCGACAAAGCTTTTAAATTATTTGAAAAAGATGCATATCATCCGTCTTTGCATGTTGAAAAAATTGACTTAAACCGTGAAATCTGGTCTGCCCGCATTGACTTAAATTATCGTTTCACTTTTCAGTGGATACAAGGCGGCATCTTAGTGCGCGCAATGGGCAGCCATCAAATTATATATAGGCGGCGAAATGCAAAATAACACAAACTTAAACAAACAGGATATAGAATTTTTAATTGATTGCCTAAAAAATAGAAAAGAAATTCCGGAAGTTTATAAATATGCTATTTTTCCGACCAAACAAAAGGAATACGAGCTTGTTTATGCCGGAAAAATGCGAAAGGAAGATGTGCGGGCCGACACCGAGGAGGCCAAGCCGGTGCCGCTTCAAATTGAAAAGGTTTTTAACGGCAAAAAATATCCTCTTTATTCAAAAGACTGGCACAATCTTTTAGTTTTCGGCGATAATCTACAAATCCTCAAAACTTTTAATGAAAACAAAGACCCGCTCGTCAAAAATAAAATTAAGGGCAAGGTAAAACTAATTTACATTGATCCGCCTTTTGCAACAGAAAAAGAATTTCAAACAGGAACAGGGGTAAAAGCATATTCAGATAAAGCTAAAGGGGCCGAATTTATTGAATTTTTACGCAGAAGATTGATTGTAGCGAGAGAATTATTGTCCGCCGATGGATGTATTTATGTGCATTTAGATTGGAAGAAATCACATTATATAAAATTACTTCTCGACGAAATTTTCGGTGAAAATAATTTTTTAAATGAAGTGGTTTGGTATTATCGTCGCTGGAACATCGCGACAAATCTTTTTGCGAGAAACCACGATGTTCTTCTTTTTTATGCAAACAATAAAGGGCGCCATGCTTTTAATAATTTATTTATTCCAAAATCCGACAAATCAAGTGCTCAAGGCAAAGCTTGGAAAAGCATTATCGGCGAGGACGGCATTAGGCGATCTATAATGACCAATGAGCCAACGAAGGGTGTGCCTATGCCAGATGTATGGGAAATTTCAATGATAAATCCTGTGGGGATTGAGAGAACGCAAATAAACTACCCAACACAAAAACCAGAAGCATTACTTGAAAGACTCATTAAAGCAAGCACAAATGAGGGTGACTTGGTTTTGGATTTCTTTTGCGGAAGCGGAACAACACTTGCGGTTGCGGAAAAACTTAAACGCCGTTGGATTGGTTGCGATATTGGGAAATTGGCGATTTATACAACACAAAAACGATTATTTGAAATTAATCAGAGCAAAGATTTAATTGACATAAAGAAAAAATACGACAAACCGGCAAAATCTTTTGCCGTTGTTACATCAGGACTTTATGATCTCGGAAAGATTTTCAACTTACAGAAAGACGAGTATATTCGTTTTGTGAGAGATTTGTTTGAAATTGAAGAAACGAAAACGACAAAAATCAGCGGCGTTGAAATTGACGGCAAGAAGCGAGGATTTTACGCAAAAATCTTCCCATATTGGGAATTAAAAAACACCAGCGTTGATGAAAAATATTTACAGGAATTACACAAGAATATTGGCGGGAAAATTGATGGCAGATTTTACATAATCGCCCCCGCTAACAACACTAATTTCATCAGCGACTATCATCAAATCGGCGATATCCGCTATTATTTTCTCAAAGTGCCATATCAGATAATCAAGGAATTACACAAAGTGCAGTTTAGAAAATTTCGCCAGCCTCAAAGTAAAAGCCGAATCAATGACTTAGATGAGGCAGTCGGCTTTCACTTTATTCGCCAGCCTGATGTGAAGTCGGAATTTAAAGCAACAAAAGATAAAGTTACACTCACAATTACAAAATTTGAATCTGCATATTCTCAGGATGAAACGGGAGAAAAACTGCAAAATTTTGAAAGTTTGGCCATGATTTTAATTGACTTTAATTACAATGGCGAGTTATTTATGATGAATGAGTATTTTTTTGCGCAAGATTTGCTTAAAAAACCAGGAGATGAAGAAGACAAAGACGAGGCGGAAATACGCAAGGAATTACAAAAGCACAAAGAAATCGTAATTGATTTTGAACGAAAGATGTGCAGCAAGCAGATTATGGTAATTTACATTGATATTTATGGCAATGAATTTCGCGAGGTATTTAAATTCAAATAATCATGCCCGATATTAAAATTTATAAAACACAGGATTTAGTCCTACAGGTGAAAAAGAATTTTGATCCGGCAAAATTAAAACTCAAGCAGTGGATGGACTTTATTGATGTGCTTTGTGGTGACCGCGAATACCAGAAAGAAGCAATTCGCAATGCAATCGTTTATCTTGCCTCCGGCGAATATGCCTCTATTGAAGATTTAGTTGGCGAAAATTGGCGCACGAACGCTGAATTGCGCAAACGATACAACAACGCGCGCGAATACGAGCAAAACCTGCAATTGCCTCATAAGTTATCCGGCGTAATTGATTTGGCGACAGGTACAGGCAAAAGTTATGTGATATATGGGATTGCGCAAATTGCGCTTGGGCTTGGATTGATTGATAAAGTTCTTGTGCTTTGCCCGTCACTTACGATTGAGGCTGGACTAATGGAGAAATTCCAAAATCTTTCTGGAGATGATCGGCTTAATACGACTTTACCAAGCGAAGCGGTGCACAAGAATCCAAGAATCATTGATGCAAACAGTACCATCAAAAACGGTGATGTCGCTATAGAAAATATCCATGCTGTTTATGAGCGCACTGGATCGTCAATACAAGATAGTTTGAAGGAACAGGGTAATCGTGTTTTGATTTTAAATGACGAGGTTCACCATGCTTATAACGCATCATCAGATACAGATATAAGGAAATGGAAAGCGTTTCTGCTTAATCCTGATTACAATTTTAATTTTATTCTTGGCTTTACTGGAACGGCATATAGAGATGATGAATATTTCAATGATGTGATTTACCGCTACTCAATCAGCCAGGCGGTTGATGACAGGGTTATTAAGTCTGTCGATTATGTGGCAAAAGATGAGAGTATTAATGCCAATGAAAAATTCCAAAAGATTTATGACAACCACGACGAATTCGCAAAAAAATACAGGCTTATTAAGCCGCTTACGATTCTCGTTACAAAAGATATTGCGAAAGCAAAAGCGCTTCGAGCAGATTTAGTTGATTTCTTACAGAAACACGAGAAGATTTCGCGCTCCGCCGTTGAGGGGAAAGTTTTAATCGTTACTTCCCACAAAGACCACAAGAAAAATGTTTCCCTATTGAAAAGCGTGGATGATAAGGACAATCCTATCGAATGGATTGTTTCAGTTTCAATGCTTACAGAGGGGTGGGACGTGAAAAATGTTTTTCAGATTGTACCATGGGAAGATCGTGCATTTAATTCAAAACTGCTCATCGCACAAGTGCTTGGCCGAGGATTGCGTGTGCCGGAAGCATATAAATCTCCGCAGCCAAAAGTCCGTGTTTTCAATCACGACGCATGGAGCCGGAATATACGCGGTCTTGTCGATGAAATTTTGGAGGTTGAAGTACGATTGGTTAGTGCCCCCTTGACTTCAGGAAACCGCACAAAATATCATTTTGACATTTACAATGTGGATTTCACAAAAAAAGAGAAAGAAGTTTCAGCAGTAAAAGATACTGCGGTTTTTAATTACTCAAAAGGCTATACAAAACTCGTTGCGCAAATAGAGCAAGTTGACAAAGAAACTATATACGAAGATTTCTCTGGTGTTATCAAAGCAAAACACACAATTATTCGCAAAGAAATCCTCACAATTGCAGAGGTTATGGCTAAAATAATGGACACTTTCAAAAATAGAGATTTTGAGGCAAAAATACGTTTCCCGAAGGGAATATATGAAAAAGAGAATTTACCTCCAGAGAACGAAATTAAGGAGCATATAGTTAAGTCTATGCGGCGAGTAGGAATCAAAAGCGGAGTTCTAACTGAGGATAACGCCAATAGAATTTTTAAAACATTTCAAACCCTATTCCGTGCCCGCGGCTCAACAATTATGTTTGACCGGGAGATAAAAACACCCCAAAAAATAAATACTAAGGACTTGGAACAGGAAAGCATTGCTATTGGAGTAGTAAGACACGGCGCAACTATTTTTTACTCTGACGAGTTTGAGAAAGAATGCACACCGCGACAGATTGACATCATGAAAGATGTTATTACCGATCAGAGTTTGCCTAGGAGCGCAAGCAAGGAAATAAATCATTACTGCTTTAAAACTCCCGTGAACATAGTTTTAACTAAACAAGAACCGGAACGAAAGTTTGTAGAAGCAATCGTTAGTTCAAAGGTTTGCGATAAAATTGATAGCTGGATAAAGTCGCGAGACCAAAATTTTTATAGCATAGAATATTCATGGCGCAAAGGAGAGCATCCAACACAAGGTAGTTTCAATCCTGACTTTTTTATTAAAATAGGAAAAAACATTATTGTTATTGAGATTAAATCTGACAAGGACGATTCCGACGAAAATAAGGCGAAGCATCGCTGGGCAAAACAGTATTTCGAAGAACTCAACGCTGAACTAAAAAACCTAAAAATAAACCAGCATTGCTATTTTCATTTCCTGAGCCCTGAAAGTTATTCGGAATTTATTGAATATCTATTGGATGGAAGATTGTTAAAAGGTGAATTTAGAAGCGCGCTTGAAGACTTGCTTGAAAAATAATTTTTATAACAAATACACATAATCGGAGAAATTATGATTACCTACGTGAAAGGCAACCTTTTCAAGTCCCCGGCAAAAGTCCTGGTTAACACCGTAAACACTGAGGGTGTTATGGGAAAGGGAATAGCCAAAGAATTTAAAGCTATTTACCCCGAAATGTTTGAAAAGTATCGGCATTTTTGCGAAACGGGACAGTTTAAAATCGGAAACTTATGGCTATACAAAACCCCGAACAAATGGATTCTTAATTTCCCGACAAAAACGACATGGAGACAGCCTTCTGAGATGTCATATATTGAGGCTGGATTAAAAAACTTTGCGGCCAGTTATGCTAAACATGGCATAACCAGCGTTGCATTCCCGCCCCTAGGCTGCGGAAACGGGGAACTAAATTGGGAGAAGCACGTCCGTCCTCTTATGGAGAAATATTTAAAAACTGTCCCCATAGACGTTTTCATCCATTATTACACTCCGGAATTTTTAAAACCTGAGCACAAAGATGTTAAGGAAATAAAAAAATGGCTTCGCTCCGAGCCGCAGAATCTCCCATTCAGCGAAGTCTGGGATGATCTGTCTGGGATTATTAAAAAAGGTATTCGAATTAAAGTTCAGGATAGCTCTGCTGATGTTATGGTAAACCTTACTCAAGATGAACAAGGTGCTGAGCTAGTCTCCATTAACGGGAGTAATGTAACCAAAGAGGCCTTGATGGAAGCATGGTCAATATTAAGGACTTATGGCTTTGTTTCCGCGGGAAACATGCCAGGCGAACTATCGGCAGTTTCAGCGGAAGTAATAGCCCTGCTTAGCCGGCTTGAATATTGTCCGCAAATTAAAATGTCCTCGAGATACGAAGAAATAAACAGCAAACATGCCGCAGGGATACAATTACAACCAAAAATCAACCCTGAATTCTCGCGGACACGGCAAAACGGCATAATACAAATACAATGAACCAAAAAAAGAAACCAGACGCCGGTAAAATTGCCGAGCATATTCAATATATTAAAAACCAGCCATGGCTGGAAGAACGGCAAAAATGGTGGCCTGATTATTTATTCCATTTTACAGATATAACAAATGCCGTGGAAATACTTAAATACGATTGCCTTCTTTCCCGTAATGCCTTAAAGCAAGCCGGCAAGAATTTTTACGATGGGGCGAACAAAAAGGTAATAGACCATACGGATTTGGGAAAGAAAGACAATGTTCGCCTCTATTTCCGTCCCAGGACGCCTACTCTTTACGTTAATGAAGGGTTTCGCCCTCTCGGCAAACTTGACCAGCCTCATTGCCCGGTCCCGATATTTTTTCTATTCGAATCAGTCCCCGTATTGGGAATGTCCGACACTGAATTCAGCAATGGAAATATTGCGAAATACCATGTAAATACGGGGGACTCTTATTCTTTTTTTAAAACAATTCCTTTTGAAAAAGTCTATCACGACAAGGCTTTTTCCGCTAAAAACAAGGAGGATATTATTTTTCATCGCCATGCTGAAGTGTTAGCGCCTAAAAAATTGGATTTGCGTTATTTAAAATTCATCCGATGCCGTTCGGAGGCCGAATACGAAACTTTATGCGACTTGCTTCCACCGAAAATATTTGAAAAGTGGTATCCCAAAATATCGGCTGTTAATAAAGATGCCATCTTTTTTTCAAAATGGACGCATGTATTAAAAACCGAACTTTCACTAAAATCAATAAAGTTTTATTTCAATCCAGATACCAAGTTGACTTCACCTTTTTCAGTGACGCTCAAAATTTGCGAAATCAAAACCGGCAACACATATTCATGGACTGGAAAAGACCTGCGGCTTAATGAGGATTTGAGTTTTAATTTTACGCATGGGATAAAAGATTATCAAGTGCAACTTTACATCGATGGACATATTGCCTATTCTAATTGCTTTAGCGAAGCAGAAATGCCATTTTAGGACTTATGTAGAGCATAGAACTGCTCGGAATTGAAAGGGGGAGATATCAGCATCCAGCCGGCTATGGTATCGACAAACCAAATTGTCAATTATTATGCCGACAACTGACTTGAGCTGGGAATCCGGCAACTGATGACTGGCAACTTCTTACTATGATTGAATCAAAAGATTTGTACACAATGCTTCTGCGTGCCGCCTCAGGAGAGCCGGAAACAACCGCTCTTGTCTTCGGAAAAGATAAATGGTCGTATCACAGGCTTTTTTACTGGACGGACCGCGCCGCCGACATGTTCTGGGGGCTCGGAATAAGAAAAGGCGACAAAGTAGCCGTTGCCCTCAGAAATTCGCCCGAGTTCATAATAACCTGCTTTGCGCTCGCAAAACTCGGAGCTACGGCGGTGCCGATAAATTTTCTGGTCTCCAAAGAAAAAAAGATAGGCTTCATACTCAAAAATTCGCATTCAAAAGGAATCGTAACCCAAAGCGAATTCATAAAACCTTACGCCAAACTACAGACCGGACTGCCGGCGATAAAATTTCTGCTTTCCACGGACCCCGCGCACGCATGGCACTGCGAAAGCTTCTGGAAACTTATTAAAGACGCCCCTTATCATATACAGGCGCGCGACTCTAATTCCGAGGAAGAAGACCTTGCGCTGATACTCTACACCTCCGGCACCACAGGCCATCCCAAGGGAGTTCTGCTGAGCCATAAAAATCTGCTTGCAAACGCAAGGTCGTGCATACATGCCATGCATCTGACAAAAAAGGACTCTTTTCTATGCGTGCTTCCGATGTTTCACACCTTTTCATGGACGACTTCCGTGATTGTGCCGATAATGCTTGGAGCAAAAACACTGATAATCAGCCATCTGACGCCTCCAAAACCATGGCTGAGCCAGATGGGAAAGGAAGGCATAACGGTCATGGCCGCGGTGCCTCAGCTTTTTTCCGTGCTTGCAAAAGAAGCCAAAGGATTCAAAAGACTTTACTTGAGATATTGGCCGTTCCGCAAAATGAGATTCTGCATGTCCGGCGCGGCTCCTTTGAACAAGACCATACAGCACATGTTTGAGAAAAAACTCAACGTCCCTCTGCTTGAAGGATATGGACTTACCGAAACAAGCCCGGTGGTAACGGCCAACCGCATTTACATGCGCAAACACGGCTCCGTAGGCAAACCCCTGCCCGGGGTAAGCATACGGATAATTAATGAAAACGAGCAGGAACTTGACTCGGGGCTGGAAGGGGAAATATGCGTAAAAGGCCGCAATGTAACCAGCGGGTATCATGCCGATGAAAAAGCCACGGCGGAGATATTCACGGCCGACGGCTGGATAAAAACAGGCGATATCGGGATAATAGACAAAGAAGGTTTTCTTTTTATAAGGGACAGAAAGAAGGATATGATAATAGTGAAAGGGCTCAAGGTTTTTCCGGCTCAGGTGGAAGCGCTGATACTTGAGCATCCGGCAGTCGCTGAAACCGCGGTAATAGGCATTCCGAATTCCACGGGAGACGAGACCATAAAGTGTTTCTGCGTCGCAAAGCCCGGCGCCGTCATAAATAAAAACGAATTAATGCAATTCATGCGCGGCAAACTCGATCCGTACAAACGCCCAAGGGAAATAGAAATCATGGATTCCCTGCCGAAAAACACTCTCCATAAAGTCCTTAAACGCGTTTTGAGACAGCGGGAATTGGAAAAACGCGCCGTTTCTGCGGGTACGTGACAAAATACTATCTATGCCGTCCGAAATTTTTGAAGTTCTTATAACTCTCCTGCCGGAAGGATCTTATCTAGTGGGCGGAGCTCTGCGCGACTGCCTTATCGGCAGGCCGTCCCTTGATATCGACATAGCTCTTCCTTTATACGGCTCCGCCATCAGAATCAAAAGTTCGGCCATAGCAAAAGCCCTGTCCGCGGTATCTTTCCCTCTTGACGAAAAAAACAATATATACCGCATAGTGATCAGAGAAAAAGACGCGGGCACGCAGAAGCAGATAGATCTATCGGCCTTTCAGGGCGCGGATATTAATCAGGATTTACTGCGCAGGGATTTCTCGGTAAATGCCATGGGATATCCGCTAAGAACCGGCTCAAAATTCAAAACTCTAAACTCTAAACTCAAAATTCTAAACTTAAAAAATGGAATGCGCATAACCGGCATAAATGCGAAACTGATTGTAGACCCCTGCGCCGGAAAAAGAGACATACAGCTGAAAACCGTACGCCTGGCCGGGGAAAACGCCTTTCAGGAAGACCCGTTGAGGATGCTGAGAGCTTTCAGGATAGCCGCGGAACTCGGCTGGACAATACACCCGGAAACCTTAAAACAGATAAGCAAAGATAAAAAACTCTTAAAAACATCCGCTCCGGAGCGGATGCATTACGAACTTATGCGCCTGCTTGAAATGCCGAAAAGCTCGTTCTGGCTGGAAGAAATGGATAAGGCCGGCCTTCTTGCGGAGATATTTCCGGAGATAGAACGGCAGAGGCTTTGCGCCCAGGTTTATTACGGCAAAGGCGGAGTGCTGAAACATTCTATTCTCGTCGTCAAACGGATGGAATATCTTCTAAGTTCGATAAAGAAAATCTTCCCTCACATATACAGAAAAATTTCGGCATACGAAAACGAGAAAAGCATTCTTAAACTGGCGGCGCTCCTGCATGACATAGCAAAACCGGCAAGGGCTAAAATCATAGGCAAACGGCTGAGATTTTTCGGACACGAAGAATATGGCGCAAAAATGGCGGAAAAGACGATGGAAAAACTGCGTTTCAGCAGGGCGCATATAAATCTGGTCTCAAAACTTATACGGCACCATCTGCGGCCCGGCAATCTTTCAGCAAATCAATATATATCGGATAAAGCCGTCTACCGGTTTTTCAGGGATACGGGACAAGAAGGAATAGCGCTTCTTCTGCTGTGCTGGGCGGACCACACAAGCTATCTTTCGGACAGCCAGCTGGCATCCGTAGAAAAAAAGGCCTGCGAAGAACCCCTGCCGGTGCCGGAAGGCGGATTCCCGGACACCGGCACGGAAAAAACCCTGCGTTATATTCAGGTGATCAATAAAATGCTTACCATGTATTTCAAAGAAAAACCAAAAATAATCCCGGAAAAACTGATAAACGGGAACGACGTCATGAGCATCCTGGGCATACCGGAAAGTCCGGTGATAGGAAAAATACTCGAACGGGTGCGCTCCGCCCAGGCCGGCGGAAAAATCACCGGCCGCAGGGAAGCCCTGCAATTTATAAAATCCTCCCGCAGACCCACATAGCCATGGGACTTTTGGCCATGTAAAACAAACCCGTAAGACCCATGTTTTAAGTTTATTGCCATGCTAGAATAATATCGGGTGATATTATGAAAATGAATAATTTCTTGTGCGTGGCGGTGTCTCTGGCGATATGGACTGCCGTTGCGCTGAGCGGACAGGCCGGCGCCGTTTTAAATACCGGCCGCGCGGCTGGGGACGCCGCCTTTGAACCTAACTTTAAGGTTGCCAAAGAACAAACTCAGGTAAACGCTGAAATCACGCGCGGATTGAAAACCCTGCTCTCCGAACTTGTCATCCAGAATGAATATCTCCAGAAAACAATGCCTTTGGCAAAAAGACTCAACATGCGGTCAAAAGCGGAGGACATTTCCTCCATAGCCGCGCGGATATACTTCATACGTAAAAGTCTTGCCGTTATAAACAATAAGGCGCACGGTCAATTCGCGCAGATGTCCGCCACCTCCGATACCGCGACTGCGCGTTATACAAGAGCGGTGGCGCTTTACAGTCTGCGGCTTTACTGGCAGGCGGACGATCTGTCAAAAATCTCGCTGAACCTTGCGCAAAAGCGAAAGGCCTCGCAATCGATGAGAGACGCCATATCCGGCAAAAAAATAAAAGGCAAAAAAATAAAAACGGCAAGAACAAGAATGCTCACCGCGGAAGACAGAAAAGCGCTGGCGCGCCTGATATCGGAAACCAAACGGCTTGATTCCTTATCCAATGAATTAAGAGCCGTAACGCGCTGGATGTATACGGTTTCAATGTAATAAAAAAGTTGTAAGTTATAAGATTTAAGCGATAAGCAACAAAAAAATCCGGACTTATCGCTTTTTTTAACAATGCCTCTTAAAAAAACAGAAAAAAATATTTATTCACTGATAAAACATATCGGCGACGATCCGGAAAGGGAAGAACTTCTAAAAACGCCTTTAAGAGCCGCAAAAGCCCTGCTGGAAATAACATCAGGCTATAACGCGGACATAGACAAAATTCTCAACGGTGCTTTTTTTAAAACAGACTGCAGTGAAATGGTGCTTGTAAAAGACATACCGTTTTATTCGCTCTGCGAACATCACTTTCTGCCGTTTTTCGGAACAGCGCATGTCGCATATGTACCGGACGGAAGAATTATAGGCCTGTCAAAAATACCGAGGCTCGTCCGCGCATTCGCATGCAGACTGCAGGTTCAGGAAAGACTTACCATGCAGATAGCGGAAACTCTTAACAAAAAAATCAAGCCCCTCGGCGTCGGGGTAGTAATGGAAGCCCGGCATTTGTGCATGGAAATGCGCGGCGTGCGCAGTGAAAAATCTCCGGCAGTCACAAGCGCCATGTTAGGCAAATTCCGCAAAGACCCGCGCACCCGCCATGAGTTCCTTTCCCTAATAGGCGGAAGGTAGACGGGAGATGGGAAACGGTAGACGGTAAAAGTTTCCCGACACCAGTTGCCCAGTCATCAGTTTTAACGGCTTACAAAACTCTGGGTGCCGGTTTTCATACCTTTCTTTCCTCGCATTGAGAAAGGTATAGTCCCAAACACACTGTTTTTGAGGAAAGCTTGGGGCACCAGTATGACAACTGCAGTCTTCAGATTAGTTTTTTCCTCTCTTCATATCCTTGATATCCTCTCTTTGCCGTTAACCGTCTACCGTTTACCCTCTCCCATTTACCGTCTTCTAGTATTGACAGTATCGTTGATAGGTTGATATTATAAACTCATATTACAACCGGAGCAAAAATTTCAGCGGGCGTAGTTCAATGGTA
>CAZFMJ010000031.1:0-1281 GCA_964520045.1 uncultured Elusimicrobiales bacterium | reverse complement strand
TGCCGCAATAGTGAACGACGAAGGGGAGCTTAGCTCCCCTCGTGGAGCACCGGCCGTCACCGCTTAAAGGCCGGCGTTAGTCGTTCGCGTAAGCGGATGCGACAGATGCGGGCGTAGTTCAATGGTAGAACGAGAGCTTCCCAAGCTTTAGACGTGGGTTCGATTCCCATCGCCCGCTTGGTCCTTATTTAAACTATGACAATAATTAACGATTCTCAGACGCAGCAATCCAAAGAAAAACCAAAAAAATTCTGGGCAGTGATGATAATAATGGATTTACTGCTTTTATCGGCTTTCGGCTGGGTATTTTACAGCAGACTTTCGCTGAATATTTCATCTACCCGGACTTATGAAACTTCGGAATCCGCCCCCGTTTCAATAACGCGGCCGACGATGCCTAAGCCGCTGGCGCTTCCCGCCGACCTTGACGTCATAAAAAGCACGCAGACTGTCAATGCCCGGGAAAAACCCGTTTCGCCTGTTTCAAAGGAATCCAAACCTGAACCGGAGCAAAAATCTGTCCAGAAGGCGCCTGCCCAGCCTAAAAAACCGGATGAACAGGCAAAAATTCCGGCAGTTAAAACGGCGGCAGCGGTTCAAAACAGCACAACTGCGGTTTCTGAACCGGCGAAACAACAATCCTCTTCCGCTGATTCTAAGGAATCCGCCCCGCTCCGCGGGACAGCCCAAACAGTCCAGAAAAGCGGTGAGTTTGGACCGGCCCCTTCGCAAAACCTGCAGGGAAAGAACGGGCCGGTCTCTTCCGATAAAGCTAAGGAATCCGAACCAGTTGAAAAAGCCCAAAAAATTGTTTTTGAATACGTTAATTCCGAGGCGGACACAGTCTCCATTAAAGGAAGTTTTACGAAATGGCAGCCTGCGCCGATGAAACAGGACGGCAAATACTGGAGCACAAGCTTATACATATACCCCGGCAAATACCCTTACCATTTTATAGTAGACGGACAGAAAACGCTTGATCCCTATCAGCCGCTTAAACTCAAAGGCGATTCCTGCCTTGTGGTAACATCACAGGATTAACCACCAGTCACCAGCAACCCAGACAGAAGATCAGGAAGCGATTAAGTGAACGGGTAATTGAGAGATTAAGGTAAGACGATATAAAAACCGTCTATTTGGTCCCAATATCTCATCTCTCGGTCACTTGATTACTTAATCCCTCAATCACATCTTCCTGTTGTCCGGCCGCCATGCTGTTTTCCGCCTGTTGCAAGCAAATAGAAATGTCATGGTTTGCGTTTTTTAGAAATGTCATGGTAC
>CAZFMJ010000030.1:28842-32479 GCA_964520045.1 uncultured Elusimicrobiales bacterium | reverse complement strand
GAATGGGACAGTCCCAAACTCACTGCTTGTAAGGATAGTTTGGGGCAGCGTTATCGGCGTTCCAATGTTTTAATAGCTGGGTGGTTACTTTAAATATCAAAAAGGGAAATTGTATTTTTCAGTGAGTCCCGTCTCGTCCCGCATCGCTATTATTTCTTTCTGCAGTTCTTTATTGACAGGCACGCCTTTGTCTTTTCTTTCAAGCCAGGCAAGATGCTCTTTTTCGCCCGCGGTGTAAATGCGCTTCTGATCCGGCATTTTTGCCGACGCTCTCAGCTGGCGCAGTATATCTCCGGTGGTTTTTTTAAATTCAGGCAGACCGCAGAAGGCTTCTATATTAATTGCGATAAAAAAATGCCCCAGATGATACGGCGTTTTTTTGCCGTCCTGAAAACCCAGCAGCATTTTTAAAAAGCTTCCTCCCTGAAGCGCCGAGGAAAGTATCTCTACCACGGTGCAATAACCGTAGCCTTTATAGCCCGCCGTTTCTTCGCCTATTCCGCCAAGCGGAGTCAGCGCCGCGGAGCCGGTGACAAGGTCCTTGAGTATTTGGCGGGAATCTGTTATTGTGCGGCCGGTTTCATCTATGACCCAGCCTTCCGGCGTGTTTTTGCCGGCCCGGGCATATACTTCTATTTTGCCGCGCTGCGTCAGCGATGTGGCGCAGTCCAGGACAAAAGGAAAGTCTTCGTCCGTCGGCATTCCAAAAGTGAGGGGATTTGTGCCCAGCATGTTTTCAACCCCGAATGTCGGCGCCACGGACGGCCGGGCATTGGTGCCAGTTATTCCTATCATTCCGGCGTTTACAGCCATGAGCGCGTAATAGCCGGCTATGCCGTAGTGGGTGGAATTTCTGACGGCGGTCATGGCCATGCCGTATTTTTTCGCCTTTTTCAGGCAGAGGTTCATGGCATTATAGGCTATTACGTGTCCCATGCCGTCGTGTCCGTCTATTACGGCGCTTGTCGGGCCCTGCCTGACTATTTCAAATTTTGCGGCAGGAAATTGTATGCCGCCGCGGATCCTGTCGTAGTAAATGGTCTTCATTCTTGCCGTGCCGTGAGAATCAATGCCTCGCTTATCGGATGTTATCAGCGCGTCCGCGCATATCCCGGCGTCTTTTTCGGGCACCCCGAGCTTTATAAACACATCTTTCATAAAGCTTTCCATCACGTCAAATTTGATCCAGACAACATCATTTTCCATAATTTTAGCCCCCTGTCCTGATTCATATACTACTATATCGCGCGGATTTTCAACAACTGGCGGGTTTCTTTGCGGGCTTTACTTTTGAAGGGCAGACTGCTAAAATGTTCAATAATTGAACATTTTTATGCCCTCTCCCAATGAACTTAAAATTTTGGATATTATAGCCCTCGGCGCGTTAAGCACACAGCGGGATTTGGCTGATGCCTGCGGATTTTCGCTGGGACTGACCAATGCCATAATTAAAAGGCTGGCAAGAACGGGATATATAAAAACAAACAATCTTAATGCCAAAAAAATGAGGTATATCCTAAGTCCCAAGGGCATGGCGGAATTGAGCCGCAGAAGTTGCAATTACATATTGGGAACCATACGCGTTTATCATGCATGCCTTGATGCAATCAAGACTCTGATTAATTCCGAAATAACCGCGGGCAAAAGGCAGTTCATCATAAAAGGGGACGGGGAAATAGCCGGTCTTGTTGAGATAGCCCTGAAAGATACCGGCAGAAAGGACGTAACCTTCTTAAAACACGGCGGCGCGGGATTTTTAAAAAATTACGGTTCGGACACCGCCGTTCTGGATTGCGGGATCAAGCCGAACGGCAATAGAAACGGCGTTATAAATGTAATCGAGCGTCTGTTGGAACAAACAAAATCTGGTTAAATGTTTTGACGAATACCGGGCACATGAAAATAGTTAATTCAGCTGTTCATCCGCGCAATTCCGGAGAATCAATACTCATATACGGCGGCAGTTTTGACCCGCCGCATAACGGGCATATCCGTCTTTTAAAAGGAGCCTTTTCGGAACTTAATCCGGATAAGGCGTATCTCCTGCCGGTATACCGTTCGCCGTTTAAGGAATTGCCTGTTACGCCGTTTCAAGAGCGCGCAAAAATGATACGGCTGGCGGCGGCGGAAGGAATGCCCCCCGGATTAATGAAAAAAATAAGAGTGCATCCTTTTGAGATGCTTCGCGGGAGGGCGACATACACCTATCAGACCGTGCGGCATTTTAAGATGATGCATCCGGGAGCTGAAATCCATCTTCTTTTGGGCAGTGATTGCCTTGAACATTTTTCTGAATGGCGCAGGTACGAAGAAATAGCGCGGTTATGCGCAATCTCGGTGGGACGGCGTCCGGGAAGCCCTCTTAAGGGAAAATCAAACTACGGGTTTAAATTCAGGGTTTTGCCGGGATGGTTTCCGGCAATATCTTCTTCATCGTTAAGACAAGAAATTTTTTCAAACGGCAGCCTGTCGACTTTTATAGCCCCAGCCGTGCGGAAATATATACAAAAAAAAGGGCTTTACGGGTTAAGGATACGAAATTGGCTTAAATCCCGGATGTCGGACGAAAGGCTTTGTCATACGTTTGCGGTGGTAAAACTGGCGCAGGAATTAGCCGTAAATTGCGGAACCGATTCCGGCATGGCCGCGATGGCGGCGCTTCTCCATGACGCTGGACGCAGTATCGATTCGGATAAACTTCCCGCATACGCGTATAGGCATAAATTGCGCGTGTCCAAGCGCGCATATATCATAAAAAACCAGCCCGCTCTTCTGCATTCATACGCAAGCGCGGATATCGCGCGCAGGATTTTTAAAATAACAAATTCAAAAATACTCAGCGCCATAAGACTGCATACTTTAGGGGCGGAGAAGATGGCCGTTCTGGATAAAATAATTTATATCGCCGATATTTCCGCGGAAGACAGAAATTTCCGGCAGGCGGAAGAAATACGCGGACAGGCGTTTGAAAATTTAGAAGAAGCGTTGTTGTCTGCCGCGAGCCTCAAGCTTAAATATGTTCTTGCCACCGAAAAATGGATGCATCCTTTCGGCGTTGAGTTATGGAATAGTCTGAACCAAAAACAAAAAGGCTGATACGGTGCATTCCGTGTCCTGAATAAATTATGCCGCGAGTATCTGATATGAGAGCAGAAAGGATGATTTTTATCGCCGGGTTTTCCGGTGTTTTACTTATTTCCGCCGCGCATTTTTTTTCGCCCGCCGCACGCCATATGCAGAACGCCGGTCGTTTCCCGCTGGTTATACTTTCAAAACCGGCGGCGGTGGTAAGCTACAGCCATGATTTGGTTAAAGCGGAGGTTTTTTGCGGCGAAACAGGCCTTAGTAATGCAAAACTTACAAATTCGGGGAAAGCGGATGAAACGTTGGCGCGGTTGATGCCCGGCAGGAATAACAAGGGCGAAGGAGCGCGGTATGTGGAATTCCCCGGCAATACAGAGAATAGTTATTACGGACGGTTTGACCTTTGGGAAAAAGCGAAAAAATGGATAAATAAATGGCGGCATAATCCCGCGCTGGCGCTTGAATATTTCAAACTTCTACTGGAAATCCGCGTGAGAGGAGCATCCAATCTGTCGTTGTATGATTTCGCGCTTCTTGCCTTTGAGTTTCCGAG
>CAZFMJ010000030.1:0-28832 GCA_964520045.1 uncultured Elusimicrobiales bacterium | reverse complement strand
GGGAACGGCGGATTTTACAATAACCAGCGGAGCGGAGACTGTTCCCGCCGTGCAAGACGCTTTTGGGAGCGACAGGGGCGCCAGGTTTACCGTGGAGGTGCGCAATGCGTCGGGAAGACAGGGAGTGGCTTTAAATGTGACAAGATTTTTGCGGCAAAAAGGAGTTGATGTGCTGTGTTTTGATAATTATATTAATGTCGAGCCGAATTCCAAAATAATAGACAGAACCGGCAACCAAAGCGCCAGCGATGAAGTCAGGCGGTTGCTGGGGCTGGATTTTCTTGAAATCCGCCATGAACCCGACAGGAACACAGCCGTTGATGTTACCATCGTGATAGGCAGTGATTTTTTCCTACCAAAGGATTAATTTATCTATATGGTAAAATGCTATTATAGAGCGGATAAATATTCCGGTTCAAAATAGGAGGCAAAATGGTTGATTTAGTTGAAATGCTTAAAGTTGCCGTAAATACCGGCGCCAGCGATATTCATATTGTAATTGGCAAGCCGCCCATGATGCGGTTGAACGGAGAAATAATGCCTATTCCGGGTTTTGCCATAATTAATGCGGAACAATCCAAGGGGCTTATATATTCCACTCTTTATGAAGAACAGCGCGCCAAATTTGAAGAGAATTGGGAGCTTGACTGCTCCTTTGCCGTGACGGGTCTGGCCAGATTCAGGCTGAATGTTTTTCTTCAAAGAAACGGGGTGGAAGCCGTAATGCGCGTTATAACATCTAAAATCCCGTCCCCGGATCAGATAGGCCTTAATGCCGCTATGACGGCGCTGTCCGCTTTGCCCAGAGGATTGGTTCTTGTTACCGGCCCTACCGGCTCCGGCAAATCAACCACGCTTGCCTGTCTGCTTGAATTAATAAATCAAAAAGAGACCGGCAATGTGCTTACCATAGAAGATCCTATAGAATTCACCTATGAAAGCAAGCAGTGCGTATTTAGACAGCGCGAAGTGGGGCAGCAGACTAAATCCTTTGCAAACGCCCTGCGCGCCGCCCTGCGGCAGGATCCGGATGTTATACTTGTCGGAGAAATGCGGGATTTGGAAACGATTCAGCTTGCGATAACCGCCGCTGAAACCGGGCATCTTTGTTTCGGCACGCTTCATACGCAGGACTGTCCGTCTACGATAGACCGCATAATAGATGTTTTTCCGCCGCATCAGCAGACGCAGGTAAGAGTTCAGCTCGCTTCGTCCCTGCAGGGGGTAATATCGCAGATTCTTCTTCAAAAAAAGGATGGAAGGGGCAGGGTGGCTTCAAGGGAATTGATGATAATGACGCCGGCGATATCCAATCTTATAAGAGAAGGCAAGACGCATATGATTTACAATGCGATCGACACCGGCGCTAAATTCGGCATGATTCCTATGGACAAGTCGCTGGCCAATCTGGTGCGGCAGGGGCTTGTAAGTTATGAGGAGGCCGCGGCGAAAGTTCATAATTTGGAAAATTTCAAACAGCTTTGTTCGGCTGCAATGGCCGGTTCCGCGGTTTAGGAGGAGGGCGTTATGGAAATTCAGAATGACTGGATGAAACTAAAAAACCTGGCGATATTCAAGGCTTTTCCGGAGGAGCGGCTTACCGAGCTTTCAAAAGTGCTTAAGCCGGTTGCGTATAAGCAGGGGGAAATAATTTTTGAAGAGGGCAGCAGGGGCAACAGTCTTTTCCTTGTCACTTCAGGAGAGGTTAAAATTGAAAAAAGGCTGGATGCCGAAGGCAGGGAATTTAAACAGCTGGCATTATTTACCGAGGGGGCATTCTTCGGGGAGATGGCGCTTATGGAAGATCAGGTAAGATTTGCCCGCGCCGCCGCATCCGCGGATGTGACCATGCTTGAATTGGAAAAAACGGCTTTGTTTAAATGGATAGAGAAGCAGCCTGTGGCCGCCATAAGCTTTTTTGTAGAGATGGTGCGCGTGATATCGCAGAGGCTCAGAAGGACATCCAGCGAGCTTACAATGCTTTTTGATTTAAGCCAGAGCGTCCTGCGGACGTATCCGTCGAGTAAAGATTTCCTTGCAAAAGCGCTGAATGAAATAATGCTTCACATGGAAGGGGCATGGAGCTCCGCCGCCTGTATTTATAATTCTTTCAACGACGAGTTTGAAATAGCCGGAGCTGAGGGGACATTTAAAGATACGGCCGTTATGGCCATGCAGGCTGCCGGAGATATAAAAAGCGAATGGATGAACCCAAATACATACCTGTTGGTATTGCCGGGTAAAAATAAGCCGCAGGGCTACATGATATTTTCCAAACAGGGCGAGATTGATATGGAGGAGCGCAACGGCATCACCATCGCATTCAACACTCTTTCTTATTTGCTGAGTTCGGCGCTGGAAAATATAGAACATCAGAACGAACTTATACTGAAAGAAAGATTGGAATTTAAAAAAATAGGCGGAATTTAAAATGACTTCTAAACCGGCAAAAAAACGGGCTATAATCGCGGCCATGGCGGTTGATTCAAAAAAAGCGGAAGATATTCTTGTCTTGGATTTGCTGGGGAAATCATCTCTTGCCGATTTCCTGATATTGGCGTCCGCTGATTCTGCCGCCCAGATGAATGCGGTCGGGGACGCCGTAGACAAGGCTTTAAAAGAGGAAGGAGTCCGGCGGTTGTATACCGACGGTTCGGAAAGCGCTTCGTGGAAGGTTTTGGATTACGGGGAAATTATCGTTCATGTATTTTCACCGGAAACCAGAAATTTTTATGCGCTGGACAAGCTGTATCACTGGGCGAAAGCGGTAAAATGGATGCCTTCCGCAGGTTTGAGGCCCGCGGGGCGGGCGAAAACAAAACGGACAGCTCCCAGGGTTTTGAGAAAGCGTAAAAATATCGTTAAGCGAAGCCGAAGAAATGCCAAAATTTTGTGAGCCGGTTATATGAAGCTTGCGGTTATAAAAAGATCATTTGAAGAATGCCTTAGGAAAAAATTCCCGATTCTGAATGCGGAGTTTCCGGCGTTTTTATTCCTTCCTCCCCCCGGCCACATAAAAGCGGACATTTCCATTCCCTGGCCTATGCAGGCCGGGAAAAAACTAAAAACTTCCCCGATGAAAACGGCGGATGAAGCAGCAGGCTGTCTCTCCGGCCTTGAAGGCATTGCTTCGGCTGAATCGTCGGCCCCGGGTTTTGTGAATATAACGCTGGATACGGGCTTTTTAAGAGAAGCGTTGAGGGAAATATTGGCTGAGCCCGAAAATTTTGCCGCGCTTGACCCAAAGCCGCGGGAAAAAATACTTTTGGAATTTGTTTCCGCAAATCCTACCGGACCCTTGCATATGGCCAGCGGAAGGGGCGCTGTTTTGGGAGACAGCCTTGCGCGGATATTTAAATTCCTCGGGTATAAGATTTCTTCCGAATATTATGTTAATGACGCCGGCAGGCAGGTTGAACTGCTGGGAAAATCGCTTAAAGCCAGATATGAAGGAAAAGAACCCCCGGAAGACGGATATAAAGGGGGATATTTGGCTGAATTGGCAAAGAAACTGGATAAAAACCTTAACTGGAGCGATAAAGAATTTTCCCTGTTTGCGGTTAAAGAGCTTTTGGCTCTGCATAAGAAAGATATGGATAATTTCGGAGTGAGTTTTGATAAATGGTTTTTTGAGTCCGAATTGCATAAGAACGGTTTTTTGGATAAAGCGCTTGAGCTTTTAAGGCAAAAAAACAGGGTTTATGAAAAAGACGGCGCGGTTTGGTTCGGCGCGCAGGATTGCGGCTCTCAGGAAAAGGAGGACGCCGAAAGAGTGCTTGTGAAGAGCAATGGACAGCCGTCGTATTTTTTGGGCGACATCGCGTATCACATAAACAAGTACGGCCGGGGATACGACAGACTTATAAATATATTGGGCGCGGATCATCACGGGTTTCTTCCGAGGATGAAAGCGGCTTTATCAGCTTTGGGGTATTCCAAAGAATCTTTTTCCGTGATAATACATCAGTTCGTGCGTTTGTGCCGCGGCGGGCAAGGGGTGAAAATGTCCAAGCGGGCGGGCGAATTTGTTTCTCTTGAAGAATTAATAAATGACGCCGGCAAGGACGCCTGCAGATTTTTCTTCGCCATGCGAACCCCCGATTCGCATCTTAATTTCGATCTGGATTTGGCTAAAAAACAGACCAGCGAAAACCCCGTTTTTTACGTGCAGTATGTTCACGCCAGGATTTGTTCCATTTTCCGGCAGGCGCAGGAAAAAGGAATGGCTGTCCCGGATATTTCCGCGCTGGCCGGTGTTATGTCCCAACGTCCGGAAGAGGAAGAACGCCGTCTTTTGATAAAAATGGCGTGGTTTCAGGAAACGCTTGAAGCCTGTGCAAGAGATTTAAGTCCGCACCATTTAACCGCGTACCTGCTGGAATTTGCCGGACTTTTCCACCCATTTTATGAAAAGTGTAAAGTTGTGGATGCGGAGAACAGGAGTCTTACGGATTTTCGCCTGCTCCTCTGCCGCGCGACGAAGCAGGTAATCGCACGCGGACTAGGCTTGCTTGGAGTGTCCGCCCCCGAAAAAATGTAAATTTCTGCGTTGCAAGGTTAAACATTTATGCCTTTAGAAAATGAATGCATTGTTACAGGCGGCGCCGGTTTTATAGGAAGCCATTTAGTGGAACGGCTTTTGAATAACGGCCATAAAGTAAAAGTGATAGATAATTTCTCAACAGGCAGGATGGAAAATCTTAATCATTTGAAAAGCAACCGTAAATTAGAAATTCACGGGTTTGATGTCGCGGATTTCACGGAGATTAAACCGCTTTTTACCGGCGTAGACTGGGTTTTTCATCTCGCCGCTTTGGCTGATATTGTGCCGTCGATAAATTTTCCGGTTAAGTATCATCATTCAAATGTGGATGGCACCGTCGCGGTGTTGGAAGCCGCCAGGCAGGCGGGAGCAAAGAGGTTTGTGTATGCTGCCTCATCCTCATGTTATGGCATTCCGGACAGCTTTCCGACACCCGAAACAGCTCCGATCAGCCCGATGTATCCGTATGCGCTTACTAAGTATTTGGGCGAACAATATGTTTTACATTGGCAAAAGATTTACAAACTGCCGTGCATTTCCCTGCGGCTTTTCAACGTTTATGGTCCCAGAGCCAGAACCGCCGGCACATATGGCGCGGTTTTCGGGGTGTTTTTGGCGCAAAAACTTGCCGGAAAACCCTTCACGGTAGTCGGGGACGGTAGCCAGACCAGGGATTTCACCTTTGTTTCCGACGTTGCGGATGCATTCGTGGCGGCGGCCGAATCCGATATGGCCGGAGAGGTGTTTAATGTGGGATCAGGAAACACATACAGCGTCAATAGTTTGGTTAAATTATTAGGAGGGGAAGTTGTTTATGTTCCCAAGCGCCCGGGCGAGCCGGACTGCACATTCGCGGATACCGGTAAAATACATAAGCGGCTTAGCTGGAAGCCCAAAGTAAATTTTAGGGAGGGCGTGGGAATAATGCTTAAGAATATCGATTATTGGAAAAATGCTCCTGTTTGGGACGAAAAATCTATAAGCGAAGCGACCGCGGATTGGTTTAAATATTTGGGTTAATTTTATGGATTATATCAATAAGATCGTAGACATGGAAATTCTTGCCGGTACTTTGCGCGGGCTCAAAAAACAAGGCAAAAAAATAATTCATTGCCATGGCGTTTTTGATCTTGTCCATATCGGACATATACGGCATTTAAAACAGGCGAAGAAAAGGGGCGATGTTCTGATCGTCACCGTCACTCCGGATAAATATGTTAATAAGGGCCCGCACAGGCCTGTTTTTCACGAAAATCTCCGGGCGGAATCCATTGCCGCCTTGGGTTTTGTCGGTTATGTCGCGATAAACAAGTGGCCTACGGCGGTGCAGGCCATAAAATGTTTGAAGCCCGACATATATATAAAAGGAGCGGAATACCGCTCTGCGGTCAAGGATATAACAGGCGGGATAGACAGGGAATCGGCGGCTGTCGCTTCCGTGGGGGGAAGGCTGGAATTTACCGAAGACATAGTTTTCAGCTCATCCAATCTGATAAATAAATGTTTTCCGGTTTATCCCAAGGAAGTGACGGATTATCTTAAATCCTTTTCCAAAAAATACAGTTTTGAACGGATTTCAGAATATATTAAAAGTGCCAAGTCTTTGAAAGTTCTTGTGGTCGGCGATTCCATAATAGACGAATATAATTATTGTTTGGCCATAGGCAAATCATCAAAAGAGCCCATGCTCGCCGTCAAATCCTTATCCTGCGAAAAATTCGCCGGCGGAGTTCTTGCTGTGGCGAATAATATCTCAAATTTTTGCGAACAGGCGGGGTTGATAACGGTTTTGGGGCAGCAGAATTCACATGAAGGCTTTATAAGAAGAAAACTCAGCGATAATATAAAGAAGATGTTTGTTTATCGCAAAGATGCGCCAACTGTCTTAAAAAAACGTTTCATTGAGAAATATTTTTTCACAAAAATGCTGGAAGTTTATGATATTAATGATGCATTGCTGGGGGACAGGGAAAATCGGCAATTATGCCGTATTCTAAAGGAGCAAATTCCCAAATACGATGTTGTGGTTGTTTTTGATTTCGGGCACGGGATGTTGACTAAAGAGGCGATTAAGATTATATGCAAAAAAGCCCGATTTTTGGTGGTAAATTCACAATCCAATGCCGCCAATTTGGGGTATCATACGATATCGCGGTATCCCAGAGCGGATTATGTGTGCATAGCGGAACCCGAATTACGCCTTGAGGTTCGGGACAAACAAAGCGAGGACATAAAAAAAATGGTATTAAAAGTCGCGCAGAGTCTTAAATGTCCCAAGGTTAATGTTACTAGAGGCATCTGTGGATGTTTATGCTATGACCACAAGGAGGGATTTTATGATGTGCCGGCATTGGCTACGCATGTAATAGACCGCATGGGAGCAGGGGATGCGTTTTTGTCTATTACCGCGCTTTGTGTTGCGCAGAATGCGCCAATCGAACTGGCGGGGTTTGTCGGAAATGCTGTGGGAGCTCAAGCGGTTGCCACGGTCGGGCATCGCAGTTCCATAGAATATCCGGCATTAATTAAACATATCGAATCCATTTTAAAATAAAGGTGCATTTATGAAAGAAACAATAAAGGAAGTTGTTGTAACGGGAGGAGCCGGGTATGTGGGAGCTGTTTTAGTTCCGGAGCTTTTAAAAGCCGGTTATAAAGTAAGAGTAATAGATTTATATATTTATGGCAAAGATGTGCTGGATTGCGTAAAAAATGATCCCAACCTGACACAGATAGAAGGAGATATACGAGATCCGAGATTGATGCAGAAAGTTCTGGCCGGGACAGATGCCATAATCCACCTTGCTTGTATTTCAAATGACCCCAGTTATGAACTTAATCCTGATTTGGGCAAATCTATTAATTATGATGCTTTTTTTAAGCTTGTGGAATTATCAAAGAAGGCCGGCATAAAGCGTTTTGTTTATGCATCCAGTTCAAGCGTGTACGGCGTAAAACAGGAAGAAAATGTCACAGAAGAGCTGTCGCTGGAGCCGTTAACGGATTATTCAAAATACAAAGCTTTATGTGAAGGATATCTGCTTAAGGAAGGAGCTCCGCATTTTACATCGCTGATTATAAGGCCCGCGACCGTCTGCGGGTATTCTCCAAGAATGCGTTTTGACCTTGCGGTTAATATTCTCACAAATCATGCCGTAAATCTTGGGAAAATAACAGTTCTTGGCGGAGAACAGAAAAGACCCAATATACACATTAAGGATATCATTGAGGTGTATATAAAAAGTCTTAAGTGGCCGGACGAGAAAATACACCGCAAAATATTCAATGTCGGGTACCAAAATTTTAAGGTTATGGAAATCGCAGATATGGTTTATAAAGTTGTTTCAAAAGAGATGGGACTCAAGGATATAAAAATATTAACAGCTCCCACGGATGACAAGCGTTCATATCAGGTGTCTTCCGATAAGATTAAAAACGAGCTGGGATTTGTTCCGCAACACAGCATTGAAGACGCCGTGCGCGATTTGTGCTCGGCATTTAAGGCTGGGAAACTGCCCGATCCGATATCCGACAAACGATATTATAATATAAAAACCATGCAGATGCTGGAGATAAAATAGATACGTTCGCTAGGTAAATGCATAATATTCCCGAGTTTAAGCATATCGCAAAAAAAATCCGCGCCAGAATTATAGAGCTTTCGTATAAAGCAAATTCTCCGCATTTGGGTTCCGCCTTATCCTGCGTGGATATTTTAGTGGCGGCATATTTCGGCGCATTAGACATAAAAAATACTAATGATGACAGCAGGGATAGATTTATTTTAAGCAAAGGCCATGCTGCGATGGGCTTGTACGCTGTTTTGGCGCATAAAGGTTTTTTTCCGTTAGAAATGTTGGATTTATTCGGACAGCATGGCAGTTGCCTTCCCGAACATCCGAGTCCGGAATGTGTTCCAGGGCTTGAGGCGGCCACGGGTTCTCTCGGGCATGGATTGCCCATCGGGCTGGGCATGGCTTTGGCCGGAAAAATTTCAAAAAATCCTTACCGCGTATATGTGCTTCTGAGCGACGGCGAATGCAATGAGGGATCCGTCTGGGAAGCGGCCATGCTTGCTCCGGCAAAGAAGGCGGATAATTTGGCGGTTATTATTGATTTTAACCGGTGGCAGGCTACGGGCCGCAGTGAAGAGATAATGGCGCTGAATCCGCTTAAGGCAAAATGGGAGGCATTTGGCTGGAGCGCATATGAGGCGGACGGGCATAATATCCAAGTTTTGATCGACGGCTTGGTAAAAGTGCCGGATGGAAGCGGTAAGCCTGTGGCAATCATTGCGCATACCATAAAAGGGAAAGGGGTGTCTTTTATGGAGGATGATAATAATTGGCATTACCGTGTTCCGAATGCGGATGAAGTTCAAAAGGCCTTAAGGGAACTGGGATTCTGATATGAGAAATGCTTTTGCGGGCGAATTGACCGAACTTGCCGGCTCGAATCAGAAAATAATCCTCCTCTCCGGGGACATAGGGAACCGGCTTTTTGATGAATATAAGAGAAAATTTCCCGACAGATTTTTTAATTGCGGGGTCGCAGAAGCGAACATGATGGGCATGGCGGCGGGAATGGCCATGTCCGGTTTGCGCCCCGTAACTTATACAATCGCTTCTTTTGCTGTTATCCGCTGTATTGAACAGATAAAAATAGACATCTGCTATCATAATCAGCCGGTTATAATAGTCGGGGTCGGTGGAGGTTTTTCATATGCGGAAAACGGAGCGACGCATCATGCCTGCGAAGATATTGCGTTTATGCGGGAGCTGCCGAACATGAGCGTAATTTGTCCCTGCGATCAAATTGAGGTCAAAGCGGCTTTAAGGGAAGCATTTAAAGAAAAAGGACCTGTTTACATCCGCTTGGGTAAAAAAGGCGAACCGGCTGTTCACGGAGAAACGGCGGATTTTGTTGTGGGAAAAGCGATCATGCTGCGCGAAGGCGGCGATGCCTGTATTGTAGCGACGGGGAATATCGTCGCGGCTGCTTTGCAAAGCGCGAATATCCTGGCAGAGAAAGGAATTTCTGCTAGAGTCGTGAGCATGCATACCGTGAAGCCGTTGGATAAAGAGTTTCTGGCTGAAGCATTCGCCAGATATAAAATAATTGCCACGGTGGAAGAACACAGTGTTTTGGGCGGACTGGGCGGAAGCATCGCGGAAATATACGCCGCTTTTAAAAATCCCAAAGGAAGATTGTTGATAATAGGCATACCGGATTCTTTTTCGCGCGAAGCCGGCAGGCAGGAATATGCCAGAGTAAAATGCGGTCTTACTTCGCAAAATATCGCGCAGCGGATTCAAGAAGCAATTCGGACATAGAAACGCAAAGGATTTATTTATGAAGACACGGGCGGCGATATTAACGGAACTTGGAAAGCCTCTGGAACTGGTTGATTTGGAAATTCCCGCGCTTGGGCCGGGGCAGACGCTGGTTGAAGTTGCATATAGCGGCATATGCCACACGCAGATACTGGAATGCCGCGGATACCGAGGGGCGGACAGCTTCCTTCCCCATTGCCTTGGTCATGAAGGCAGCGGACGGGTGATGGAAATCGGCTCAGGGGTAACCAAAGTCAAACCGGGGGATAACGTTATTTTGTCATGGATTAAAGGTTCGGGAGCGGACATCCCCGGGGCAATTTATAATTGGAATGGCAAAAAAGTGAATGCCGGAGGCATAACCACGTTTAGCCGGCATTCGATAATAAGCGAAAATCGGCTTACGCTTGTGCCGAACGGGGTATCGCTTAAAGTCGCGGCGCTTATGGGATGCGCGGTGCCGACCGGGCTGGGATGTGTGATTAATACGCTGTCGGCAAAGCCGGAACAAAGTATCGTTGTGTTTGGAGCCGGTGGAATAGGACTTTGCAGCGTAGCGGGAGCCAAGATATGCGGATGTAATCCGATTATTGCCGTAGACATAAGGAAGAATAAACTTGAAACCGCGATGAAAATGGGGGCGCACACGACGATTGACGCATCTAAAGAAGATCCGGTTAAAAAATTGCTGGATTTAAAAAAGGACGGATATGATTTAAGTGTTGAGGCAACGGGAAATCCTTCCGTGATGATACAGACGCTTAAAATTTTGCGCAGCAGAGGGGGGGCGGCGGTCATTGTCGGGAACGCGCATTATGGGAAGATTTTAGAGATAGATCCAAAATATTTTAATCAGGGCAAAAGACTTATGGGCACTTGGGGCGGGGATAATTTGCCGGAGCGCGATTTCCCCCGCTACCTGCAGCTTATTATGTCGGGAAAACTGGATTTAGGTCCTTTGGTGGAAGAGGAGTATCCGTTAAGGGAAATTGATCATGCTCTTAATGATTTAGAATTCGGCAGAGTCATCCGGCCAATTATTAATATGGATTTGGAATAAAAATGATAGTTGGAATTGATTTTGATAATACAATAGTTTGTTATGATAAAGTTATTTATTGCGAAGCTCTAAGACGAAGATTAATCCCCGAGAAATTTCCCGCTGACAAGGAAAAGATCAGAAATTATTTGCGGACAATAGGCCAAGAAGACAGCTGGACAAAACTTCAGGGCTATATTTACGGTATCGGGATAAAAAAATGCCCGCCGTTCAACGGGGTGCTGGAGTTTTTGGAGCAGTGTAAGCAGAAGGGGGTGGCAGTCCGAATAATTAGTCATAAAACGAAATATCCGGTTATGGGTCCCAAATATGATCTTCATAAAGCGGCGCATAACTGGCTTGCCGCTCAAGGATTTTATGAAACCGACAGGACCGGGCTATCCCGCGATAAAGTGCATTTTTTTCTGACAAAGCAGAAAAAACTTAGCCATGTTTTGAAACATAAATGCCGGTTTTTTATCGATGATCTTATAGAGTTTTTGTGTGATTCCGCCTTCCCGCTGAATGTCCAAAGAGTTTTTTTTGACGCGCACGGCAATCATGCCGCGCCGCAGGACAATATCGCTATTGTAAATTCGTGGCGGCAAATATCAAGAGTTATATTGGGTTAGTGCCGGATGTTTTGGGGCTGCAGGCTTAATTTTATTATGACGATGTCCATAAATAGAAAAATTGCCAACGTATCAATTATGCTGATGGTGGTTTCAATATTTACGCATGGTTTAAGTTTTATAAAAGAAATTATTGTCGCAAAATATTTCGGTGTGTCCAGCATGATGGACGCATTTTATGTCGCGCTGTCAGTCCCCAATTTAATAAACAATCCCATACTCAGCACCGTATCTCTGGTTTTTATCCCGTTTTTCGTATCGTATAAAATTAAGAAATCCGTTGAGATGAATAGAATCGCCGCTGTCCTTATAAATTGGATCATGGCCGGCGCCATCGTTGTTACGGTTTTCGTGCTGTTTCTGGCGGGCCCTATTATACGATTAAGTTTTCATGGTCTTTCGCCGGCGACGGCGGACTCTGCGGTGGCCATGCTGAGACCTCTCTCATTTATAATCATATTTCTTCTTTTGACTGGCATATTGACCAGCATCCTTAATGCGTTTGAGCAGTTTTTTTGGCCTGTTATCTCCCAGGCATTCATAACTATCAGCACCGTCGCGCTGATAGTTTGTTGCACCGGATGGGGGGTATATGCGCTTGTGTGGGGCATGCTGCTGGGGGTGATTATACAGACCGGATGTTTATTCGCGGTCGCGTATAAGAAAGGTTTTAGGTATGAACCGGCATTCAGCTCTCAACATGCCGAAATAAAGGAGATAGTGTCTTCGGCGAAAATTATTTTTATCGCCGGATTTATAGGCCAGCTTAATTTTTTTATAAGCCAGATTATGGCGTCATATCTTTCTCCCGGCAGTATTTCTGCGTTGAATTATGCCAATAAGGTGATACAGGTTCCGCTTTTGATATTTTCGTTTTCAATTGCCACTGCGGTATTCCCCTTTCTCGCAATGCAGGCCACGGAGAATAAAATGGATGAAATGGGAGGTTCTTTGGCTAGAAGCATAAGGATGGTGGCTTTTTTATATATACCTTTGACGCTGATGATAATACTGCTGCGCAGGCCGATTATAGAGTGCATGTTCCAGCGCGGCGAATTCGGGGTTGAAGCGACATCCTTAACGTCTGCGACCATGGCGGCTCTGGCTTTGCAGTTCTTTCCTCATACCGTAGGCATGATTGCGGGCCGCGCGGTTCTTGCGCTGAAAAATTTTACTTTTATGTTAAAACTGTCCATAATCGGCTTAATAGTGAATGTGTGTTTGAGTTTTCTGTTTTTAAAACTGGTTAATCCGCCCGTGGCCGGTTTAGCTTTGGCGACATCATGCACGCATGGTATGTCCGTCATCATATTGTTTTTTGTTATAGGAAAGAAGTTGGGGACAGTGAATATCAGATATATGAATTCGGGGCTGCTTAGGATTGCGGCATGCGCTTTGTTCGCCGGAATAGTTGTCTATTCGGCGACCGCTGCGGCGGCGCAGGCGAGGCTTATCGATAATTTTTATATGAATAAATTGGCGGGAATGGCGTTTGGTTTTATTTCGGGAATAATAGGGTTTTTAACTGCGGCGCGACTCATGAATCTGGATGAAATCCGCAGTTTGGCAAATATAATAAAAGATAAATTAAATAGGACCACCGTCGGCTGAAAAGGGATTTATGCTGGGGCACAAGAAATTTTTATACAAAGAAGAGCGGCGGAGGATTTGCGGGAATGTAAACGCCGGGATCTGCGCATTTATGAGGGAAATGAATTTTGGGGAAAAGTGGCATGCCGTAAGGCTACATGGCGGTATTAATTGCCATGTGTATAAGGTTTTATGTAAAAAGGGAGATTTTTTGTTTAAATATTATCACGGCTTGGAGAATGACAGCGGCGCGCATAGGTTAAACAATGAAATTTTTTTCAGCCGGTTTGTGTGGGATCAGGGCATACGAAGCATTCCGAAGCCGATAACGCATAATGTTCCGTTGAGATTCGCCGTATACGAGTACATTAAGGGCAAAAAGCTGCGCGAAGAAGACATAAATGCCGCGCTGGTGTGTAAGGCATTAAAATTTTTTCATGCTGTTAATAAGTTTAAATATACCGATGCGGCAAAACGTCTGGGAAATGTTGCGGAGGCTTGTTTCAGCGTAGAGGAACATATAAAAACCACATCTGCCAGATTAAAGAAACTAAGCGGTATCACGGTGCGTTCAGCGGTTGAAAAAAATGCGGAAGAGTTTATTGTTGAATTAAAGGATCAATGGCGCCGTATTCAAGCGGAAATATATGCCCATGCCAGGCATTCAGGGCTGGATCCGCGCAAAGAGCTCGGCAGGGATGAGAGATGCCTTTCTCCTTCGGATTTCGGATTTCACAATGCCGTTCGGCAGGATGACGGGAGGATTAAATTTATAGATTTTGAATATGCCGGATGGGACGATCCTGCTAAAACAATCAATGATTTTTTTTGCCAGCCGGAAATCCCTGTTCCCATAAAATTTTATGATATTTTTTCCAAATCCGTTTTGAAGGGGATTAAAAATATTGAAACGCATCAAATCAGGTCCCGGATATTGATGGGAGCCTATAAAATTAAATGGTGCTGTATTTTATTGAATTGTTTTACGGAGTCGGGAAGGCATAAGCTGTTGTTTTCTCCGGGCAATTTTGAAGAGAATATATTGAAAAAGATACAATTAGCAAAAGCAGAAAAAATGTTGGCTTCGCACATGCAAAAAAAGCTTTTTACAAAGCAAATTGATATATGAAAAAAGTATTGGTTTTGGGCTCCAACTCATTTTCCGGCCAGGATTTTATTGATTTATTATTTGAAACTGCGGAGCACCGCGTCATCGGGGTTAGCCGGTCTCCCGAAAAGTCGGGGTTGTTTTTGAAATATAAATCCCGTATCGGCAGACGGCAATATGATTTTTTTCAGATTGACATAAATTCGGATATGGACAAATTCAAACGGCTTGTGAATTCTGCCAGGCCGGATTATATTGTCAATTTCGCGGCGCAAAGCGAGGTCGGACCCAGCTGGAAACATCCGGAGCAGTGGTTTCAGACTAATGCCGTGGCGGTAACACGATTGGCAAAAATGTTGAAAGATTGTAAGTTTCTTAAGAAATATTTACATGTTTCAAGCCCGGAAGTTTATGGAAATTGTTCGGGCGTGGTAAAAGAATGCTCCCCGTTAAATCCAAGCACTCCTTATGCGGCTTCAAAAGCCGCCGGAGATTTATCATTATTCACATTTTACAAGAATTACGGATTTCCGTTGGTTATGGTTCGCTCAACAAATGTATATGGGGCGCATCAGCAATTATTTAAGATAATTCCCAGAAGCATTATTTGCCTAAAAACCGGCAGAAAAATCGAACTGCATGGAGGCGGAAAAGCGATCAAATCATATATACATATACGGGATGTTTCGCGGGGAGAAGTAGGGGTGCTGGAAAAAGGCCGGATAGGCGAGATCTACCATCTCTCTCCCGACTGCGGGATATCCGTCAGGGATATCGTGGCGAAAATTTGCGAAAAAATGAAAGTGGATTTCCCGAAAATGGTAAAAAATGTTGAGGAACGGTTGGGCCAGGATTCGGCATATGTGATTGATTCCGGCAAAGCAAAAAAGGAATTCGGCTGGAAGCCCATGGTGAATATAGATGATGGTTTGGGCGAGGTTATAAAATGGATAGAGGCTAATTGGGCGGAGATTTGCAGGCAGCCGTTAGAGTATGTTCACAAAGCGTAAAAAATCAGAATTTTGGAGGCTACGATGGCGGAAATAGATTTTTTGTCGTCCATTCATAAAAAAACAAAACGGGATTATATCGCAAGAATGACGGGATATCCGAAAGCGGATGCCAACAGAAAGGCAAAAAAATATGATTATGATTATTGGGATGGGGATAGAAAATTTGGATATGGCGGATATAAATATGATGGACGCTGGCGCACAGTGGCAGACTCGATGTCTAAATATTATGCTTTGAAAGCCGGATCCAAACTGCTGGATGTCGGCTGCGGAAAAGGGATATTGCTGTATGATTTTACGCAGGCGGTGCCCGGCATAGACGTCCGCGGCGTGGATATTTCGGAATATGCAATAAAAAATTCAAAGGAAGAGGTCCGGCAATTTCTCGGAAAAGCGGACGCTTCGTCGCGCCTGCCTTTTGCCGACAAGAGTTTTGATCTTGTTATTTCAATAAACACTCTTCATAACCTTTATTGTTATGATTTGGTAAAAGCGTTGAGTGAAATGGAGCGTCTTGGTAAAAACAAATACCTTGTCGTTGAGTCTTATAGAAACGAAGAAGAGAAAGTAAATATGATGTGCTGGGTTTTAACGGGGGAATGTTTTTTTACCCCAAAGGAATGGAAATGGTTCTTTGACCTTTCAGGATATACGGGGGATTATTCATTTATATATTTTGAATAATTCAGGCATAGTAAATGCGGTATATTTTGAATGCGGGGATCTTGTTTTATAAGAAATATGACAGGGTGCGCTGTTTGTAGGGCAAAACAAGTGAATAAATTATTGGATTTTGGCTTTCAGCCGATAGCCAATCGGTTTCTTAAGCGCCAAAATGCCCAAGAAAAACGCTATCCGCTGGCTATCGGTCAATGCGGACTGTGCGGACTTATCCAAATCTCGGATCCGGCGCCGGTCAGCGTTTTAAAGCCGAAATTTAAATGGATTTCGTACTTGGAACCTGAAAGACATTTAGACTCCTTGGCCGCAATGCTGTGCAATTTGCCCGGCATTACCACGGCATCGAATATCAGGGGCATGAGCACCAAGGACGAATCCTTGCTGGGAAGACTGAAAAAACGCGGCTTTAAAAATACCGCACTTCTGAATTATAAAAAAATTCCCGGCATTTGCAAGGAATATCCCGGTGTGGAAATTATCGGCAACAGGTTTAATGTCACCGCGGCGCGCGCTATGGCAAAGCGGGGGGGGGGGCGTGCGCATATTCTTATAGCCAGGCATGTGCTCGAACATTCGCGCAATCCACAGCGGTTTATAAAAGCATTGTCGGCGCTTTTAACAAATGATGGTTATATCATATTTGAAGTCCCCGATTTTTCACCCGCGCTCAAACGGTTTGTTTATAACACCATTTGGGAAGAACATGTGTTGTATTTTACTCCGGCGACGTTTCTTCGTGTTCTAAAAACATGCGGTCTTGTTGATATAAAATTTAAAAAATTTCCTTACCTGCTGGAGAATTCATTGGTGGCTATAACGCGGATCCGCAAATCTCCCTTGGGCCCGGCTGGGGAAGTATTTTTAAAAAACGAAAAATCGGCGGCGCTGAAGTATGCTCGGGAATTCGGCCGCCGCGCCGATATGTCGGATGATTTTTTGCGGCGATATCGCGCAAGAGGCAGCGGCAGGATGGCATTATATGGTTCCGGACATTCGGGGTGCGTCTTCGTAAATTTTTTTAATTTAGAAAAACATTTCTTGTTTGTCGCCGATGATAATATCAATAAGCAGGGAATGTTTATGCCGGGATCGCATCTGCCGATAAGGCATCCGTCATTCTTGATTAAAGATAAGATCAGGCTTTGTCTTCTTTGTGTAAATCCAGAGAATGAAAGAGCGGTGATTATGAAGAACCGGGAATTTGTTGGCAGCGGAGGCGAATTCCGATCCATATTTTCTTTGGCAAGCCGCCGTTTAATGAATTTTTGAGCCGACGCCGATGAAGATAATAATATAATATCAGAGGCGGGGAAAAATGCTGAGGTCGCCTTTTCGCTGCTGATAGCAAGGAATATGAAAGCCCATCCTGATAATGAGGCGGTATTTGCAAAAGAATCGATTGTGAAAATTGCGGCGCATGATATTGAGCCGTTAAAAATGCGCGCGGCGGCCAACTCTAGAAATAGGATGCGGTTGTGCGCCCACAGGAGCTTAGCCGATGCCATACATGAAATGATTATTGCCTTTTCAAAAAAGGTATATATACGGCCGCACAAGCATATAAATAAAAGCGAATCATTTCATGTTATCGAGGGGGCCGCGGATGTTGTTATATTTAAGGAATCAGGCGAAATTATGAATGTTATTGAAATGGGGGATTACCGATCCGGCCGAAAATTTTATTATAGGGTATCAGCGCCATTGTACCATTCGGTAGTTATAAGGTCGGATTCGTTTGTTTATCATGAGGTCACGAACGGACCATTTAATAATTTTTCAAGCCTTTATGCGCCATGGTCCCCGGAAGAAGGCAATACTGAAAATATAAAGAAATTTGTGGAAGAATTGAATCTTAGTATAGAGGCATATCGGCAAGAGCCGAATAGGAAAAGGCGGACAAATTTATGAAAAGGCCGCATACAATAATTGTCGGGGGGGCGGGGGCGATCGGCAGTGTTATTACCGCGAGCTGTATTAAGGATGGGCATAAAATATCGGTTATCGGACGGCGCGCAAGCGTGCCTCATTCTTGGGCTAGACATGGAAAGACATATTGGAGCGCCGATGTCTCCAATCCGGCTGAGTTTTCCGGGCTGTTTTCCAAAATAATTGCCGTAAACGGCAAGCCACATAATCTTGTTTTTTGCCAGAGGTATCGGGGTGAGAGAAACGAATGGGATGGCGAAGTGGGAACAACGGTAAAAGCTACATGCGGAATTATGCAGGCATTGCGGCATAGATTGGCCGGTGAAAAATCCGTAGTAATTATTGGTTCAATGGGGGCGCGGTTCGTTGATGAAAGGCAGTCGCTGGAGTATCATTTAGCCAAGGCGGGGATTGAACAAATCGTTAGGTTCCAGGCGATTAAACTGGGGAAACTGGGTATTCGCATAAATTGTGTGGTGCCGGGAACATTGATAAAATATGATTTAAAAAAATATCCGCCGGAGATGAAAAATGCATATAAACGTTTTGGGCATTATGTGCCTTTGGGGCGCATGGGAACAAGCATGGATGTCGCAAATGCAGTGTTGCTGTTGTGTGATTCCAAAGCCTCTTTTATAACGGGACAAACCCTTGTGGTCGACGGGGGACTGTCATTGTGCGGCCAAGAAAGCATAATGCGTGGTAGCGAAAAAACGCGTGGAAGTTCGAAATAATGAAAATAAATTGTGTTAGACGAAGCACTTGCAGACTTTGTGAAAGTGGCAACTTAGAGTTGGCGATGTCTTTGGCGCCGACGCCGATTGGAGATGCGTATATCTCCGCCGCGCAGCGGCGTATGGTTCAGACAGTGTATCCATTAGATCTTTTTCTTTGCCGCGAATGCGGCCACGTGCAGTTGCTGGATGTGATTGATCCGGAGGCGCTTTTTACTAAATACATTTTTTGCACGGTCGATTCCGCGGGGCTTGTTGAGCATTTCCGCGGATATGCGGAGGAAATACTGCAATATATAAAGCCCGCAAAAAAAAGCTTAATAACAGAGATCGGAAGCAACGACGGAACATTCCTTGGTTTTTTTAAATCGAGAGGATTCCGGGTTCTTGGCATTGACCCTGCGGTAAAAATAGCTGCGAAAGCATCGGCAGCCGGCATAGAAACTTTGCCGCTCTTTTTTTCATCGTCGTTGGCCGATAAAATAAGAAACGAATACGGCCCGTCAAAAATAATTTTTGCCAATAACGTATTCGCTCACATTGATAATCTTAATGATATCGCGGAGGGGGTGGGCCGGCTTTTAGACGATGATGGAATTTTTATATTTGAGGTTTCATCTTTGGCGGAAATGATTGAGAAAAATCTTTTTGACACCATTTATCATGAGCACTTATCCTACCATTCCCTTGGGCCGCTGGTTCGTTTTTTCGGGAAGCATGGCATGAAAATCGTATCGGCAAAAAATATCTCAAGCAAGGGTGGCTCGATCAGGATTATTGTCAAGCGTATCGCGGAGGCCGGCGATCATATTTCAAATGAAGTGGCGAGGACTATATCTTTTGAAAGAGAGCGCGGACTGGATCGGCGGCTTACTTTTGTGGCGTGGAAAAAAAGAATAGATGAGGCGAAAGAACAAAATCTGGAGTTATTAAAAAAAATAAAATCACAAAAGCAAATGATCGCAGGCTACGGTGCTTCCGTGACGGTTACAAACGTCATTTATCAGTTTAATATCGCCGAATTTTTAGATTTTCTGGTCGACGACAATGTGGATAGGCAGGGGATGTTGAGCCCAGGATATCATCTGCCCGTGTTAAGTCCCGAAGAATTATTGCGAAAAAAGCCGGAGTATACGCTTATACTCGCATGGAATTATGCTGTGCAAATTATCAAAAAAAACAGCGTTTATTCCGATATGGGGGGGCATTTTATCGTGCCCCTGCCCCTGCCCGTCCGGACAATATAATCCTTGGTGATTTTATGAACATTTTAATTATTGCACCCAAAAGTGTGCCCGAATCAGGAGTTTTGTCTGTAGCAAACGGCGTAAATTTCCAATATTTGTTTCCGCTCGGCCTTGCATATATTTCCGCTGTGCTGAAACAGAACCGGCACAGGGTGGATTGCATAAATCTTAATCATTTCAGCGGCGATTCCGGCGGCATTATCAAAAACAAAATAAAATCCACGGGATATGATATCGTTTGCACCGGAGGACTTTCCATAGCATACAAACAGATAAAAATGGTGGTTGATGCTGTCCGGGTATTTGGAAAAAGAGAAAAAATTATAATAGGCGGAGGCATAATCTCAAGTGAGCCTGAATTAATGTTTACGGCGCTTAAACCGGATTATGTAGTGATAGGCGAAGGCGAAAAGACCATCGTTGAACTTATTAATTGTTTGGAGAATAACGGAGATATCGGAAGTATAAATGGGATTGGATATATTTCTGAAGGAAAATTTGTTTGCAATCCGGCGCAGACTGCCATTGCGGATCTAGATGTTGTTCCCTTGCCGGACTTGGATGGATTTGAATTCGAGGAATATCTCGATCATGTTCGTCCCAGCGATCAAGCCTTCTATGATATCTATGATCATCCCCGACTGTATCCTATTATCTGCAGCCGTTCTTGTCCGTTCTTATGTACTTTTTGCTATCACCCGCTTGGGAACAAATACAGGCAACGTTCGGTGAATTCAGTTATGGATGAGATAGAAACAAACGTCAGACGGTATAAAATAAATCTTATTTCGATTTACGATGAACTCCTATCAAATAATCGCCAATGGCTGTACGAGTTTTGCGGCCGCATGAAGGCCTTTTTAAGAGAAATCGATTGGGAGTGTAAATGGCTTTGCCAAATGCGAGTGGATTCGGTTGATGAGGAAATGCTGCCTATAATGAAAGAATCAGGCTGTTATTTCGTTAGTTATGGTTTTGAAAGCTATAACCAAGCGGTTCTTAAAAGCATGAAAAAGCATATACAGCCGAGGGATATCGATAGGGCTATTAATATAACATTAAAACATGGATTAAGCCTGCAGGCAAATTTTATTTTCGGCGACAGGGCGGAAACGCTGGATACCGCAAAAGAAACGCTTGATTATTGGAAAAAGCGGAACGATGCCGGCATTCTCATGGATTTTATACGGCCGTATCCAGGCAGTCAGCTTTACAACTATTGCATCGAGAAAGGTATCATAGGAGACCGCTTTGATTTTATAAAAAATCAACTTTTCAATATTGTCAATATGACGGACATGTCTAATGGTGATTTTGAGAAATTAAAATTTACCGTTCATACCGCCGAATTGTCTTGCAGAAAATATATTCTTCCGGATAGGATAGTTCCCGCGCAAGACGGAACTTGCGACGTCTATATAACATGTCCGCATTGCGGAGCAAAGCTTAAATACGGCAATTTTTTAATTTTTTCCAGATGGAATTTTAATTTGGTTATGCATTGCCGATCGTGCCGCCGCCGGATTTTCTCCGCGTCCCGGTATGTAATATTTGTGTCGATAATCATGAGAAATCTTTTTTATTTATTCCCGATGCCGCTGAGCATGGTTATTTATAAGCTGAAGCCTAAAATTAAACCTGCAATTAAGAAAATTATTCGCGGTGCGTTTAAAAAAAGTGAATAACCCACAAATATTGGTTGTCGGCGCCTCCGGATTTATCGGCCGGTATGTGCTGGCTATTGCTAAACAAAAAGGGTTCAAAGCATGCGGAACGGCGCATTCATCTCATGTGAAGGGTTGTTTCAGATTTGACATGGCACGGGAGAGGATTAAAGAGGTATTTTTTAATTTTTTCCGCGGGGCCAAATTGCCCGAGTATGCTGTTATATGCGCGGCTGTTGCCAATATGGAAATGTGCTCGCGGAACAGGTCCGAAAGTTATGCAGTCAATGTGGACGGGACGATTCGTTTAATTGAAGATTTGGAAAACCTCGGCATAAAAAGTTTATTTGTTTCATCGGGGGCCGTTTATGACGGGAAAGCCGGCGGTTATGGCGAATCCGTTCCGCCGAGTCCGATTAATGAATACGGGAGGCAGAAGTTGATTGTCGAAAATCATATTCTTTCTAATAAAATTCACGGGGCGATCGTGCGTTTAAGCAAAGCGGTGGGAAGCAATCCGTATGAAAAACAGCTGTTTTCGGAATGGCATAAAAACACATATTTAAAACAACCGATCATATGTTTGCGCGGAGAAATTTTTTCGCCGACTTTTGTCGAAGATATTGCAAACGGCATACTTATGATTGTGAAGCGGAATTTAAGGGGCAGATATCATTTGGCCAATATGGACGCATTCAGCAGGGCGGCTTTGGCCCGGCTGTTTTTGCGCGTGATGAATAAAAACCCGGATATTGAAATAAAAGCATTCGCTGAGTTTAACGCTCTCGAACCGCGGTCCCAAAAAACACATTTGGATAGCAGTAAATTTATATCTGCGACGCGCTTCATTTTTACTCCGATGCGGAGCGTAATGCGCGCGTTTTGCAGCCGGCTACCAAAAAATTATGGACCGATTAATTAATTCCGGGTTAAAAGATAAAGGCAGGATACTTCTTGTGGAACCGCCTTTTTATCGGTTTTTTAATTATCAAAGGTGGCATTATCCCGTGACATTAACGATTGTAGGAACATATTTAAAAAGTTTGGGGTTTGGGATAAATATATATGACGGCGATAGGCCGAGCCGGGAGTGTGAATCGTTGGAGCGTAATGCCGTAAGGAAACAATATCATCTTTATAGGGAAGCGTTAAAAAATCCGCAGCATCCGATCTGGCGGGAGGTGCTTGATATTATTGCGGATTATAAACCCGCCGCGGTGGGTTTTACGGCGGTTTCTCCAAAGATCGAGTCTGCGGATATTCTGGCGCGTTTAATAAAAAAACGTTTTGGGGAATCCATGTGCACGTTTATCGGCGGACCGCATGTCGAGGGAATGCGCCGGCATTTCCCGGATTATAACTTTGGCGTGCAGTATGATTTTGTAATAGATAATTCGGAACGCATGACGAAAACCATTTTTAATCGCAACCCCGACAAAGAATTAATATTGGGATATGACAATTACCCGCCCATAAATTTTGCTTCCGTTTTAACATCCGTGGGGTGTCCCAATAGATGTTCTTTTTGTATGCATTCTTATAATACTTTGTGCGCCTATCGCGATGCCGGTAATTTATCGGAAGAGATTGAAAAAATAGGCAAAACCCTGTCTTCTTCTCAACAGATATATCTGATGGATGACTGTTTATTTTCCGACGACGATCATTTTGAAAAATGCGCGCAAATTTTCTCGGCCACCGGACTTAAATATAGCGTCGGCGCCAGAATGATGGCGCTTACTCCGAAGAAAATTGAAAGCTTTATTAAAAGCGGGGGGCAAAGAATATTTATCGGGATAGAAAGCGGATCTCAAAAAATATTGGATAAAGTTGGAAAAAACATTAAAGTCAGTGAAATAATAAAAAGAGCCAAATGGCTTAAAGAAGCGGGGTTGGAGTGGACGGCGTTTTTTATGGCGGGATTTCCATTCGAAACCATAGACGACATTAAGGCTACTCGCGATATAATCAGCGCGATAGCCCCATCCTTTGTGTCGCTTAACAGATTCGTTCCATATCCCGGCACGAAGATGTATGAGGAGTATTTTCGTAACAGCCAAATAGAGTTCGGGGAATTATTCCAATTAAACAGCCGAAGTTGCATAAAATTGGAAGAAGATGTTGAAAGACATATCGACGAATTATTTGATCAATTTGATGAATATAATAAAAAAGACGGTTTTTATAAATCTTTCCGAAAATAATTTCAAAAGTATAAGCGATATCAAGTATAATTGAATGTCTCTCCCTACGCTTTCCGTAATAATCGCCAATTATAATCATGGTCATTGCATACAAAATGCCCTTCAGGCTGTTCTTAAACAAAGTTTCACGCCGCTCGAAATCATATTAATTGATGACGCATCAACCGATAACAGCCTGGATATATTAAAAGGTTTCGTTCTTATGCATCCGCGCGCGCGGCTTTTTGTTAATGAAGAAAACATGGGGATCGTCGGCGCGCATAATCGGGGTTTTTCAAAGGCCGTGGGCGAGTATGTTTATTTTACCGGCGCGGATGATACTATTTTGGAGGGTTTTTTTGAAAAGGCGATGGCGGCTGCCGTGCGGCATCCGGAAGCCGGCGTAATTTTCGGGAAATATATGATGGATGATAAAGGCAGCTTAAAAATTGTGGAAATAAAAAAATGGACCAGCGAAACATATCTCAATCCCAAAGCTTTTTTGCGTGAATATGTGCAGGAAATGCCAGCATCCATGGCCTTCGGCGGCACAGCGGTATATAAACGCAGGTGTATCGGCGATATCGGGGGGTTTAGAGAAGAGGTTCTTTCTTTTTTCGATACTATCGCTTTCAGGACAATCGGGCTCAAATATGGAGCGTGTTATATCCCCGACGTTTTTTTAAGATGGACCGTTTCCGCCGAAAGTAGTTCCGGAAAAATCAGGTATGATATTGAAAAATCATTGAATATAGGGAAAAAAGCGGCCGAGATATGGATGTCTGATAAATTCGGGGACATATTTTCTTTGAAAGCGGTTCAACGCTGGCATAGAAAATACCGCAGGGAAGCGATTGATTTATACTTGTATTATTATTACCGGGACAAGCGGCGGGATTTTACAGAGTTAATTAAAAAACATTTTAACGAAACCGGTATTTTTTATTATTTATATGAATTGGTGCTGAGGAGTTTGTTTAGAATATTGCGTTTTTGCAGAGCGTTTTGGTTGTATCGATTTTATAAACATTGAAAAGGCAAAAATCGTGGTAAGAAGCAAACGGGTTTTATTGGAAATCTAAAATAATATGAGCGGGTTTAAAAACGCAATTTTTGTTATCGGATATTATCCGCCGGTTGTCGGCGGGGCTGAAAAAAAAACGCAAAGATTGGCGAATGAACTTGTGAGCCGCGGTTGGAAAATCACCGTGCTCACCAAAGGAGCTGGCGGATTGCCCGAAATGGCCGATGAAGACGGCGTGAATGTGATAAGAATAGGAGATGCGGATGGGCGCGGGTTTTTTCCCCGCGCGGTATTTTATGTGAAGCTGGTTGTTTATATTTGGAAATTGCGCGGGGAATATGAAATTATTCATAATTTTTTATTTTCATCTATAAGCGCGATATGCGCGGCGGCTGGCAAGTTTTTAAAAAAACGTGTTGTGATATCATTGGGCGGGGTCGGGAAATTGGGCGGATGGTGGGATGTTACTGGGTTAGGCCGGGCCGGAGGTATTAAGCGATGGATTGTGGAACGCGGCGGGGTTCAGTTCGTGGTTCCCAATCGAGATGTTAAGGATGAGATTAAAAAGACGGGTATTAGTGAAAAGCGCATTTATTGTTTGCCGAATCCCGTTGATACATTTAATTTTTCCCCGGAATTAAGGACAAATAGCGGCGGGTCAAATAAGCTTCGGTCAAGGCTGTGCGGGAACGGCAGATTATTTGTCTTTGTCGGAAGGTTGTCTCCCGAGAAAAGATTGGAACGAATTATAGCGGCATGGCCCGGGGTGATAGAGGCGGTTCCTGATGCCTTTTTTGTCGTTGTCGGCACCGGAGCAATGCTTAATTGCTGGGCCGAGATGGCCAAGCGGACGGGCATCGGGGAAAGCATTGTTTTTGAAGGAGAAAAACCTGATGTGATTAATTATTATCGGGCTGCAGATTTTTTTATATTGCCTTCGCAGTCCGAGGGCATGTCCAATGCTCTTTTAGAAGCTATGGCCTGCGGCGTGCCGCCTATCGTCGGCAATATCGGCGGAACGGATATGGTTGTGGACGGAGAAACAGGTTTTAAGGTGTATGATGCGGACAATCCTGCTGTGTGGACGCGGGTATTGTTGAACGCCTGCAGCCTTCGGGCGGAAGAAAAGGCGAAGCTTTCCGTAAATGCACGCAAAATAATGGTGGATGAATACGATATTCACAGGATTGTTAATAAGCTGGTGGACATTTACCGGCAGCCGTTGGAATAATTAACAGAAACGGCATTACAAAAACATGTTTAAATACATAAATAAATTTTACAGCAGGCAAATCTCTGCGAATGAGCCCCTGCATATAAAATATGATTTGGCGGCCGTTTTTTTATTCGCAGTGGGCATGCGACTGCTTTATAATTTTTTTTGGGGGGAATTAATTCCGCATGACGATGGAGTAGGGTATGACGGATATGCCATGAGCCTTGTCACAACGAAGACGTTTTGGTTTGAAGGCAGTTATTCGTCTCGGGCACCCGGATATCCGTTTTTTCTTGCATTAATATATAAAATTTTCGGCCACAATTACCTCCCGGTAAAAATCGCGCAGGCTGTTCTGGGGGGCGGGATATGTTTAGTGGTTTATTCAATCGTTTATCAAATAATACGGCAGCGGATATGGGCGCTGATTTCGGCCGGGTTTTGCATTATTGATTACGCGTTATTGGAAATGAATTCCGTGTTTTTATCGGAGACTTTATTCACTTTTTTGAGTCTGATTTTTATTTGGTGCATCGTTTCGGTGCGAAGCGCCGGATGGATTAGGCTTGCGCTTGGCGGCATAGTTCTGGGGCTTGCTAATTTGACGCGCCCTATTTTGCTTCTTATGCCCGGGTACCTTTTATTTTGGCTTTGGCGGGAATACCCCGCCGACTTTGCCGTGGTTTTAAAAAAATTCTCTGCCATAGTCATCCCGTTTGTTTTGGTTCTTTTGCCATGGACGATAAGAAATTACAGGATTAACGGCATCATAGCGCCCGTGAATATCCAGTCCGGATATCAATTTTGGAATGCAAACAATGAGTATAAAATTTATCCTTCAACGGCCGTGATAGAAGGAATTTTCGGCAGCAGGAGCATCGGATTGTCGGAATATCAAAAGGATAAAATGTTTTTCAAAGAGGGTTTAAAATTTTTCCGCGGCCTGACGGTATCCCGGCATATTGGACTTTTCATAAAAAAGCAGTATTATGTCTGGTGTCCGACTTTGGGTAGCTATGATGTTACCTTTGTTTTGATATTGCCTTTTTGCATTTATGGAATGATCAGATCCTTCGGCGCAAATTATATATTTTATTATCTATTTTTGAATTTTTTCATTGTAACTGCTGTTTTTGCCGGGATACAGCGCTACCGAACCCCTCTTGAGCCGTTTACCGTTATTTTCGGAATAATAGGACTTAAAATGCTGTTTGATAAATATTCTGAAAATAAAAAGTTTATATTAATATGTAGCATGTGGGTTTTGTTGAATGCCGTTGTTTTTTACCTTGAAACTATAATGAATTTTAATTTTGGTTTCAGGAAATATTTTTCATTTCCCGCGTAGCCGGTTTGGGACATATATATGACAGTGGCTGTTCTTATTCCCGTTTATAACGAAGAAAGCACGATAGAAACATTGATTGAGGCCGTAATAAAACGCCGCGAGGTGACGGAGATTATTGCGGTCAACGATGGATCAGTGGACCGAAGTTTGGAGATATTAATAAATTTAGCTCAAAAAGATAAAAGGATAAAAGTTGTTGATCTAAAAAAAAATTCCGGTAAGGGCACGGCAATCCGCGAAGGATTAAAACTCGTTTCAAGCGATATAACAATTATTCAGGATGCCGATTTGGAATATGACCCCGGAAATTATCCGGCGCTGCTTGCTCCTTTTGTCTCCCCCGGGATTAATGTGGTTTATGGTTCCAGATTAAAAAAAGCCTGGAATAAAAGCACGAATATATTATTTCTATTGGGGGGGATAGGAGTTACCCTGGCAACCAATATATTGTATGGGACATTATTAACGGACGAACCAACTGGGTATAAGGTTTTTCGTTCGGAAGTGTTAAAAACGATTAATTTGAAAAGCCGGGGTTTTGAGTTTTGCCCTGAAATAACGGCAAAAGTTTTACGGCAAGGGCATCAGATACATGAGGTTCCGATTACCTATTATCCAAGAACGGTTGCCGAGGGCAAAAAAATTCGCTTCAGAGACGGCATAACAGCAATATTCACTTTGTTAAAATACAGGTTTTTTCAATAAATTTTACCAGCGGAAATGGAAGGTTTTTTGCCGCAGGCTAATCTACCGGCGAGATCGCCGATTTTACCTGAAATAATGTTTTTAGACTACAAAAGAGGGGGGATGAAAACCGCAAAATATCCAAGCATTGCGCCGAGTCCCGATAAAAACCCGATGCCTTCGTTGCCGCTAAAATAAAAATGACACATCAAAATATCGAGTTAAAAAATATAGTTCCTGAATATTACAGTAAAAATCCTCTTGTCCGCTGGTTATTTGTCAAAAGACTGGAAGTCGCCATAAATATGGCGCAAATAGATAATAACGCGGAGTACAAGGCGCTTGACATCGGTTGCGGAGAAGGACGGCTTTTATCAATGCTTAACGCAAGATATCCCAATATGCGGCTTTGGGGGATAGACAACAATCCCAATATCGCCGCGCTTTCAATCGCCGGAGCAAATATTCAGTTCGGAGATATTTCAAAACCCTTTTCTGTCGGCGAACAGGAATTTCACAGAGTTTTTTGTTTGGACGTTTTGGAGCACATCTTAGAGATGGAAGCTCCGCTTGGTTTTATAAAAAAAGTCATGGCGCCCGGCGGATTATTAATTATATCTGCGCCTACTGAAAGCATTTTCTATAAACTGGGGCGGTTTTTGACCAAAGGCACATTTTCGGCCATATCGGGCCCCGGCGCCGGACCGCATTATTACAATTCAACGCAAATAATTGACCGCGTGAAATTATGCGGCTTCATGCCGCTTGCTTGCCAAAAACTTCCTTTGCCTGGTTTTTTTTCGGCGATCGAGATTCTTTCATTCAGAAAAATAGGCTCTTCCGGTTTTGTTGTACATGAATAATGTA
>CAZFMJ010000029.1:0-32698 GCA_964520045.1 uncultured Elusimicrobiales bacterium | reverse complement strand
TGACCGTCAGCAGGCATTGGATGTTCTTCAGGAGACCGCTTCAAACGGCGGGGGTAGTTTTTATACGGCCGACAATCCGGCTCAATTGGAACAGGCGTTGAATGAATTCGTTCCCACTATCGCCATCTCGGCTCCGCTTAAATTTGCCACGGTTTCAGGAACGGCGGTTCCTATTACCGCTGGCGTTACGAATGCGCAATGCGTGGCCGGAGTTCAGTTTCAGGTTGACGGAACCAATATAAGCGCGGAAGATACTGCCTCTCCTTATTCAATCACATGGAACAGCGCGCTTGTTGAAAACGGTCTTCATTCGATTACGGGATTGGCAAGAGATCCTTCGGGCGGGATTATGATTTCACGGCCCGTCGCGGTCATAACAAGCAATGACAGGGTCGCTCCCGTTGTAACCGGAATGAATATGGCGGTGGGTATAACCAGCGCCACGATATCATGGACGACAGACGAAGCCTCGGACACGCAGGTATATTACGGTTCAAGCACAAGCTATGGCTTTCAGACCGCGCTTGATTCTTCCATGGTCACCAGCCACAGCGTGACCATTACAGGTCTTACGGAAGGCACGCAGTATTATTTCCAGATACGCAGTAAAGATTCGGGGGGCAATCCCGCTACTCTGGGTTTATGGTTTATCACCGAAGGCACCGTTCAGCAGGGAGCGCTGGACCATTTTAAGATCACCTTTTATAATAACGGAGCATATCAGCCGGGGCCGGGCGTAAAGGAGGGCAGTTTGCCGTATCACTTGACTGCCGGAGGATGTTTCTCCACCCTCATTGAAGCGATTGACAATTTAAACCATCATTTTAATTTAACAAGTTCCATCACGATATCTCAGGAAATAATCAATGCCGGAGGCACGACTCTGGACCTTGCGCAGGGGATTGCTTTGAAGAATAATTTCGCGCTCGGCGTCGCAAGCATGAGCTTTGTTATGACAAACGGCTATGTTTTCCTCGGCACCGACACGGATACGACCCAGCAGTTGTGTTTTTATAAATCCAGCCGGGCGCCCCTGGATTATAAGCAGTCGGGAGATTTGGGAGATATGCAGATTAAGGTAGTGCAGGTTTCAAGTCCGTCCATAAACGGTCTGAGCGACAGCTATGTCGTATGGCACGGAAATGCCAACCGCATAGCGCTTTTGGCTCCCAATCAGGCTCTTGCTCCGGCGACTCTGGACGGTTATACGGGTGTTGTCAGCACACAGACTCAGGGCCATCCATTTACGGTCTCAGCCTATCTTACGGACAGATACTGGAACCAGATATTAAACAGTTACGACGAACTCAGGTTTACCTCCTCCGTTTCCACAAACACAAGTTTTTATCCGGTTGAAGGGACGGTATCTCCTGTTTCAGGAGGGATGGTCGCTTCCAAAGTTACGGTGAATGTCTGCGGTTCCTCGGCAACACTGCGGGCTGAAGATTTAACCAATATCTATGTGTTCAGCGGGCAGGTGAATGTCGGGGTATGGTGCTCCACTTATATAGCTCCGGGAGAAAAGGGGTTTTATGAGCTGTCCGTGCCTCAGCTTGTTACGGCATGCGAGCCCTTTCCAATGACCGTAACCGTGCGCAATTTGGACCTTCCCGCGGGCGGGGGAGATGTGCAGTATTCAGTGCGTTTCCGTTCAATGATCCCGATAGACGCTTCCCGTTTTACATATTCGTCCGCTACTTTTGGAGTGCCTATATTGCAGTTCACCATACCCGCGGGCACGTCTGATTACTTCAGTTATACCCTGCCCAGCCAGAGTTATCCAAAAGCTGAAACCATATGGATGCAGTTGATCGGGTATCAAAAACCGCCTGAACTTGACGGAGCTTCCGCGATAGCCGGTCCGATGCTTGTAATGCCGGGAGAGCCTTCACGGCTTATTGCGTCTGCGAATCCCTCAACAGTAGGGCCTTTGTCCGCTTCCGCTATATCAGTTACATTGACGGATAAGTGCGGAAACGGCGTAAGCGGAGCCGATATAGCCGCGCGCGTTGCGCAGGGGTCCGGAAGTTTGGGCGTTCTTTCGGGAATTACCAACAGCGCGGGTATGGCGCTTTTTACATTCACCGGCGGAAGAATTTCGGAGACCAATATAATACAGGTCAGGGCTCCCGCATATGAACAGTATATAGCCCCTGTTAATGTTGTTGTATCGGTATCTCTTCTTGACGCTGATAAAATAATTTCAGCCTATCCCAATCCGACCCGCATAACGCAGAGGCCGGTGACCATTGAATACCGCCTGCCTCAGGATAGCCAGGTTAAGATTAAAATATGCGATATTTTCGGCAATGAAGTGTGGAAAACCTCATTTGAGCAGGGAAGCACGGGGGGAAGGTCGGGCTCCAACTCTTTTTCATGGGACGGCAAAAACAGCATCGGCATTTTATCGGCTGTGGGGATGTATGCCGTTCATATAGAAGGCTACGCCAACAGCCAGAGAATACTTTCCTCAAAATACCGGTTTGCGCTTATTAAATAATGAAGACGGTAGACGGTAAATGGGAGACGGTAGAAGGTAAAAAGCAAAAGGAAAACCGGAAATAGAAGAAAGAAGAAGCGAAGAAAGCAGATAGTGGAAAGTAAATAGTAAAAAGTGAGACGAAAATTGGAAAAAGACGAAGCAAACCGGAAGACAATTTATTTTTTTGTCTTTTCTGTGCCGTCTACCGTCTACCTTCTACCGTTTTCCGAGTAAAAATATGAAACATTGTTTTGCGCGGAAATCGTTGAGCATGCTTTTGGAAGAAATGAAAGGCGAAAACAGGCTCCGCAGAGTACTCGGCCCGGTTCAGCTTTCATGCCTCGGCATAGGATGCATTATAGGGACCGGAATATTTGTGCTTACGGGAGTGGCCGCGCACGACAAGTCGGGCCCCGCCCTGATTCTTTCTTTTGTTGTCGCGGGGCTTGCCTGCATATTCTCCGCTCTTTGTTATGCGGAATTCGCGTCCATGGCTCCGGTGGCGGGCTCGGCGTATACTTACGCCTATGCCACTCTCGGCGAATTTTTCGCGTGGATAATAGGCTGGGACCTTGTTCTCGAGTATACGGTGGCGTCTTCCACGGTGGCGCACGGCTGGTCTCATTATTTCCAGAACTTCATAGGCATATTCGATTTAAAAATTCCGTTTGCAATATCAAGGGCGCCTTTTGATTTTAGTCCCGAACTCGGCAGACTGGTTTCAACAGGCACTGTTCTGGATGTGCCCGCCATAATAATAACCGCTTTGGTTACAGTCCTACTTGTCATAGGTATTAAGGAAAGCGCTTCGTTCAACACGGCTATGGTCGCGGTAAAAGTCGCAGTGGTTCTTTTTGTCATAGCCGTGGGCGCGTTTTATGTCAATCCCGATAATTGGCTGCCTTTTGCGCCGTATGGCTACACCGGAGTGAGTTTTTTCGGCAAAACTTTAATCGGCAAAACAGGGCTCGGAGGAGAGCCTTTGGGCATGCTGGCCGGCGCGGGCATGATATTTTTCGCTTACATAGGATTTGATTCGGTATCCACTCATGCGGAAGAAGCGCGTGATCCTAAAAAAGACGTGCCCATAGGCATAGTTTCGTCATTGCTTATATGCACGGTTTTATACATAGCGGTTTCTGCGGTGCTTACGGGAATGGTGCGCTATGACAATATAAACATAGACGCTCCGGTAGCCGACGCATTCCGTATGGTGGGACTGCCGTGGGCGCAGTTTATCATAGCTCTCGGCGCTATGGCCGGAATAACCTCTGTGCTTCTGGTGCTTATGCTCAGCCAGCCCAGAGTGTTTCTGGCCATGGCGCGGGACGGAATGGTTCCGCCTTCCATATTCGGAGCCGTGCATCCGCGTTTCCGCACTCCCTGGAAGTCTACGATTCTGACCGGCTGTGTTGTAGCGGTGCTTGCCGCATTTGTGCCTCTGCGGATCCTCGCGGAGCTTGTAAATATCGGAACTCTGCTTGCCTTTGTGATAGTCTGCGCCGCGGTGCTCATAATGAGGAAAAGGGAGCCGAACGCCCATAGGCCGTTTAAATGCCCGCTGGTGCCGTTTGTTCCTATCGCGGGAATAGGCATATGCCTGCTTCTTATGTTTTCTCTTCCCGCGGAGAATTGGATGCGGCTTTTTGTATGGCTTTTTCTAGGTTTGATAATTTACTTCACCTACAGCAGGCGCCACAGCGTGCTTGCCAAACAGCGCGCCGGACAAACCGACCTTAAACAATGAACGCAAAAACCGGATTTTCCCGCGGAAATTTGCAAATCTAATAGGTATTTCTGTATACTCACAAAGTATAATAACGGCTGTTCGGGCAGACAGAATTCAGAAGCCAGAATACTGACTACTGGATTCTGACTTCTGACTACTTGTTTCATGCATAGTTACCCGCCGAGATAGCTCAACGGTAGAGCAATCGCTTCGTAAGCGATAGGTTGTGGGTTCAAATCCCATTCTCGGCTGTAAACTGCAGGCAGATGACAGAAGTCACCAAGTCGCCAGACTGGGAACCTACTATGGAGACTTCAAAAAAGTTTTTAGTAGTTTAGTTTCTTTCTGGGTTGCCGGGCAACTGGGTTGCTGGAAACTGGTGACTTGGCGACCTCTTCACTGACTGGTAACCTCGTTTACTATGGCAAAAAACACTATTTCAGTTAAAAATACGCCGTCGGCCGGCCAGCCTCGGCTTGTGCCGGGGGTGGAATTTGCCCGCAAGACGATATGCTGGTGGCTTCCTTTGCTTTATCTTCTCATCTGCGATACTTTTTATCTGCGCACGTATGATTCGGCGCAGGTAAAAATAACATTGGTGCAGATGGGCGGGGTTGCGTTGTTCGCTTTATGGGGATGCCTCATTTCGCTGGAAGGAAAACATGCTTTCAAAAAAAGCGACATGATTTTTCTGTCTCCGTTTCTGATGTGCCTTATATACGTTGTCATTTCCTTTCTGCATGCCCCATACAAGGGACCAAGCGTGGATGACTTTGCGCGGTATATTTTTTATATGACCGCGGCTTTGGTGGTTATCCGGGAAATGGACGAGAATGCGATAAACCGGGTAACTAAAATTCTGATAATAGCCGCATATATAACCATAGGCTACGGGTTCATACAATGGCTGGATTCCGCATTCGCGCCTCCAAAGGGCATGGGCGCGGGCATTGACCCGTTTATCTGGCGCGGGGCGTTCGGGGCGCGGGTTTTTTCCACTTACGGCAATCCTAATTTTTTCGGGGATTTTCTTGTTCTTATATTTCCCGTGCTGGTGTCCCAGTATTTAAAAACCCGCTCTTTTTATCTTCTGCCGCTCATTTTTCTTGATGTTTTCGATCTCTACTGCACGACCACTAAAGGCGCATGGATAGGTTTCGGCTTTATGTTTTTTATTTTCGCTCTGCTGTACCTGATGTATTTTTCAAGCGAACGCATACGGAATATGAAGTGGAAACTGTTGGCCGTATCCACGATAGTGCCCATTGTTTGCATGATCACGGTTTTTCATTTTCTTTCCAAAGGGGGAACATATACTTCGGTAAAATTCAGGGTATTCACATGGCTTTCCACATGGGAAATGATAGAGACGCATCCTCTGGCCGGCGTCGGAGTGGGAAGCTTCAAGGTTATCTATCCGGCATTCCGCCGTCCCAAAATATTTCACATAGAAGGAAAACACAATACCGAAACAGACCACGCGGAAGACGAATTCCTGGAGCAGTTCATGGATAACGGCGTTCTGGGGTTCGGCTTGTTTATCTGGCTTGTGCTCTTTACCTTGACTACGGGCTTGCGGGGATTAAAATCGTTCAGCGCGGATACAGGCCGGGGAGCGCGTCCTCCGCCGAGGGCGTATGACCTTCTTGGATATCTGGTGGCTTTTATAGGCATGCTGTCCCATAATTTTTTTGATGTCAGTCTGCGGTTTGTGTCTTCGGGGGTTTATCTGGGGCTTTTGCCCGGGCTGGTTATAAATCTGGCAAGGGGATGCGGACTTTGGGAATTGCATGCCAGAGAAATTAATGAGGACGCCCAGCCTGAACCGTCCGCAGTAAACAGATTTGTTCCGGTGCTGCTGAACGTTTTGAGATTTGCGTCGATAGGAGGGCTTGGTTATACAGCGTATCTTATATTGACCCAGTTCAACAGTCTCCAGGGGCCTATGCCGCAGGGATCTCAGGGGGGGGAAATTCTCCAGTGGTCCATAGCATGGGGGGTAATGATCGCGGTGGTTTTGGGTTTGGGCGCGTCTTTCTCCCGCATAGCGGTTATAGGAAAATCTTTGATCCCTCCGCTGATAATAATAGCCATGCTGTGGCCGCTTTATTATTTTTGGGGGTTTTTCAAGGCGGATGTTTATCATAATATGGCTATTTTCTTTTCAAAACAGAGCAGATGGGACGAGGCTTTGAGCTATTACAGGCAGGTCAACGATCATAATCCGTATTTTATGATGGCGCATTATTTCAGCGGGAACGTGTTCAATGACAGATTCGATATGAATAAACAGTATCGCCCTGAATGGGGGGATTCGGGAAATATCGCCAGAACGGATCTGGAAAGAGCTCTTGATTCCTACGAGAAGGTGCGAAAAATGGCGCCGAATTATGTGCAGATGCATCATCAGGTCGGACTGCTTTACATGAAGGCCGCGCAGTATTACGGCCAGCAGGGAAATAGCGCGGAATCCGGTCTGTACTGGGATAAAGCGCTGGCGCGGTTTGAGCTATACCATAATCTTGATCCTGTTTTTGCCTACAATTATTACAGGAAAGCGATGATATACATGGCCCGCGGCGAGCATGAAAAAGCCCGCCTGGAATACAGTAATTACATAAACGCGGAACATTGCTATGAAAAAGGGCATCTGCATGAAGATCCGGAAGCTTATACGAATCTTGCATACATAGAACAGATTATGGGGAAACTTCAGGATGCTGAAAAGCATTATAAGCGGGCGCTGGAGCTAAATCCGGGCTATTCCGCCGCCCAGCAGAAACTGCAGCAGCTTTATCAGAGAATTCCTGTCAGGCCTGCCGCTCCTTCGTCTCCGCCGAAGTTCAAAGAAATAAAATCATAAATGCTTTTGTAGGCGGAAGAAAGAAAAGTGCGGACGGAAAATATCGGAAGATGAAAAACGGATGAAAAGATTTATTCTGCTCGGATTCCTGTCTGCTTTCTGTCCTCTTAATACCGTCTCCCGTTTACCATCTACCATTTACCTTCGTTTTAAACTAAATGAACACAGATTTTTCCATTGAAAAACGCCTGAGTGTTTTTTTTCTCATTCTGTGCCACTTCGTATGTCCCCTTCTCTTCTTTACTGATCTGACAAGAAACCCGTATTACTTTCAGATAACACTGCTGAATATCTCCGTGCTTTTTTGCGCCGCCGCATATACGGCCGGTTCTTTGTTCCGCCGGGATTGGCGTTTTTCAAAAAGCGCTTTTGACCTTCCTCTGATTGTCTGGCTGTGCGTCTGTCTGTTGACTGTCGTTTATTCATATTTTTCCCATGCGGAGTTTTTTCGTCCGGCAATACTGAGCGAAAGCTCAAGGTTTCTGCTTTTTGCGGCGGTCAATAGCTTTTTTGTTTATTGGCTTGCAAAAAATATTCCGGCTGATGACAATCCGCTGGATATGCCGCTGTCCGGCTGGATTATGTTCTTTATCGTTTGGGCGGTATTTTGGGGATTATATCCTTTTGCGGGTTCCTCTGTTTCCGGGCAGGGAATATGGGGCCGTATATGGGAACCGTACGGCGGTATTATCTGGATTTCGGGTTTTATAGCGGTTTTATTCCTTGGAGGCAAAGGCAGGCAGAAGGATTTTTGGCATCTTGCATTTTTGGCGGGCGCCTTTGCGTCTATTTACAGCCTGCTGCAATATTTCGGGGTCGAATTATTTTGGCCTAAAATACTTAATCCCTACGGCAACCGTTCCGTTTCCACATTCGGAAATCCGAATTTTATTTCTTCATACATCGTAATGCTTCTGCCGCTTGCCGCGGCGTATTGTTTAGATTCCAAATCAAAGCTCCAGCGCGTATTTTACGGAGCGTTGTTTTTTCTCTACGAGGGGGCGCTTTTATGCAGTCTCACCAGATCTTCATGGGCCGGCGCTTTCGTGGCATTGTTTGTTGTTTTTGCTTTTAAAGAATACAGGATAAAAATCCTGAAACAGAAACGGGTTTATGCGGTACTCGCCGGCTGCGGCCTATGTGTCGCTCTGCTGTGGCCCGGCGGAGGATATTTGACGAAATATACTCCGAGCGTTATAAACCGCATGACGGAAATTTCCAAGGTTGATATTTTGCATCCGTTTTCGGTGCCTGCAAAAGAAAATTCACATTACAGTCCGTGGCATCAGCGTCTGCTTATATGGTCATGCACATGGCAGATGGGCAGAGAAAATCCTTTGCTGGGCAAAGGAGCGGGGCTTCTGGAGCTGTTTTATCCGTTTTATCAGGGTCCCCTTATGCTGAAAATTGAGGGAGACAGGGGATTGAGGACTCATGCCAATAATGCCCATAATGAAATTCTTGAGCTATGGTCGCAGACCGGTCTGGCAGGGCTTGGGGTATATATCTGGTTCATGGCGGTTATATTCTTTGCGTTCGCAAGGCTTTACGCCTCTGCGCCTGAAAATGAGCGGTATTGGGCGATCCCTTTGCTGGCGGGTATTATAGGAATGCTTGTCGACAATCTGATGAATGTGTCTCTGCATTTTGCGGTTCCTGGTTTTTTATTCTGGTGGCAGTCAGGCTGTCTTGCTTCCCGCATTTTCAAGAGAGAGCCCGGAAGGGTTATTGTGTGGGGTAAAAAGCCCGGACGTGTTTTTTTTCATGCCGCGGCCGCCTGCTTTATTTTTCTTTCGTGCATCGCGGCCGTATATCTTTGGAGCGCTCAGTTTATGAGGGAAATCCATTATTTTTCCGGTTTTAAGCATATGCGCCGCAATAATTTTTTGAAAGCCGCGCAGGAATTGAAAATAGCGTATAATTGGCATTCCAGGGAGGTTAATAATAATTACGAGCTGGGAAATGCCTACGCCAAGCTTGAAGATTTTGCAAACGCAGAGTGGGCTTATCGGGAAGCGCTGAAAGCGAACGGCGGATATGATGAAATATATTTTAATCTTGCCGTCATTATGGCGCGCAAACGCGATAAATGGAAGGAATCCGTGCCCTATATGGAGACTTCTCTGCTGATAAATCCGCTTAACCCTCCCGTATATCTATTCTTAGCCGAGGTTTTTACAAAATTTCCGCAGGACTATGCGGCCAGAGGCGTGGAAATATCAAAACAGGCCGTTTCTTTATTTCCTCTGGAGTCCGCTCATTACAACAATTTGGGCTGGTTCAGCGCTTTTGTAAAGGATTACAAAAGCGCGCTTGACGCTTATTCCGCGGGACTGCTTCTGGACCCGGATAATGCAATGATTGAGGCTAATCTGCGCAGACTCGCGGCTGAAGCCGGCAATGTCGCGGTGCCGGCGCTGGAGTGGAAAAGGGGATATGCCGAGTTTATTGCGCGCGTCGGACGTTCTGATTTTTCCGACGCAACGCTCAATCTCGGCCGCAGTGCGGCGCGGAAGAGTCCGGATAATATAAATATCCGCTTAATGCTCGCGAAAATATTTTACCGGCGGGGAATGCTGAATGAAATGAAAATGTCCCTGCTTGAGGCTTTGCGTATAAAACCCGACACCGCCCCTGTTCATTACGGATTAGCTCTTTGTTATGAAAAAGGCGGCGATTATAAATCAGCCGTATCAGAATTGCGGGAAGTTATCCGCTTCGACCCGTCTTTTCCGCAGGCCGCAGAAAAACTTTCCGCCCTTGAAGGTAACAATTCCGTAACAACTAGATAACAAATCAGCAACCGGGGCTTGTTAATATACAAGGGCAGAGAGGGGAGACGGCAAGAAGGGAAAAAGACGGGGGTAGTCCCTTTTCCGTATACCGTCCGCTTGTTTATTCGCAATCCTTCTGGAGATATTATGGCTCGCTATGCTTTTTTAGCATTATTCATTTCCGGCATCGCCGCGGGCATTTGTTTTTTCGCGGTTTACGGCGCGCCCGCGCGGGCGGAATCAGGCCGCGGACGGTATATCGAGCAGGCCATTAAACTTTATAAAGAAAAAAACGACCACGAGGCCATGAACCGCTTTATGGATATACTGGTAAAAGGCACTCCTTCCGAAAAGGCCATTGCCAACGATTACTTGAACCGCATCGTTCACCGCATGAATTCAGAGCAAACCGGCGCGGAGGATAAAGACGAGAAGGAACCGTCATATGAAGACGTTAAGGAAAAGGACGATTATGACGTCATCTCCGTAAAAAAGCCGCCGGCAAAACGCGAAGGAAAAGAGGAAAAAGAGGTGAAAGACGCGGAATTCGACGAAGATATTCCCCGCGCGCGGCAAAAGAAATCCGCTAAGAGAGAGGAGGCCCCGCGGCAGGAGAAAATTGAGAAGGAAATAAATGATGAAGAAATGCGGGCGGCGGAGCGGGAGGAGAAGGAAGCCGAGGAAGAGGCGGTTGATAAAAGCGCGGAAGTAAGAGAGAATATCGAGTCCCGGCTGACTGCTTTGCGTAAAAAGCTTCTTTTTTATCTAGGTAAAAACAACGGCGTGGAAGTGTATTTCAGCGGCAATTTGCCGGAGGCGGTGGTTGTCGACTCGAATCTGCTGTTTTCGCGCGAACTTAATTTCACGCCCCATTCCGAATCGGTGCTTTCCCTGATTTCAGGGCTAATGTTTGCCAGCGGCAATGCGGTTTTCCTCATTCTGCCGGAGGGCGTTTTCAGCGGGAACATAAGAATTCTTGATATGCGCAGGGCGGTGGCTTTAAGCTCGTATTTTACGCGCAGGGGCATATCGCCGGCCAGAATCGACGTTAATCTTACAAACCAGTATCAGTCGGTTTCTCCGAAACTGCGTTCAATACGCGGGACGGCGGTTGTTTTTATCTATAACAAGACCCCGTCGGTCAAATCTATGGGGTCTTCAGGGGGGCTGGAAGAAGGGCCGCAGACATCTCTGGGTATTTATCCGACGACTATTTCTCCCGAAAAGGGCGAAGGAGCGATCATTGAATTTTCTGTTTTGGAGCCCGCTGAAGGATTTGGAAACTGGAAGTTCAGGATTCTAAAAATGGAGGGGAAAGACAGCGCTCTGGTCGTGAAAGAACTACAGGGCGATAAAGGAGTTTACCGCCAGATATATTGGAACGGGAAAAAAGATTTTTTTGGGGAGATTCTGCCTTCAGGCAGATATGTGGCGGTTCTTTCTGTCGTAGACGACAAACGCAGGCAGAAAATTACGCGCAAGCCGATACTTCTCAAGTCGGAACAGGGCGCGGGCTATTATCAATCTTTGAAATACGTTTCCCGCGGAAAAAAACAAATTTCTTACTCTAAGGCAAAATACGCGGCAAAAAAAACGGCGAAGACAGTGGCAGGGATCCGCGTAAAAAGGTTCGCGTCCGGCGATAAGCGCGCATCTTTGTCGAAAGAAAGGCAATTAAGCGGGCGGTCCCAACGGACGCCTCCCCGGGCTTCAGGGGAGGAGGATAAACGGCAGAAAAGCAAACAGCGTTCCCAAGGGGCCGGCTTCAATATTGAAGAGGAAGTGGTGCAGGTGACTTATTCTGTTATTTTTGAAGAAGGTTCGGCGGTTTTGACGCCGGACGGAGAGAAAAAAATCAGGCAGGTGGCCGATACCATGAATTATTGGCCGCTTGCAAAGCTTGTTTTGACCGGATATGCGTACGAAGGCGAAGCAAACGCTTATTCCATGGCAAAACGCAGGGCAAACGCCGTGTCCGACATGCTTACGGGGCGGTATGGGGTGGAGGAAGGCAGGATAAAGATCCAGTCTCATGTCGTAGCCATTCCCAAAAGCATGGTTGAAATAAAGATGGTGGGGAAAGAATAGAAGACGGGAAACGGTAGACGGGAGATGGTAGAAGGTGAAAGGGAAACGGAAGAGGAAAAACGGGATACGGAAAATTGGAAAAGGGTAACTACTCAGTAGCAACACTGGGACGCAGATGACGCAGACCCATTCCTTCCTCAAAGGCTTTGAGAATGGGTCAGTCCAAACTCACTGCCTTCAAGGATGGTTTGGGCAGACATATATGATGAACGCGGATAATTATAAAGTTTTTTCAAACTAAAAAATCAGTCCCATTCATTCCTTAAAAGTTTTGAGAATGGGACCGTCCCAAACACATTTCTCACAAGGATAGTTTGGGGCAGCGTTATCAGCGTTCTAAGGTTTTAATGGCTGGGTAGTTACAGCGAGAGGCAATTTATTTTACCGTCTACCCTCTCCCATCTACCTTCTTCCAGGTGAAGAAAGCTATGGACGCAAAATTTTTAGCGCAAATTGTAGGACTGGCGGACATACAGCTGAAAGGCTGTCTCGGTCTTTACCTGAGCCTTGATTGCTCGTATCTTTGCGAGACGCACTTGGATGGCGACGGCCGGGTTATCGTGGATCATCTTGTCCGCCTTCCGCTTGCGGTTCCTGAGAAAAAAGAGGCAACCTCGAAATTCACGATGATGAATACCCAGTTTTTTGCGGAAAGCGGAAAATGGTCGGGTTTGCTTCAGCAGGCAATGCGGCAGGTGAGCTGGAGCACGAGAAAGGTCGTTGTCTCGCTTTCGTCCCAGTTCGGGATCATAAGATATTTTACCATCCCGCGCATTGAACGGCGGTTTCTTAAGCAGTCTGTGCTTCTGGAATCAAAGAAATATATACCGGTTTCGCTTGATGATGCCGTATATGATTTTCAGGCTTATCCGATCGGAACGGCGGACGAAAGCGACCGGATGGGAGTATTATTCGGGATAACCAGCAAAAAGAATGCGGAATCGATAGGAGAGGTTTTGCAGAAACTGGGTTTGGAAATCATTTCTCTTGAAATGTCGGCCTGTTCGGTAGAAAGGCTTTTCGTAAACATAAACCCTGAATTGCAAGTCAAGAGCGGGAATATGCATTTTGACGCTTCAACCGCATATGTGCTTTTGCCTTACGACCAGTTCCCGGTTCTTTATAGGGAAGTCAATCTCGGAGCGATTGAAATGCAGAGCACCGAGCGCAGAAAAATAGACTTAAAAAGCTCTCTGGAATTTGTTCATAAGCAGGTGGGCACGGCGGGTTCCAAAGTTTATGAGAATCTGAATATAAGCGGGCAGAATCTCGCCGCATGGAAAGGGCTGATTGAAAAGGAAACCTCCCTTCCCGTCAGGCAGTGGGATCCGGGGCAGTCTTTAGGTATAAAAAACACCGAATGGGGCACATATGCCACGGTGGGCGCTTCTTTGCGGTTTCAGTCTCCTAAAAACGTCATACTGCTTGATATTTCGGGAAAATCAAAGGCGGTGGTGGAGCAGAAAGAAGCCGTGAAATATTTTATGATGTTTTGCGGCGTGATAATAGGTCTTATGCTGGTCCTTGCGCTTATAAGCGGCATTCGGCTGATTTTTATGAATACGAAGATAAACAAAGAAAAAACCAAAGTAAGCAATATCGCCGAATTTTACGGGAAAGAGGCGGAGGGCATAAAAGCGGTGGTTGAAAAAACCAGGAAGAAAAACGATGCCCTTTCGACTATTGTCGTAAGGCGGGAATATTTAACCCCAAAACTTGAGGCTGTCGCTGATTTTTTACCTGAATCAATGCGGATCCACGATTTGACGTATAAGGACGTGGCGGAAATATCAGCTTCGAAAATGTCGGGCAGGAGAATTGAAATGAAAGGGTTTGTCGAGGAATCGGGGGCCGGCAATCCTATTGATATTGTAAGGCAGTTTCAGGACGGCCTTAAAAAAAATACGGAATTTATTAAAAGTTACGGGAATAATATTGAGATGGAATTCAAGACTTCGACTGCTAAAAAGGAAGACCATACTTTCCGGATAATCGGCGTGGGGAAATAATTGCCATGAATATTATTGAACAACTCCGGAAGATAATTGAGGAAATAAAAAAGGGAATAAATTCGATACGCTATCTTATTTTGGATAGAGGAATCGCGCCCTTAAAAATACCGATCATTGAAGTGTTTGGCGTTTATCTGATTTGTTATATGGGCATTTATTCCCCGCTGGATTCGGGTTTAAAAAAAGCTGTGAAAAAATTGGAAACGCTCAAGGCAAAATCTCAGTATGCCTCTGTATTTGACATGTACAAGGGGCAGATTGACGCTTGGCTGCGGAAACTCCCGCCTTATAAAAGCAAAGAAACATGGCTTGCCGATGTTATAATAATGTCGGCCCGCGTCGAAGATATCCAATACTCAATGGCCCAGCCGGTTGAAACAACATCAGATGATTTCGTGTATATGAGCATTCAGGTGACTGCGGTTCTTCCCTATAAAAAGGCGGCGCTGTGGATAGCCCGCATTGAAAATTCGCCGTTTTACGCTCAGATTTCCGATTGCAGCATAAAAAAAAGTGATAAGCAGCTGGGACACGCGGAAATTAACATTAAGGTTTCAACTATGTTTTCAAAAACATGATCAACATAATTCTAGCCGCGGGAGTGCTTATTTTACAGTGTTTTCTGTTCTCCGCAGTCGTTGCGGAGGGAACGGCTGTCGTCAATAATTCAACGGCGGTTTCTCAGAATTACCGGCAGGAATTTTCTTCATCTTCCGCGGCCGAGCCGTTTGTGCGGTATGCTCCCAAGAACGACAGAAATCCCATGCTTTCGTCGTCCGAAGCCCTGCTTTTGAAGCAGATGTATGAAAATGAAATAGAATCCAAGGAGAAAAAAAATAAGCGCTTAAAAAAAGAAGCCGATCCGGCCCGTATTTTAACGGTGCAGGGCATAATAAAAACTCCAAAAGGATATCAGGCCATAATAAACGGAGAAGCATGTTTCATCGGCACAAAAATACGGGGCGCGAAGATAATAAAGATAGGGGCAAGTTCCGTCGTCTATGAATATAAAGAGAAGAAATATACTAAAATACTCAGGTGATTGTTTATGGAGCGGGAAGTGAGAAATCGTAACTCATTCGGAATTCTGACTTCTGAATTCTGTCTTCCACGTTTAGATAAGCGAAAGAGGAGGCGTAATGAAAATATATCGTCTTGCGTTTGCAGCGCTTTTTGCCGTTGCGCAGATTGAGGCGCCGGTCTCCGTGGTTTTTGCGCAGAATCCCGGCCCCGAGGTAAATGAGGATTTTCAGAACGATGTTAAGGAATCAGGGGAGAACGCCGGCGGGCCTATAGAAGATTCGGCTTCCGCCAGATCTGAATTTGCGCTTCCCAAAGCGGGTCCCCCGGGCAAGCTCTCGGGCAGGAATATCGGTTCCCAGACTCCTCTTTACGAAACAGCTGAAAGCAAATCTCCCCTGAATATAAAAATACAGGTGCTTAAAGTAAAGGGCGCCCCGATTTCGGCGTTTTTGGATATAATTTCCGCGCAGACTCAGGGCAAGGGCAATATAAATTTTATTGTCTCCGAATCGGTAGTGGATAAAAAGATAACAGCCTATTTAAGAGATGTGACCGTGAAGGATGCCCTGCAGTATCTGTTGGAAATAAAGGGGCTGACTTACCGGAGGATCGGCAAAAGCAATACTTATCTTGTTACGGCCCGTTCGTATGCCGGGCCCAATCTTGTAACCAAGATCTATACGCTCAACTATGTTTCGCTTTCCCCCATGTCGGATGACGGAGACAAGGAAAGCTCTTCTTTCCTCGCGCAGGATGTCAGCGCGGGAAGCGGTACGGGCGGTTCCCAGTCTTCCGGGGGAGGGGGATCAAAGGATAAAGCCGATAGCGGAATAGCCATACTCGGCGTAATAAAAAGCGTGCAGAGCAAACACGGCAAGATAGCCGTGGAGCCGCGCACGAACAGCCTTGTTGTTACGGATATTCCGGAAGTCTTCCCCGCGGTGGAGCAGATACTTCTGGAACTTGACAGGAAAGCTCCGCAGGTTCTTATTGAGGCGCAGATTGTGGAAATAAATACCGACAGGGTCAATGAGCTGGGGATAGAATGGGGAGGGTCAAGGGGTGAGTTGGCATATTTTGTAGGTCCCGCGCGGCTGACCGATTACGGCCTTAGACCCGGTCTTTTCAGCGGAGACAATTGGCAGTATTTTTTCCCTTCAGGGTCCAATTTCACCGTGACTAATACCCAGGCTGCTGCTTCGTCGGGCGCGAGTGCGACAGGGACCGGCAGTACCGGAGGAGGAACAGCTACAAGCGGCAATAGTTCAAATTTAACCGGTGGAGACAGCGGCTCGGGAGGGAGTAAAATCGACCCTATTTTTGCCACCGGCCAAATGGGAAAGAACGGTCTTTATTACGGAATATTCAGTCTGGCGCAGTTACAGGCGATACTGCGGGCGCTTATTTCCAAAAGCGAGGCCAGATACCTCGGCAAGCCCAAGATCGTTACCCTTAATAACAAAATGGCCCAGATACAGATTTCGCGGGAGGCGGCCGTAGGCGTGGCGAATGTTGTGGCTTCCGCCGGCGGAAGCGCCGGCACTTCAACCAACAGCGTTGAGCGAAAGCGCATAGGGCTTATGCTGAAAGTGACTCCTCAGGTAAATAAGGAAGGCTATATAACGCTTTTTGTTCAGCCTTCATATTCCGATATAACAGCTTCGGGGGTTACAATGTCCGGGAGCAGCGTCTATGATCCGGTCAGCCGCGGAGCTTCTACGCTGGTGCGGGTTAAAAACGGCCAGACTGTGGTTTTGGGAGGCATGCTTTCGTCAAATGAGCAGAAGCTGGTTAAAAAGGTCCCTTTGCTGGGCTATATTCCCATTCTCGGCTGGCTCTTCACAAGCACCAGCACGCGGAGAATAAACACTGATCTGGTGATATTTATAACCCCGACTATTCTGATGGATTAGAATAAAGAAGGTAAACGGGAGACGGGAAATGGTAGAAGGTAAAAAAATAGCAGAAAAGGGAAAACGAAGAAAAGATTTATTTTTACCGTCCCAAATAATCCTTAAAAGCAGTGAGTTTGGGACGGCCTATTCTCAAAACTTTAGTGGAAAGAATGGGCCGTCTACCATCTACCGTTTTATATTGCTATGCCTAAACAAAGACTTGGGGAAATACTTATTCATTCCGGCTTCATAAATGAAGAGAAGCTGAATCAGGCTTTGAAATTTCAGGCGCTTAACAAGTGTCTGTTCGGCGAAGCCCTCATAAAGCTGGGGTTCGTTACCGAAGAAATAGTCATCAATGCCCTTGCAAAACAGATGGGCATCCCGTATGCCTCCAGAGAAAATCATATCCTCAATCCCGAGAGAGGGCAGGGGCTTGATAAAATCATTTCTGAAAAATTCGCCAGGGATCATGTCTTAATACCGCTTTTTATCGAAGACAATTCTCTTGCCGTTGCCATGTCCGAACCGGCGAATGTGCTGGTGCTTGACAATTTGCGGCTTATGACGAACATGGAAATCCAGCCTTTTATAGCCACAAAGGCCCAGATTCTAAAGGTTATAGACCAATTTTACCAGCAGGGCTCAAACCTTATCGACCGCGTCATGGAAAAGCCGGACGAAGCGAAGAAAGAGCTTGATGACGTCGATATGATACTTGCCGACGGCAAACTGGATCTGGACAAAGTTATTTCGGGAGAGACAAAAGGAGCGCAGTCCATACGGCTTGTGAACGCCATAATAAAGCAGGCTATAAGCGAACGGGTCAGCGATATACATCTGGAAAATTATGATGAAAGAGTATGTCTCAGGTTCAGAATTGACGGGGATCTCTATGAGCGCACTTCGCCTTCCAAGGAAATAGTTGGAGCTCTTATCTCAAGAGTTAAAATACTTTCAAAGCTCGACATTTCGGAAAGACGTCTGCCTCAGGACGGTTCATTCCAGATAATGTACCAAAACCGCACTATCGAAATGCGCGTTTCAACGCTTCCCACGGTCTTCGGCGAAAAGCTTGTCATGCGTCTTCTTGATAAGGGAGCAGTGGAGCTGAATATCGACAAGATAGGTTTTGAACCCAAGCAGAGAGACGACTTTCTTAAGGCGGCGAGTTGTCCGCACGGCCTTATATTTCTGACGGGTCCTACAGGCTCGGGAAAAACAACGACCCTTAATTCCGTTCTTCAGAGTATAAAAACGCCGTCAAAAAATTTTATGACTCTTGAGGACCCCGTTGAAATCAAGCTTGCGGGAATAAGCCAGGTGCAGATAAGACCGCAGATAGGCCTTACTTTCGCCAGCGGTCTTAGGTCGTTTCTCAGGCAGGACCCCGATGTAATACTCGTCGGAGAAGTCAGAGATCAGGAGACGGCGGAATCATGTCTGCGGGCGGCTATGACGGGCCATCTTGTGCTGTCGACTCTTCACACCAATGATGCGATGGGCGCCATTCCCCGTCTGCTGGATATGAAAATAGAGCCTTTTCTTCTTGCCCACAGTCTGCTTCTTGTCGCCGCTCAGCGTCTTGTGCGCATTCTTTGTCCCCACTGCAAGGCGCCGTATAAACCGGACCCCAAACTTATTGAAACCTGCGTTTCGGAAGCTATGCTGCCTGTTCGTCCGGATTTTTCGCAGGCGGTTTTTTACGACGCGCGCGGCTGTCCGAAATGCGCTAAAACCGGATATTTCGGGAGGAAGGCTATTTATGAGGTTTTTTTTATCAATGAGGAGATGCGGGAAATAATTTATAAAACCCAGGATTTGCAAAAGCTTAAAGAAGCTGCCGTAAAAACAGGCATATGGAATTTGCGCGCCAGCGGCTGGAGAAAAGTTCTGCAGGGGCTTACCACGGTTGATGAACTAATTGCCGTTACCCTTGGTTCCTGACCGATAAATTTATTATATAATGTTTAGGGTATAAACTGCTTAGGCCGATTAGCTAATATAACTAAGGTGCCGGTCGCCAAGGTGCCTAAATCAGTCGGAAGAAGGCGGCCGGTAATCCAGCAGCCTAGTCTCTTTCCGGGCTGCCGGGCGGCTGGAAAGCGGTGGCGTTCAGCCTTTGGGCTGAAAACGAGAGGAGATAATTATTATGGCAAAATTTGCGTATAACGTTCAGGATGCCCAAGGAAGCGTAAGCAAGGGATTTATTGACGCTCCGGACGAAGAACAGGCTGTGCTTGCTCTTCAAAACCGCGGTCTTTTTATATTGTCCATCAAGGCTGAGCATAGAAATACGGGTTTCAATGTTTTTTTCTCCGTTAAAAAAATGGGCGGAGAAAAAGTCAAAGGCCGGGAATTGGCGTTTTTCGGAGAACAGATGGCCACGCTTCTTGCGGGCGGAGTGCCGCTGGTGCGGTCTCTTTCTCTTCTTGCCGAGCATACTCAGAATAAAAACTTCGGCTTTATACTTTCTGATATCACAAAAGAAGTGAGCGCCGGCGGAGCGCTTCATAAAGCTATGGAGAAACATCCGCGGGTATTCGGTTCCATATGGGTATCTCTTGTGCAGGCCGGCGAAATGGGCGGACAGCTTCCCGGAGTTCTCAGGCAGATAGCCAATTATGTCGAATCACAGGAAAGCATAAAATCCAAGATAATAACCGCGCTCGCCTATCCCGCCGTGTTGATGACTATTTCGGTGGGTGTGCTTATTTATTTTATTGTTTATATAGTTCCCGTATTTGCGACTATTTTTAAGGATTTTGATTTAAAGCTTCCGGCGCTTACCGCATTTATTGTGTCTTTTTCCATGATTATTTCAAATTATTTCATGTTTATGATTATCGGCGGAGTCGGAATTGTTTTGGCGTTCCGGGCCTATGTTTCGACCACCGCCGGAAGGCTGACATGGAATAGGGTGCAGTTTAGTTTTCCATCCATCGGCGATTTTATTAAAAACATACTTTTGGAACGGCTTTTGACCACCATGGCCACGCTGATAAAAAGCGGCGTGAGCATTCTAAATACCATAACCGTGCTTGAGGGGGCTTTTACTTCAAATCTGCTTATACAGAATGCCCTGAAATCCGTTAAAAATGAAGTTGCTTCGGGAAAATCTATCTCCGAATCTTTTAAGAAAACGGCTATTTTCCCCAGTCTTGTAACCGAAATGATGTGGATGGGAGAAGAGTCCGGAAAATTACCTGAAATAATCGGCACGCTTTCAAAATTTTATCAGGAGCAGATCGACCAGTTTATACGGAGATTTTCATCCATTATCGATCCCATATTGGTGCTTGGAGTCGGAGGAATCGTGGCCGTGATAGTAATGGCTGTGTTTATGCCGATATTCCAGTTGTCGCAGATTAAGGGATAGAAAGCGGCAGATAGCATATAGTAGATAGTAGATGGGGAAGGAAAAATAAAAGTTTTTTATTGTACCGTCTACCGTTTACCATCCCAAACAATTCCTATTGCGCAGTTGAGTTTGGGACGGCCCATTCTCAAGGCTTTGAGGATGGAATGGGCCATCTCCCGTTTTTCGGGAAAAAAGGAGCTTATATGAAAGTGCGATCCGGAATCAAAGGCTTTACTTTAATTGAACTAATGGTGGTGATTCTTATTATCGGAATTCTTGCGGCTCTGGCGCTTCCCAGATATAACAGAAGCGTTGAATCAACTAATGCCGATGAAGCCGCCGGTCTGGCGCAGACCGTGGCCGCCGCAAACCGGATGTATAATATTGATAATAGTTTCTATGCCTCAGGTTCTATGGAAAATGTATGCAGCGCCGCCGCTTGCGCTAATCCTGCCATTGCTGATAGATGCCAGTTGATCGCATGCAGTTATATGGCGACGAATGATTGGGATGCTTCAAGATATTCTGTGTATGCGTGCGACAATGCTGCCGGCGGCATATGCTGCGTCGATGGTTCTGCCGCTTGCGCGGTAAGAAGAGCCCCCTCTCCTGCTTTTGCAACAGGCTGGGGGTATCGTTACAGTAAATTAGGCGTCTGTACTGAACTCACAATAAATCCTCCGCCGGCTAATCAACCCGAGTGTCCTAAAATATAATATAAAGCAGGTAGATGGTAAAGGGTAGAAGGTAGACGGAAAGAATAATGCAAAAACCAAAACAGCTCCTATTTTTTTGGTTTATCGTTTACCGTATGTCGTTTTTCAGTCTTCCTTCTTCCGGCTTTATTCTTCTGTGTTCTGTCTACCGTTTACCGGCTACCCTCTTCAATTGCCGGTCGTGATAAAAAAGAGCCATTCCTGCCAGCGCCCACAATATTTCCCTTAAGTGCCTCACTATGGCAAAGGCGAAGCCGATGCTCGGGCGCATTCCTAAAGCCGCGAATATCGCTGTTTTTGTGGCTTCCTGCGTGCCTGCTTTTCCCGGCACGGCGAAAAATATGCCGTCCATAAAGACCGACAGCAATTCTATGAGCACGGCGGTGGATATGCTTACGGGATTTCCAAGAAAATAGCATATCCAGTATGCTTCAAACGCTCCCCAAAGATACGCCGCGGTGAAAAAACCCGTTGAAACGACGAACCTGCCTGTATGGTTTTTAAGAAAAAACATTATATTTTTGTCTATTAGCTTAACCTGCGCCCATTTGGATAACGGCTCACCATCTCCCTTCCCTCCCCCGCAGACTGCGCGGGACTGCGAGTCATAGAACTTTTCAATAGACTCGTCTGCCCCCTTGAGGGGGAGGGGCAGGGTGGGGGGCGTTTTCGAAGAAACCTGAGTAGTTGTGTTTTTTGCGCCTCCGGAGTTTTGCTTTTGTTTTGCGGCGCGCGCTTCTATGATGATTATCAGCGCAAAGAGCCCCGCTATAAGCCATAATCCGAACCTGAACTGTTCATGAAGCTCTTTGAGCGATGCGCCTCCGGCAAAAGCCCATACAATTCCGGCGGAGGATATCAGCGCCATGGACAGAGCCTGAGTTATTTTTGCGATGGCGATGCTGGCCAGTTTCTCCGACATGGGCATGTCCGTTCCCATCATCATTGTTCGAGCCCATTCTCCGGCAAGAGTCGCGGAAGGCGTAAGGTAGTTTAATCCGTCGCCGGCAATGCGGATTTTAAAGAGTTTAAGAAACGAAATTCTGTGTACAGACGAGTCTATGGGAGTATTCGATGACTCGCAGTCCCGCGCAAGCGGGGTTGATTCAGGAGTGAACGCATATTTCCAGCCCAGAGTATTGAACGCGCATGCCGCTGTTTCCTGCAGAAATATAAGCAAAAACCCGGCTCCCACGGCTGAAAGAGAGGTTTTTACAATGCCGAAATCCATATGGCGCAGAAGGATCGCCAGCATGGCGCAGCCTGCTGTAAGCATTATCCATTCAATTTTTTTCATAGAGATCCGCGTGTATCCATATTTTACGATATTTCGCAACTACTCGGCCGCGGCTGTCGGTCCCGGCGGATACATTACGTGCCCAGTACTTAATAATTTGTAAGATGTAGGCTGGAGCTTCGGAAAATAATGGCTGGAATTTTAATTTTAACCGCGATAATATCCGTAATAACTTCGCCGGTTTCGGCGCAGCCGAAGCAGGCTGGTTGGCACAGGGTATCGTCTCCGCACTTTGAGATATCATACGAACCGGACTGGAAGCTTTCGGGCATTGCCGTGGAGTTTGAGAGGATACACAGCCGGATGCGCATGGATATGGCGATGTTCGCCCCATGGATGTTTACCGGCAAAGTTAAGATATATGTGTATTCGCGTGCGGATTCATATTTCGCCGGCGAGTTCCATCCGCCTTTATGGTCTAAGGGCATCGCATTTTTCAAGGAGAGGGTAATAGCGTTGTATAACCCCGGACAGAAGGAAAAGCTCGCCGATCTTGTGACTCACGAGCTTTCCCATCTTTTTTTTGAAAGCTTTTACGGCGAGAACGCGAAGAACCTTCCCGTGTGGCTTAACGAAGGCGTGGCCGTTCTTATGGAAGATTCAAACAGCGCAAGTTCTGGAAACGGAAGCTGGAATTACGCGCTGGAATATGTGCCGTATGAGCGGATGTTTACGTTTGAGAGTTTTTTTCCGCTTGAGCCTAAAAATGTGCCTTCCGACAAGGTGGCCGATTGGTATCTGCAGGCTTACGGCATAGTGAAGTTCCTTTACCGCGGTCATTCAAAGGTGCAGTTCCATAATTTCTGCAGGCTCTTGCGGGACGGCAAAAGCCTGAATAAGGCTTTGTGGGAGGTTTATAGATTTTATGATGTCGGGGTGTTTGAAGCCAAATGGCTGGACTGGCTCAGGGGAAGCAGGAGAAATTCTAAAATCAGAGGTCCCATGCGCGAGCCTTTCCGTAATCTCCGCGGTTCAACTTTAACCTTCCGCTCCTGGTTTGAAAACCATTAAAAAAAAGGTAAACGGGAGACGGTACCATTCTTTCCTTAAAAAGTTTTGAGAATGGTCCCGTCCCAAACTCACAACGTTTAGGGAAGGTTTGGGACGGTAGAAGGTAGACGGTAAGACAAAAACAGCTTCTGGTTTTTTCTTTTTTACCCGTCTACCATCTACCGTCTATCGTTCTTAATAAATATCTTCCCGTGTGGGAGGCCGGCTGGGACATTATCTTTTCGGGAGAGCCCTGCGCGGTTATTTCTCCGCCGGCGTCCCCGCCTTCGGGCCCCAGGTCTATTATCCAGTCTGCGGTTTTTATCACGTCAAGATTATGCTCTATCACCAGCACCGTGTTCCCATTGTCGACGAGTTTATGCAATACGGTAAGAAGTTTTTCAATATCGGCGAAATGAAGCCCGGTGGTGGGTTCGTCAAGAATATACAAGGTTCTGCCCGTGGCTCTTCTGCAGAGTTCCGAAGCAAGCTTCACCCGCTGGGCTTCTCCTCCGGAAAGCGTCACGGCGCTTTGCCCGAGTTTGACATAGCCGAGCCCCACATCATCAAGCATTTTAAGCGTTTTGGATACCGCCGGTATAGCTGAAAAAATGTCCAGCGCTTCCTCCACGCTCATGTCCAGAATATCCGCGATGCTTTTTCCCTTGAATTTCACCTGCAGAGTTTCTTCGTTGAACCGTTTTCCCATGCAGTGTTCGCAGTGCACGTATACGTCGGGCAGGAACTGCATCTGTATTTTTATGGTGCCGTCCCCCTGGCAGTTTTCGCATCTTCCGCCCTTTATGTTGAATGAAAACCTTCCGGCTTTGTACCCCCTTCGTTTTGCCTCAGGCATCCGGGTGAAAAGATCCCGTATGTGCGAAAACACTCCCGTGTAAGTGGCCGGATTAGAGCGCGGGGTTCTGCCTATGGGAGACTGGTCGACTATTATCACTTTGTCTATGTGTTCGTATCCTCTCAGCGAGGCATGTCTGCCGGGCACGGTTTTTGAATTGTAAAGTTTCCGCGCCAGTTCTTTATATATTATTTCGTGAACAAGAGTGGATTTGCCGGAGCCCGAAACTCCGCAAACGCACACAAATTGTCCGAGAGGAATTGAAACATCTATGTTTTTAAGATTAAATTGCGCCGCTCCTTTTATTTCCAGAAAGTATTTCGAGGATGGCCTGTGTTTTGACTCGGGATTTATGGATTTTTCTCCGCGCAGATACTGCGCCGTCAGGCTGTTTCCTTCTCTTATTACGTCCTTAACCGTTCCCTGCGCGGTTATTTTCCCTCCGTGCATTCCGGCTCCGGGCCCCAAATCCACTATCCAGTCGCAGGCGCGTATGGTTTCCTCGTCATGTTCGACGATTATAAGGGTATTGCCCATATCCCGCAGGGATTTAAGAGTGGTCAGAAGTCTTGCGTTGTCCCGGGGGTGAAGTCCTATGGTCGGCTCGTCCAGCACATAAAGCACTCCCGTCAGTCCCGAGCCTATCTGGGTGGCAAGGTGTATTCTTTGCGCTTCTCCGCCTGCCAAAGTTTCCGAACGCCGGTCTAATGTTAAGTAGCTTAAACCCACGCTTATGAGAAAATCAAGCCGCGAGTTTATTTCTTTCATAAGCTGGCGGCATATTACGGCCTCTTTTCCGGATAGTTTGAGAGAGGTTATAAATTCTTTCGCCCTGCCTACGGAAAGGCGGGTGAGCGCTGTTATGTCCATGCCTCCCACATGCACGCAGAGCGCTTCGGGCTTTAAGCGTCTGCCGGAGCAGGAAGGGCATTGAGCCTCGCGCATAAATCTGCGGTATATCTCTTCCCTCACGAATTCCGACTCGGTGTCCGAGTATCGTCTCTGCAGATTTGTTGTCACGCCCTCGAAGTCAGCGCCGTCGCCGTAAAGCACCAGATCCTTTTCTTTCGCGCTTAAATTTTTCCACGGCTTGTTTTCAGGGATACCCCTGGTCTTGCATATATTTTCGAGCATTCCGCTGTAATAGCCCGACCATGAATTTTTCCACCGGTGGGTTCTTGTGGTGACCGGATTTGTCCATGCCGTTACGGCTCCGTCCGCTATTGAAAGCGACTGGTCGGCGATAATAAGGTCGGGCGCCACTTCGGTTTTAATTCCCAGCCCCGTGCAGGAAGGGCATGCTCCATAGGGGGAATTGAAAGAGAAAAGCCTCGGTTCCATTTCAGGAAAGCCTTTTGAGCATTTGGGGCATGCCCTTTTTTCGCTGTAGACTGTTTTAAGGCCCGAAGAATGTTTTTTTTGCGGCAATTCTTCCGCAATAACCAGCCCTTTGGATTGGCTGAGAGCCGTTTCCACGGATTCCGTTATCCTTTCGCGGTCATCCGGGGTTACCTGCGCCTCATCCGCCAGAAGTTCGATAGTATGCTTGATATAGCGTTTTAGGGGGGGGATTTTTTCAATGTCGGTTATTTTTGAATCCACTCTTGCTTTTGCGAATCCGGTTTTTTTAAGCCGGGTAAAAAGTTCTTCATAAGTTCCCGGCCTGCCGCTTACAAGCGGAGCGAGCAGTATTATCCGTCTGCCTGAAAATTTGGACAGAATATCCGCCGTTATCTGCTGGGCCGACCATGCCTGCACGGGCAGTCCGCAGTCCGGGCATTGCTGGCGGCCCGCTCTGGCGTAGAGAAGGCGCAGATAATCGTATATCTCTGTGACGGTGGCTACCGTGGAACGGGGATTGCGCGACGGATTGCGCTGTTCTATCGAAATAGCGGGGGAGAGCCCTTCTATCCTGTCTACGTCGGGTTTTTCCATCAATTCAAGGAACTGCCTTGCATAGGCGGAAAGACTTTCAACGTATCTTCTCTGGCCCTCCGCGTAAATCGTGTCAAAGGCGAGACTGGACTTTCCGGAGCCGGACAGGCCCGTTATCACAATCATCTTGTTGCGCGGCATTTCCAGCGTTATATTTTTAAGATTGTGCTGGCGCGCGCCTTCAATTATTATTTTGTCCATATAAGGGGAGGGTAGACGGTAGATGGGAGACGGTAGATGGTAAACAGTAAAATGTGAAACCAAATTTTTTCTTTGTTTTTAGCTTTTATTTTTTCGGTACCGTCTGCCATTTCCCGTCTCCCGTTTACCGTCTTTTCATGAATATCTGTCCACTACCGTATCTTTTTTCCAGCGGTCCAGCGGTTTGGGGCAGTTTATATTGAAATGAAGTCCCCTGCTTTCCCTGCGTATCTGCGCGCAGCGTATTATCTGGAGGGCGAGGCAGGCGATATTCCTCAGTTCTATAAGATCGCGCGTCAGCAGAAAATCCCAGTAATACTGCTGTATCTCTTCCGTTATTATCCGCATCCTCCGCAATGCCCGTTCAAGCCGCTTATCGCTTCTCACTATCCCCACATAGTTCCACATGAGGGCGCGGATTTCTTCCCAGTTTTGGGTTATAACCACTTCTTCGTCGCTCTGGCATGCGGTGCCCGGGTTCCACAGGGGAGGCATTCCTACGGATTCTGAAGGGAGGGATAGTTTCATATCCCCGTTTATGGATTCAAAGACTTTGTCCGCCGATGCGCAGGCTTCCAAAAGAGAATTAGAGGCCAATCTGTTGGCTCCGTGCAGACCCCTGCATGCGGTTTCGCCTATGGCGTAAAGTCCCTGCATGGCGGTTCTTGCTTCGGCATCCACCGCTATGCCTCCGCAGAAAAAATGAGCCGCAGGGACTACGGGGATGGGCTGAACCGCCATGTCTATGCCGTAGGAAAGGCATTTTTCATATATATTGGGGAATCTTGTTTTGACAAACGAAGGGTTTAAGGCCGTCATGTCCAGATATACGCATTCATGACCGGTGCGTTTTAATTCGCTGTCTATGGCTCTCGCAACGATATCCCTGGGCGCCAGCTCTTTTTCAGGCGAATATCTTGACATGAAGGCGCTGCCGTCTTTAAGCCGCAGTATGCCGCCTTCCCCGCGCAAAGCCTCGGATATCAGAAAGGATTTGGCTTTATGGTGATAAAGACAGGTGGGGTGAAACTGCACGAATTCAAGATTTTTAAGCGCTATGCCCGCCCTGAACGCCATCGCCATGCCGTCTCCCGTGGCTGTGTCGGAGTTCGAGGTATAGCGATATACCTTGCCTGCTCCTCCCGCGGCAATCACCGTGCATCTTGCCATAAAACTGTGCATTTTTCCGGTTTTTTCGTCCAGCACATATGCGCCCAGGCATCTATTTTTTTCGGGGCGTACTTCAATCTGATGTTTTTCGAGTATAAGGTCGGCGCCTATATGGTTTTCACGGAAACTAATGCGTTTGTTTTTCCTGCACACGGAAAGAAGAGTTTTTTCTATTTCCTGCCCGGTCAAATCCCGGCAGTGGAGAATGCGTCTTTTTGAATGTCCGCCTTCCAGCCCAAGGTCATAAATTCCGTTTTCTTTATTGAATTCAACTCCAAGGGAGACAAGTTCTTTTATGATTTCAGGGCCCTTATGCACGGCAGAGTCCGCGATTTCCGGAGCGCAGAGCCCGGCGCCGGAGTTTAGAGTGTCTTTGATATGAGATCGGAAGGAATCAGAGGGGTCCGTCACCGCGGCTATGCCGCCCTGCGCAAGCGCCGTATTGGATTCTTCGGCATTTTTTTTGGTTATTATTTCCACAGAGCCGAGCGGTGAAAGCCTGTTCGCCGCAAAAAGACCTGCGAGGCCGCTGCCGATTATCAGGAAATCTGTTTTATATACCGCCATTTTAGCTGAATAGATAGTAAAACTTGTATAATTTGTTCTGTATACGTGCGCGTTTTCTTAATTGTACCAGATTTTATGGCAAAAAAACTCTTTATAGCCGTTACCTTGATTATCTCTTTATTTATCATGCTTTGGCTTGTTGTTTCAGGCATAGATGACATGCGTGAAATCGTAAAAAATGCAAAATGGGGTTTTCTTTTCTTTTCCGTGGCGGCGTCCGGCGCCAGTTATATGTTCATCGGTTTTTCGCTTTGGGAGGTGCTCAGGCTTTTGGGTTACCGCCTTGCCGTGCTGGAAGTTCTGGGCATTGCGCTCGTCTCCACAACGGCGAATTATTTTGTGTCTTCGGTGGGCATCAGCGGTTTTGCCCTCAGAACGCACCTCCTGCGCAAAAGGCATGTCCCTTACGGAGCGAGCGTCACGACTTCCGTAGTCATAACGGTGCTTCTTTATATGATGCTGGCGCTTATCGTCATACAAGGCTGTGTCCTGATGATCTTAAGGCCTCAGACCGGCAGTTTTCAGCTCGTCGAGGGGCTTATCGGAGTGGCGGTCATGCTGGGCATTTCTTTTTCTATGGGGGCTTTTTTCTTCCATCATGAATTCAGGGCCAAGTGGAGCAAGGCCCTTTTCAGAAACATAAATCATGTGATATATTTTTTTTCGCAAAAAGAAATTCCGCAGGAAACTTTCAGGCAGTTTGAGAGCCAGTTGGAGCACGGAATAAAGCTTATCCATTCCAAAAAACACGAGCTTACCAAGGCCGTGGTGTATATCTGCATGGACTGGATATGCACCATGCTCATCCTGTATTTTGCTTTTATCGCGATAGGCATACGGCTTGATATAGGCAGGCTTGTCGTGGGATTTTCTCTGGGCATGGTGGCTACTCTTATCCCCATTCTTCCAGGCGGTCTGGGGGCCATGGAAGTCGCTATGACCGCCGCCTACAGCCAGATGGGCATTCCATGGGGAGCGGCGCTTATGGCAAGTCTGATATTCAGATTTTCTTATTATCTGCTTCCAGCCGGTTTGGGCCTTCTGCTTTATTGGGGTTTTAAAATATCCGAGCCTGCGGAGTTAAACAGGGGGAATGGAGATGGCGAGACAGATGGGCCGCTTCCCGAATAATTGGAGCGTTAAAAAATGATTGAGAATTTAGTCAAATGGAATCCTAAAATACACAAATCAGCGTATATCCATGACACGGCTGTCGTCATAGGCAGGGTTAAAATAGGCCGGGATGTGTCAATATGGCCGATGGCGGCGCTTAGAGGGGATGTGGATGAGATATCGGTGGGAGAAGGAAGCAATATACAGGATTTAGCCGTTTTGCACTGCAATTATGACAAGCCTGTAATTTTGGGCAAGGGCGTTACCGTCGGCCATGCCGCGGTGCTTCATGGATGCAGGGTCGGAAATCACTGTCTTATAGGCATGAAGGCTGTGGTTCTTGAGGCTGTCATAGGAAAGGAATGTATAATAGCCGCCGGCGCTTTGGTGACTTCAGGTTCGGTTATCCCCGCGCGGAGCATGGTTATGGGGGTTCCCGGCAAAGTGGTAAGGAAACTGTCGGATTCTGAAGTTGAAAAACTTCATGAATCCGGCCGTGAGTATATTAAACTTTCAGCACTATACAAGGGAGAGGGTAGAAGGTAAATGGTAGAAGGCAGAAAGAAGATGATAAATAAAAGACGGGGAACGATAAATGGCAAAAACAAAACGGAAGACATTTTTTTGTTTCTTTTTTCCCGTCTACCATTTTCCATCTACCGTCTACCGTCTTAAAAACTATGAACTCAACTCTATATTTTGTTCTGGGAGTGTTGTTCGGTTCTGCCGCCGCATATCTTTTTTTTCGCGCAAGGGATGCCAGGCGGAGCCGCTGTATTCACGGGGGGATGCACGAAATCAATAATTCGGCCACCGGCATGCAGCTGGTGATACGGAATTTCATGCTTGGTATTTTCGGCGAGATTCCGGCTTCCTGCTCTAAATGGCTGGATATCCTTGACCATCAGGCCGTGAGGCTTTCTCATTTGCTTGATGATTTCCGCGACGCGGCGGATATGGAACTCGGCTGCAGGCTGCGGATTTCAAAGGAAAATATAGATATTGCCAACACCGCCGAATCCATGGAGCAGAAATATTCATCCGTCTTTGCCAGATCCGGCATAAATTTAATATTTGAAAAATCCGCGGGCAGTCTTATTGCGGAGTGCGACGGCCGTATTCTGGAACGGATAATAAGCGGGCTTTTAGACCGCGGACTGCGCTCAAGCCGCAAAGGCGATACGATTAAATTTTCAGTCCGCTCCCGCGCTGGTTTCGCGGCTGAGGTTTCAGTCGAGCACAGGCGGCTTTTGTCTCCTGCGGTTGAAAAAGGGCCGGCCCCGATTCTTGAGAAATTTTTTGCCTGTTCCGGTTCAGGCGCTGTTTTTATGCTCGGCTTTGACCTTTACCGCAGACTCGCCGGCATTCAGGGATGGTTTCTGGAGATTGCTGAAACGGGTCAGGCCGGAACCGAAAGAGTTATTTTGAAAATAAAATAAGGACAAAAACAATGAAAAAAAACACAATTCTTGTGATCGAAGACGATAAAATTATCGCAGATTCCGTAAAAGTCCTTTTGGAAGCGCAGGGGTACGCCGTTATTTCGGGCGCCGACGGCATGGAAGGAATTGAATTGGCTAAAAAGAAACTGCCGTCCCTTGTCGTGCTTGATCTTATGCTTCCGCGTCTTAACGGCTTTGACGTCTGTCAGGCGCTTAAAAACGATCCTTTAACCAAAAAAATTCCAATCATAGTTCTTACCGCCCTCGGAAAAATGGGCGATGTGGAAAAAGCATTTTCATTAGGGGCTTCGGACTATATGATAAAGCCGTTTGATAATCTGGGATTACTGCAGAAAATTAAAAAATTTATCGGGCCGGAATAAGCAGAAGGAAGACGGTAGAAGGTAGATGGTAAAAGGAAAACTGAAGAGGAAAACGGAAGATAATTTAGTTTTTTGTATTCTCTTTTCCGTCTCCCGTTTTCCATCTCCCGTCTGCCCTCCCCATGATTTCCATGCGGAAAATACTGATAATCGAAGACAATAAGGACCTTGCCGGCGCCATTGAAGGCCTGCTGAAGCTTAAAGGTTTTGAAACCTTTCTTGCCCGCGACGGTGTTTCGGGCATTGAACAGGCCAGAAAGCATAAGCCGGATTTGGTGCTTCTTGATATAATGCTTCCCAAATTAAACGGATTTGAAGTCTGCAGAATGCTTAAAACCGATTCCGCCTTGCGGCATATTCCCGTGCTTGTTATGTCGACATTAAGCGCTCCCGACGACATAGACCGCGCTATGGAATGCGGGGCTAAAGATTTTATCAATAAACCGTATAACCTTGAGGAAGTGATAAAAAAAATTCTTGCGCTTCTGAAATGACCGAAACGATGATAAAAACGATGATAAAAAACAGAAGTAAGGCGGCAAGAAAAAATCCCGAACAAAAAACGCCGGAGCTTTTGGGAAACGGAAGGCCGTGCTTGTTCATTGCCCCTCATGCCGTTTACCGCGTTTTGTTTAAATTTTTCGGGCCTCAGGGCTGGTGGCCTGTAACGCCGAGGGGGGGGGCTCTGCCGGTTTACGAGCCGAACCGGAGCAGGCAATTGGCTGAAAAGGAAAAATTTGAAATAGCTCTTGGCGCCATACTTACGCAAAATACTTCATGGAAGAACGTCGAACGAACTTTGGCAAATCTCAATAAGGCGGGACTTATTTCCCCCGAAAAGATACTTAAAACCCGGCCGTCCCGGCTGCGGAAAATAATAAGGCCGTCCGGTTTTTTCGTTCAGAAGGAAATAAAGATCAGACTGTTCTGCCGGCATCTTGCCGCAAAGCATGCCAAAGGCATATCCAAGTGGCTTGAATATCCCGATTTGGAGGGACTGCGCGCCGAACTTCTCGGGATTTACGGCATAGGGCCTGAGACTGCCGATTCCATTCTCCTTTATGCCGGCGGCCGGCTTAAATTCGTCGTCGACGCTTATACCATGCGGCTTGGACAGAAAATAGGCTGGTATAAAAAAATAACATATGCGCAGGCTCAGTCCTTTTTTGAAAAACAGCTGCCGCTTTCCGTCAAATGCTGGCAGGAGTTTCATGCGCTGATAGTCAGATTTTCCAAGGATTTTTGCCGTAAAATTCCGGTTTGCGCCGGCTGTCCGTTGAAAAGAAGAAGGCTGAAGGCTGAAGACTGAAGGCTGAAAGCTATTAGTTTCTTATAGTACCTTCAGACTAACAGCCTTCAGACTATTTACCTGTCGTTCCTATGATTGACAAATTAACTGTTGCGCGCGGACTTATTGAACAAAACCGGCCTTTGGCCGCCTCAAAGATTTTAAAGCCGTGGAAGGCGCCTCGCGCTTTTGAAAGCGAACGGCTTTTTCTTCTGGCCGAGGCGCTGCGTTTGTCCGGTTTTTTTGACAAAGCCGCGGAGTGCTATCGCAGGTGCGCCGTTCTTTCGCGTAAAGAAGTTCCGCTTCTAATAGAATCGCTTCTTGGTTCCGCCTCCTGTCTGCGCGCTCTGGGCAGGGCGCAGGCTGCGCTTTCTTTAGCGGCTTCAGCCCGCAGAAAAGCCGAGTCCGGCGCGATGTCCCCGCTTGAACTGCGGGCGCGTCTTGAAGAGGCTCTCGCGGTCAGAGCTATGGGCGGGCACGGCAGAGCGCTTAAAGAATTAAACAGTCTTAAGG
>CAZFMJ010000028.1:30452-35343 GCA_964520045.1 uncultured Elusimicrobiales bacterium | reverse complement strand
TAAATGTAGGCGGCAATGCGGGCGTGGCAGCCAACTTCTTCGTAGGCGATGGGTCCGGATTGCTGAATATCTTCAGTTCACAGGACGCTGAGCAAAATACGCGCCTAAATACTCTTGACGTGTCTACCGAGTCGCTGCGCAGTGATGTCAATTCTAAAGTGGCAAAGGCGGGCGATTTTATGACCGGCCAGCTGAGCCTGCTTAATAATTCCACCCTTACAGTTTCAGGCGCGGAATTCTCAGTGGGTGGAGCGACATTGACGGTGAAATCCGGCAATGTAGGCGTAGGCACGAATGAAGCAAGAAGCAGGCTGGATGTCAGATGGGATGATAAGCAGTTTTACGGCCTTTTGGTCAGCACTTCCGCCGATGATTCTTATACTCTTGCCGTTACTTCAATGGGCAGGGTGGGGATAGGAACGCGCGGACAGAACGTTTATGCCGCTCTCCATGTCCGCGGTTTTGATCCGTCGGATCAGGGAATTATAGTGGAAGGCGATGATAACGGCGACTATAGCCCTTTCCTTGCAGGCTTGAGATCCAGAGCGGGCAATGCGGTCAATAGCAACGACGTATTATTCGACATGGATTTTCTTGGCAAAATTGGAACGGGCGCTAACGATTGGGCAAAGGGGGCAGGCATTAGCGGAATTGTCGACGGGGGCGGCGTGGCGGACGGAGTGATTAACGGCAGGCTTGAGTTTTACACAACTTCCATCGGCGAAAAAGATTCCAATCTCAGGATGGTTATCAAGCAGGACGGCAAAGTAGGCATAAGCACGGGTTCGCCTCAGGCTATACTTCATGTTTCGACAGCCGCAGGATATTCCGGCAATATGATTATTGTGTCGACGGGCGATACAAACCTGTTCGCGTTAAGCGCTTATGGCGGGCTCACCTCCTCAAGCGGAACATTTACGGCAACAGGAGCCAACCAATATAGTATACGCGCATCATCCGGCATTAAAACAGACGCAAATATTGAAGCTGTGAAATTTATAGGCGCATTCTATGGAAACGGTTCAGGCCTTACAGGCCTCATGGGCACAGACAGCACTAAAGTGGCTAAAACCGGAGATATAATGTCGGGAAATCTTGGCCTTGGAGTTTCGCCGTCGGCAAGTCTGCATATAAGCACAAATACCGAACAGCCTTTGTTGATAGCCAGTCATTCCGCTGGTGGGTACGGATTGTATGTATCTTCTTTTGGCAAAATAGGTGTCGCGGGGGTTAGTAATCCCGCCTATGCTTTAGACGTAGCGGGGGATATTAATATCCCGTCGTCCAATAGTGCCTATCTTATAGGCGGTTCAACAGCAATTGCGATAATTGCGAATAAAAATATTATTATCGGGAAAAATGGTTCTACAGGGGGGCAATTTAATATTTTAACCGGATATGGGGCTGGTGGACAAAATAATTCAGGCGACAATAACATTTTTTCTGGTTATTTAAGCGGGTATTATAATTCGTCGGGATTTGACAATATATTTATGGGTAGCCAAGCAGGGTATAATAGCGACTTTGGCTATAACAGTATATTTCTGGGAAAACGTGCCGGCTACAATAGTGGTTCCGGTAGCGACAATGTATTCCTTGGCACAGATGCAGGCTATACAAACAAAAGTGGCGGGTTGAATGTATTGTTAGGTGCATTGTCTGACACAATCGGAATCAATCTTACCAATTCAATCGCGCTTGGATATGGCGCCAAAGTTACGGCTAGTAATCAAATGGTTATAGGAAGCAGTGTCCCGAGCGCAAATATAAGCGATATATATCTTGGAAACGGAGTGCGGGGCCAATCCGGCACGAGGCCGAATGATGTCACAGTAAATGCTTCGGGCGCTGAAGGAACGGATATCGCAGGCGCGCATATGATACTTGCGGGAGGCAAAGGCACAGGGGCAGGGGCAGGCGGAAGCGTAATATTTAAAACTGCAGTGCCTAGCGGGTCAGGTTCTACTCAGAATGCTCTTTTTACGCAGGTGATAATTACATCCACCGGAAATGTCGGTATAGGAACAGCCGATCCGATGTATAAATTGGATGTGAGCGATACAATACGAACAGCGTATGGGGTTAAAACATCCACCGTGGAATTTACGGGTCAGCCTTCCGATCCGAGCGGCGCTTTTTCCGGAACAGTCTATTATAATTCGTCCAACAAAAAGCTATGGCTGAATAATGGCGCCGGATGGGTGGATATCGCCACGGGTTCTATCGTAAATTATACGGCTGATGAGCAGAGCCTGCATCTTGAAGGCAATGTGTTCTCAGCAAAACCGTCATCTGTTACGCTCATGGGTAATACGTTTAACGGCTTTAGCCAGCTTGTCCAAATGACTACCGATGGCAAACTGCCTTCTGTAAATGCTGTAAATCTCACTAATCTGAATGCAGGCAGTGTCAATACGGGACTTCTGAGCGCTACTTACGGCGGAACAGGCGCAAATTTATCAGGCACCACAAACGGCGACATAGCGTATTTCTCGGACGCGGGCGTTATCTCTCAGCTTGATTCCGCTGCAGGCGACGCGGATAAACTGCTCCAAAGCAACGGTGCTGCCGCTCCTTCATGGGTTGCGGCTACTAACGCGAATACGGCGTCAGCCATAGTTAAGCGCGACGCAACCGGCGCTTTTGCGGCAGGCTCGGTTACCGCTTCAAGCGGAACTTTCACCGCGACAGGCAATTCGCAATTCAGCTTGGAAACATCTTCAGGCATAAAACTGAACAATGGTGATATAAATGTCGTTACAGGCAGGGTGTCGGCTGGATACTTTGTCGGCAACGGCTCTTTGCTTACCAATCTGCCGGTAGACCCGGGCGACAACCTCGGCAATCATGTGGCTACCACGACTTTGAACATGAATTATAAGGACATTGTCAATGTTTCCACCATGGCAATGACAGGCTCTTTGACTTTACTTAATTCAACCATGACTATCACGGGCGGAAGCGGCACAAATTACAGCATAACTACATCATCAGGCGTGACCATAGGCAACGGAACAACCGGCGGAAAACTGATCGTTAACGCTCCCGTAGGTGAGATGGAGGTATTTACGGTGTATGAAAACGGCGTAGCGTTCATGGGTGGGAGAAAGAAGCCATAAAGAGGAAAGACAGCCGGGGTAACTGGGCCGCGTGAGAAACGACTGAACGGCGAAGATAATTGGCCACAAAAGGCACAAAATGCGCAAAAATGAGAAAAGTCATTCCCGCGATCTCTAAGCGGGAATCCAGAATCATAAGTGACCGGTAACCGGCTGTCTGAAATTTTGCTTATGCGCTTTATGCGGCAAATATTTCCGGTATTGTTAAGTGTAAAATTATCTGATAAAACTATACTTGGCGGGTATGGTTTTATGCGGAAAAGCGGTGAATTGCGACATCCTTCATGGGATAATGTTTATGATTCAAGGTGAAAAGAACTGCGTCATTAATATTTGCGGCCGCGGCTACAAAAGCGTCTGCTATCTCAACTCCATGGCTTTGATGATATCGGCGCAGATAATAACCGGCTTTTTCGCCTGCCTCATCCGCGATGGGGAGGCAGTGGCAGCCTGCGAAGAAAGCCTCTACTTTTTCTTCTTCTCCCTTGCGTATTCCGTGATATATTTCTGCTTTTGCTATGGGAGTGTAAAGCAGCCGGCAGCCGGTTTTTTCCAGGCGGATAAGTTCGTCAATTATCTTTTGACTGCCGCGAAGCACCGCTATTACTATATCGGAATCCAGAAGAATGTCAGGCATCGCGAAGCCTTTTCATGCGGGAGTCTTTGCGCAGGTTTCGGATATATTCCGCTGAATTACTCAGGTCTTTCCGGTTTTTCCATATTCCCGCGGCGGAATTCACGGCGTTCTCAAAATTCGGCAGTTTATTACGGCTGTAAACCCTGTCAAGGGCAGCGCGTATTAAGCCGGACATGGATTGATGAAGCTGAAAGCTTAAAACGTGCAGTCGGCGCCATTGCTCTGCGGAAAGATATATTTGCGTTCGTTTCATAATGTATAGTATACATCAGTGCCGCATTTTGTGTCAAGCGGCCTGAAATGGACGAAAAATGGCGGACGGGAGAAAGAAGCGATTAAGTGAGCAAGTAAGAGAGTGTGTGAGCAGTTGGTGACAGGTGACCTTCCCCTGTCTGGCGCCCTGAATTATGTGACTTATGCGCTTTATGCGGTAAATATTTTCGGTATTGTTAAGTGTGGAATTATCCGATAAAATTATGAGGATAGGAGTAAAAAAATATGAAAAATAAATTGCTTGTTAAAATAACTTTTAGCGCAATTATGCTGGCATTATTTGCTTTGCCCGCGAAATCTGCTGACATAGGCTATGAGATGTACAGTAATGACGACCTCACAGTGCAGGGCGTAGAAGGCGGTCCTTCCGATCCCGACGTTCATTTCTGGGGTTTGACATTCATCGGCACAACAACGGTGGGGAACCAGCCTCTTCTGTCGGTAAGCACAGCCAGCCTTTTTGTCCAGAAACATCTTGAAGTCACGGACAGGGCTTATTTCTGGAGCGGACTGAGAGCCTCAAGCGGAACTTTCACGGCTGTCGGTGATACCCAATACAGCATAGAAACTTCTTCGGGCATTATCGCCAATGCAGGCATAATAAAAGCCCCTTATTTTGTCGGCGATGGTTCTGGCTTGTCAAACCTATCAGTTCAGGGTGACAATCTAGGCAATCATGTGGCTACCACGACCCTGAACATGAGGACTTATAACATATTCGGCCAGGCCAATATCACCGCTTCAAGCGGAACTTTCACAAACACAGGCGCTCAATACAGCGTAGAAACATCGTCGGGCGTCAATATCAAAGGGGGAAATATTTACGTAGCCGGAGGCGGATATTTTGTGGGTAACGGCTCTA
>CAZFMJ010000028.1:23620-30352 GCA_964520045.1 uncultured Elusimicrobiales bacterium | reverse complement strand
AACTGACTAATATTCAAGATGTTGCATTATCTTCAAATGTTGTGCTGACAATCAACAATCAAGTCATATCAGGCACCAAGACATTTATATCCTCAATAACGGTTAATGCTATAGGTTCGGATGGATATAGCCTAAAACTCAGTTCCGGTATAACAATGCCTGCCGGTACAATAAATGTCGGGCTTGTGCAGGCTGGAACCGGCACGTTTACCGGATCCGGTAATAATCAATACAGCATAATGACATCGTCGGGAATAAGAGTCGGCGGCTCAGGCGGAGTAAAAGCGGCTTTTTTTGATGGTGCGCATTACGGAAGCGGAGCGGGACTCACCGGAGTGCCGGGCACATACGATAATCTCGGCAATCATGTGGCTACGACAACGCTGAACATGAAGACTTACAATATATTCAGCCAGGCCAACGTCACGGCCTCTAGCGGAACCTTCACCGGCACAGGCAGTTCCGTTTACGGCATCGACGCTTCCTCGGGCATCAGGTCGCAGGCCGGCAATATCTATGTCGGACTAGGCGGTTATTTTGTAGGCGACGGCTCAAAACTTACCAATGTTCAGGGTGATGATTTAGGCAATCATGTGGCTACCACGACCCTGAACATGAAGACTTACAACATCTTCAGCCAGGCCAATATCACCGCTTCAAGCGGAACTTTCACAAACACAGGCACTCAGTACAGCATAGAGACTTCTTCGGGTATTAATGTTAAAACAGGAAATATTTATGTAGCGAGCGGATGGTATTTTGTGGGTGACGGCTCTAAACTGACTAATATTCAAGATGTTGCATTATCTTCAAATGTTGTGCTGACAATCAATAATCAGGTAATATCGGGAACCAAGACATTTATATCCTCAATAACGGTTAATGCTATAGGTTCGGATGGATACAGCCTAAAACTCAGTTCCGGTATAACAATGCCGGCCGGGACAATAAATGCCGGGCTGGTGCAGGCCGGAACCGGCACGTTTACCGGATCAGGGAATAATCAATACAGCATAATGACATCGTCGGGAATAAGAGTCGGCGGCACAGGCGGAGTAAAAGCGGCATTTTTTGATGGTGCGCATTACGGAAGCGGAGCGGGACTCACTGGAATAGCAAAGGGAGTTAACAAGAGCATACAGTATAACTCTGGTTCACAATTACAGGGCGAAGCGGAATTTGTATATAGCTACAGCAATAATGCCGTAGGAATAGGCACGGGTACCCCCAGCGCTAATCTTCACATATACGGGCAAGACCCGACGCCATTGTTGATTGCCAGTCATACTACCGGCGGATACGGACTTATTGTTTCTTCCTGGGGGTCTGTAAGCGTGGGCAAGGCTGAACCGAGTATTTACGGTCTTGACGTAAGCAGTGACGTGAATGTGAGCAGGGAGTACCTCATACAGAGGAGAACGTTAGCTGCGATGGTCGGTAATTTTACAGTCGGTCCGAGTCTGCTTTTAGGCGGGGCTGGGAATTCGGATATTACCGGTCTCAATAATATTCTTGTAGGAGAGAAAGCCGGAGAGTTAGTGACCGGTGGAGATTTTAATGTTTTTATTGGTCTTGGGGCTGGTAGAGGAAACATGGCGCAGGGGGATGATAGTAGTTATAACGTTTATATCGGCCTAAACGCGGGGAGGTATAACAGAAACGCTTACAAAAACGTTTCTATAGGGAGCGAGGCTGGTTTTTATAATCTTGATGGCGGAAATAATGTTTATGTGGGGAACGGGGCTGGATTTGGTTATAGTGGCAGTAGCAGTAGTAGCAACACATTTGTGGGCGCAAATTCCGGGTATAACAATGATACCGGCCAATCAAATGCGTTTTTCGGTTATAGGTCCGGTTATTCGAACGTGACCGGAAGCAGTAACACTTTTGTAGGGGCAAATACTAATACCGGCAGTAATTATAGTAATTCCATAGCATTAGGCGCGGGAGCCGTAATTACAGGTAATAATCAGCTTGTGATAGGAAGCAGTCAGACTTCCAGTTGGGTAAATGACATATACATAGGAGAGGGAGTAACATCGCCTTCTCCAAGTTCCACAACGATAAATGCCACGGGCGGTCAAGGGGCCGGCGTTGCGGGCGGGCATTTAATACTTGCCGGAGGAAAAGCAGGAAGCGGTTCAGCGATCGGAGGAAGTCTTATATTCAAAACAGCGCCTAATTATAGCGCCGGATTGCTGGACAGAATGGTAATTTTAAGTTCCGGAGCAGTGGGTATAAGCACAGGCGTTCCGCAGGCGACTCTGCATGTTTCTTCCGGACTGGGATGGAGAGGGGACATACTGATTGTTTCAACCGGCGATGCCAGTCCACATCTTTTCAGGGTTACAGGCGAAGGGCATGTATATGCCAGGAAGTTTATAGGTGAAATGCCCATTGTACCAGGCGGTGTAAACGGAAGCATACAATTTAATTGGGGCGGAGATATTAAGGGTAATAGTACATTTATTTATAACCAGACAAATAACGCAGTTGGAATAGGCACAGGCACTCCTAGGGCTAATTTGCATATATACGGAGATGGAATCGTTCAACAGCCGTTGTTAATTGCCAGCCATACTACCGGAGGATACGGACTTGTTGTCTCTTCCTGGGGGTCTGTAAGCGTGGGCAAGGTGACGCCGATCGTTTACGGCCTTGACGTAAGCAGTGACGTGAATGTTTCACGTGCGTATTTAGTGCGCGGAAGCACTATCGCGACAATGGTAGGTAGTAATTTGCTTTTCGGCAATGCCGGCAATACTACTATGACCGGGCAAAATAATATTTTTACCGGATATGAAGCAGGCAAGAATAATGCTGATGGATCGTATAATATTTTTATTGGAAATCAAGTGGGCTTAAGTCCCCAGTCGGGGTCGCATAATATTTTTACAGGGAATGCGGCAGGTTTTGGGAGTGCTAGTGTTATTGGAAGCTATAATATATTTACAGGCTACTACACGGGATACTTTAATAGAGGATCTGGTAATATTTTGCTGGGTTATCAAGCCGGATACGGGGAACCTTCTATTAGTATCGGTGGTTATAATATATTTCTTGGGAAAGAAGCTGGCTATAAAAATACAATAGGATTTTCCAATATAGCGATTGGAAACAATGCCGGTTATAACAACGTCACTGGTTCTAGTAATACATTTTTAGGCGCATATACTGATGTCGCGGGAGTGTCAAATTGGAATTATTCAATTGCATTGGGGTATGGCGCGATAATAAATGCCAGCAACCAAATGGTAATAGGCAGTAGTAATACCGCATCCGGCGATACAAGCATAAGGGAAATTTATGTGGGCCGCGGGGTAAGCGCTCCATCGTCAGGGACTGTTATAATAAGCGCATCAGGCGGAGATAATATCGGCGGGAATAAACATGGGTCGAGTTTGGTATTTGCGGGGGGAAAACCTGGAAGCGGAGGCGGCGGCATTGGAGGAGCGCTTATATTCAAAACAGCGCGTGATTCCGGCACTGGATTACTGGATAGGATGATATTAACAAGCACAGCTTCTATTGAGTTCAATGGCCTGCTTATGCGCATGGGAAGCAATGCCTATGGAGTTCAAGCATCTACTACGCATGTTAATCTCGGACAGTATAGCAGAACGGGTGATTATAATCTTATTGCAGATTTTCCATTCGCCACAGTAGGCGGAGGATACCAAAACACTGCCAGCAGTCAGTCCGCGACGGTTGCGGGCGGAATGAATAATTTTGCCTCAAACATCGGCGCATTTGTCGGCGGAGGAAGAAATAATATGGCGTTAGGCGAGCATTCTGTTATTGCTGGTGGCGGCAATAGTCCAATTTCGGACAGAAATATTGCAAGTGGTGATTTTTCAAGTATTGGTGGTGGGAAAAAAAATGCAGTTTTTGGCGCATATTCTCACGTGGGGGGAGGAAATGTTAATAGTGCAAACGGTGAAGCTTCTGTTGTTGTTGGTGGACAAAATAATGAGGCAAGTGGATACATGTCTTTTGTCGGCGGGGGAGGGTTTAATAAGGCAGGAGCAGGAATGTTTGCGGTAGTTGGTGGTGGATACTATAATGAGGCGATTGGTCAATATTCTGCAGTTCTTGGTGGTGAAAATAATATTGCCAGCGGGGATTATTCATTTGCCGGCGGATATTATTCAAGTTCTACTGCGCAAGGCACATTTACTTGGGCAGATTATGATGGTTCAATGCTGGGGTTAGTAAACAATGTCCCCAATAAGTTTCTTGTCCGCTCAATGGGCGGATTTGAAGTAAGGTCTTCAAGCGTGATGTTTACTGCTGAAAGAGTGTTAATTAATGGAACGATCCGTGTCGGGAATGATACATCACTTACGCCTCTTGTGGCAGGTACAATTAAATTCGACACCGACAATTTTTATGGATATAACGGTTTGGGATGGGTACAGTTAGATGTGACAGCATTTTCTGGCGGAGGTTGGACATCCGCTTCCCCGTTTGTAAGCTTAACTACCCCGAGCGATTTAGTTGTTATCGGGCTAAATCCCCCTACGCCTCAGCAAAGCAAACTTAATATACAGGGTATTGGGAATGCAGGAATGCGCTATAGTCTTTTTGTGAGTACTGAGCCAAACACCGCTGGAGCGGTTCCTAATTTTGTTGTCGATCAAGTAGGTAATATTGGGATAGGGACTTCCATGCCTAATGCGCGGGTAGATATATCTACGGGGGGGCTTATACTTTCACCGCAGCAAAATCCACCTCCCAATATGCCCGGAATGATGTATTTTAATACTGCGAGTAACCAGTTTTTGGGATATAACGGCATGGGATGGCAGCCTCTTGGCGGAGGAGGGGTCCCGGGCGGAAACGATACCTTTGTGCAGTTTAATGACGGAGGCGCTTCATTCGGTGGAGATTCCAGATTTGTTTACCAAAAAGCTCAAGGCAAGGTGGGCATCGGTGTTTCGCCTCAAGCCAAACTCCATGTGGTTGGTCTCGATAATCAGCCCCTTTTCATCGCCAGTCATACAACAGGCGGATATGGGCTGTACGTGTCGTCTTATGGAAACGTAGGCATAGGGACATCGAATCCTTTGGCAAAACTGGACATTCATAATGCCAGAGCGGCCGACTCATACACCCTGCGTGTCGGCAGCAGTGCGACAAGTTATCATCTGTTAGTATCAACAATGGGCGCCGTTACCATCGGAAAATATATAGTGCGGGATATGGGTGATTCTCCGGTGAGCCCTATTACCCTATTTATTTCCGATTTTGGAAAAACCTTCACATCCACAGGCACCGCCGACATTCAATACAATCTTCCATCCGTCAGTGCCATTGATATAGGCGCACAGTTTACAATCGTTAGACTTGGTTTAGGGAAAGTAACTATACTCGCCGGCGCTGGTGACAAAATTATGGATTCCGGCTTCGGAGCTACTATTTACAGCAATGATGCCTCTTATGCCAGCATAACTCTACGGCTGATAACTGAAACGCAGTGGATTATAATCGGAGCCGTAGGAACATGGACAACAACGGGACCGTAGGGGAATAGGCTGAAGACAGAAGGCTGAGGGCTGAAGAAGCGGGGAGGAGATTTGGGAAGATTAAGACAAAGAGAGGAAACAGATGAAATATAAATTTATTTTGCTTGCAGTCACGCTGGGTGTGTGCGTCAGCGCCGGGCCGGCTTGCGCGGCGGATGTTAAAACATATGTTTTCGGACAGAGCTATCCGCTTCCTGATACAGGACAGACAAAGTGCTACAACACCAGCACCGAAATAGCCTGTCCCGCTCACGGCGCCGACTCTGAACAGGACGGGTCTTATAATCCCAGCGCCACCCAGCCCAGTTATAGGGATAATGGCGACTTCACCATAACTGATAATAGAACAGGTTTGATGTGGAAAAAATGCTCCGAGGGACAGAATAATGACGCGACTTGTACCGGCACGGCCGCGACATACCTATGGATGCCTGCTTTATTACAATGCACAGGACTAACCACTCCTGGTGGTTACAATGATTGGCGTCTGCCCAATGTGAACGAGTTAATGAGCATAATAAATTACGGTGCGGCCGTTCCCCCATACATAAACACCACATATTTTCCAAATACGAAAATTGATATTGGATATTGGACATCAACAACCGATGTTGTAAACCCTACACTAGCGTTGAGCCCGAACTTCAACGTGGCTTACGTGTATCAATCTTCGAAGACGACGCTTTACGGCAACGTGCGCTGTGTGCGTGGAGGCCCTAAATAAGAGAATAAGAGAATAAGAGAATAAGAGGGGACGTTGTTTAGTTTTTTAGTTGTTGCGCGTAATCGTAATAATTATGCCAAGACAACCGAGGATAGATTTTGAAGGGTTTTTATATCATATTATAGCCCGCGGGATAGAGCGGCGGAGGGTATTTGCAGATGGGAAGGATTATGAGGATTTTCTTTCCAGGCTGAAAACCGCACTGGAAAAAACTGAAAACAAATGCTTGGCATGGTGTTTAATGCCGAATCATTTTCATTTACTGATATTACGAGGGAAAAGGCCTCTTGCAGAACTGATGCGACGTCTGATGAGCGGATATGCAACATACTTTAACATCCGGCATAGGCGAACAGGTCATTTATTTCAGAATCGGTATAAAGGGATATTGTGTGATGAAGATGAGTATCTCAGGGAACTTGTGGCATATATTCACCTAAATCCGTTAAGAGCTGGACTGGTTCTCAATTTGGGAGAGTTGGA
>CAZFMJ010000028.1:0-23610 GCA_964520045.1 uncultured Elusimicrobiales bacterium | reverse complement strand
CGGGGCTTTAATGGGAAGAAATAAAGCAGAATTTCTTGAATGCAACTATGTTTTAAGTCATTTCGGAAATGATAGAGAAAATGCCGCGCAGAAATATGAAGATTTTATAAGAGACCGCAAAGATAGATATAAAGGAGGGGAATATTCCGGAGGGGGATTGATAAAGAGTATGGGGGGACTCGCGAATGTTTTAAGCTTAAGAGGCACTGCTGAAAAAGAAATGTCCGATGAGCGTATTTTGGGAGCCGGCGCATTTGTGGAAAATATTTTAAAGTTGGCGGAAGGCGGACAAATAGAAAAAATGTCACATGAAGAAATTGTCAGGGAAATAGAAAACAGGACAGGCGTAACCGAAAAAGAGATTTTAAGCGGCAGTCGGCAGAGGCATATATCGCAAGCCCGCGCTATATATTGTCATTTAAAGAAAGAAAAGGGAGGCGTAAGCGGCGCTGAGCTAATGAGGGAACTAAAAATAAGCTGTGGCGCGGTTTCTCTGCTAGCGCAAAAAGGAAGAAGTATTGTTGAGGGTGTATGTCCGAAATAACTAAACAACTAAACAACGTCCCCAATCTCCCAATGTTTTTGGGGGTGGGTCTTTTGTCACTTATAACTTACAACTTACAACTTACTCCTTTATATGCCGCCGGTACAAAAACCGGCGGGAATATCATTATCAGCGATGATTTGGCCGGGGCTTCGGCGGGTTCCACTGAGCTTTCGGGCGGCGGATACAGTTTGGCGGGGGCTCTCGGGCAAACGGCTTCAGGCATGCAAAGCGGTTCTGCTGAAACTGTGGAACTCGGGTTTTTCTCAAAAACAGCGATAGCTCCTTCCAGCTTTGCCTTTCTTTCAACTTTAATAGACACTGCAACCGTAAATTGGACGGATGTGACTAATCCCCAAGGTACCACGTACCTCATAATGCTTTCCACCGCTCCTGATGTCTCAAATTTTGTATCCAGCGGAACTACATTTTCTTCCGGATGGGGGTCGGGAGGGCTTCTGCCCAACACCACATATTACAGCACCGTATGGGCAGATTATATGGAAAGCGAAATATCCGAAAAGGTATACACAAGTTCGGTGACACGCGCCGCAAAGCCGGAGCAGTTCCATGTTTCGAACGCCGGCCCGTGGAATGTCAAAGTAAGCTGGGACAGGGCTTTAAATCCTGGCCCGTGGTCTATGGCATGGACGGCGGGCTCTTCGTCCGCGGGCGATATGACCAAGGCTCTTTTCGGACATGCCTCCGCCGTATCCGGCTCCAGGGTTTACATAACAGGCGGGTCGGACGGCGTTAATTACAGCAGTTCCGTATATACCGCCGTTGTAAATCCCGACGGAACTTTGGGGGGATGGACTCCGGCGGGTTTTATGCCCGCCCCGAGATACGGACATTCGGCGGTTTCCGTTAAAGGCAGGATCTATGTGATGGGGGGGTATGACGGCTCAGGCCTGAAATCCGAGGTTTGGTCGGCCGGAGTCAGTTCAGCCGGCGTAATCGGCGAATGGATCGCCGAGGCCGCTCTTCCCGGTCCGCTTTATATGTTTTCAGCTTCCGTCGTGGGCGAAAAAATATTCATTTCAGGAGGATTTTCGGGAAGCGGAGTTACCGGTTCGGTATACAGGGCGGATTTAGGCTCAAACGGGCTTATCTCCGCGTGGACGTCTTTGGGAAATATGCCCGCTCCGAGATACGCTCATGCGATGACGGAAGCGGACGGCCGGCTTTATGTGACCGGAGGAAATGACGGAGCCAGCGCAAAAGCAAACGTATGGAAGGCTCAGGTTTCAACAGACGGCTCAATGGGAGCATGGTCAAGCGAAGCTGATCTTCCTTCAGGAAGATACGGCCATTCAATGACCGCCGTAAGCAACAGCCTTTTTATTTTGGGAGGCAATAACGGGATGAGCTCGCAGTCCGCCGTATGGAAATCGGAAATATCTTCGGCCGGTTATGCGGGCGGCTGGTCCCTTGTTTCCGCTTTGCCTTCAAACAGACAGTTTGCATCTGTGTTCTCGGCGGGCGGAGCCGTTTATGCCGCGGGAGGATTTGACGGCTCTTCCGCAAAAAAAGAGGTTTATTCGGCGATCGCCGAGGGTACGGGTTTTTCCGTTGAAACTGCCGGGGACGCGGGATTTACGCAGAATTTATCTTCCAGCGGATGGCTTTCAAGCTCCGAATTCGAGGCTGGAAATCTTCAGCCCAATTCGACGTATTATTTCAGGGCCAAGGCAAAAAATATTTCAGGGGTTGAAACTCAGTATTCGGACACCGCGTCTACGATAACCGCCTCCGCCGCGCCGGTGAAACTGCCGTGGACCGAGGTGTATATAACCAGCGCGGTCGTCAACTGGTCCGGAAACGGCAATCCGCCGAGCAAGTTATTCAAATTTTTCCGCCGTAACTGCGTTTTCCGATACCGCTCTTTCAAGCGTTTTGTTCACCGGACTTTCCGCATATACCACTTATTACGCCAGAGTCCAGGCATACAACAGCTCCGGAGCGCGCACCGTGTTTGCATCTCTTGATCCCGTAAAGACGCGGTATGATATTTCTCTTGACTCGGTAAGTCCGTTAATCGCAGACAGCCAGCCGGGCGACGATGTCTGGCGCAATTCCAATACCGGAGCCTATAAAGTGGGGTTTTCGGATTCGGGCTCCGGCGTTTTAAAGTTTCAGGTGCGCGCAACCACCGGGCCGGCAGGTTCGGGTTTTGAGCTTTCAAACTGGACGGATGCGGCCGCCAATATAGACGCGCCGTCTTATGAGGCCGACTGGCAGATCCCGGTATCAGTGTGGAATTCCCTGCTTGAGGGTTCAAGCAATTATATATCGGTAAAGGTTTACGATATTGCGGGAAATACCGCCGAAAAAGCGGATGTTTTTTATGTGCGCAAAGACACTACGCCGGTCAGGATACAGGATAATGCTTCGGGAGAGGATTTCTGGCGGACGGCGGACGGGGGAGCCGTATACGGCGTGTTTTTCGCGGACGATGCCTCCGGCCTTGATAATATCCAATACAGCGCCAGCACAAATCCCGCCTCCGCGGACGGCGCAGTTTTAGGGTGGACGGATATAGCGCAGGCATCAGGCCAGCAGGTTTATGGGTCTTCATGGCCTGTTAACTTCATAAAGCTGGTCAACGGCGCCACGAATTATATAAGCGTAAGGGCGTTGGACAGGGCCGGTAATTTTTCAACGCTCAATAACGCGTTTAAAATACTCAAAAACGCCTACGGCCCGCTTGTGCAGATTTCCTCTCCGAGCTCAGCCTATCATTCCGCTTTGCCTGTTATCGCTGGCATGAGCATTCCTTCTACCGGCGATATAATAGGCAATGAAGTATCCATGCGCGATTCGGCCGCCGGGCTTTATTGGGACGGGGCCGGTTTTGTCTCGGTTAGTCCGGTGTGGTTTAGCGCCGAAGGCGCGGCTGAGTGGCGGTATGATTCTTCTTCCGTATCATGGGTAAACGGCAAATCCTATTCCGTGGTAGTTCGCTCAAGCGACACTGCCGGAAACTATTCCGCCATGTATTCCACCTCGTCGTTTATTTTTGATTCAGAGGCGCCTTCGGGCGCAATAACCGCTCCGGCCGGAGGGGCTTTTATAAACACTCCCAACTTAATTTCAGGCACCGCTTCGGATTCCGCTCCCGATTCTGGGATAGCCCGGATTGAAATTTCGGTAAAACGCGTAAGCGACGGAAAGTGGTGGGATTTCTTTTCCGGCGCATGGGGGAATGCGGCGGTTTGGATCAATGCCGGCAATTCCGCCTCATGGTCGTATGCGCTGAGCGCCGGTTTTAAATCCGCTTTTGCGTCGGGAGAAAGCTACTACGCGGCTTTGCGCGTGTCGGACAACGCGGTCCCGGCGAATATGTCCGAATTCGGGCTCTACAGCTCCACCTTCTCGGTGCTGGACACGATAGCGCCTTCGGCTGTAACGGATTTCACGGCTTCAAGCGCGGCTTTGCCCGGCTCGGCGCTTCTTTCATGGACGGCTCCCGGAGACGATGGCAATGCGGTCGATATTTCAAGCGGGGAATACCGCATACAGTATTCCACCTACGCGGAGGTTGAATTCTCAACAATGTCCGCCCAGCTGATAATAGCCACCTCTTCGGTGAAAGCCGGAGGCGCGGACAGTTATCTTATCGCCGGTTTGTCTCCAGGAGTCACTTATTATTTCAGGATTTGGGCGAGGGACGAGGTTATGAACTGGTCTGAGGCTTCCAATACGGCTTTTTCGCGCTCCGGACCGGCTCTTCCCAGCGCTATAAGCGGGCACGTGACAAAGTCGGACGGCGAGGGCATAACGGCGGTTCTTGTGGAAGCGTATGATTCCAACGGGAGCCTGAAAGCCGGCGCTTATACTCTGGCCGACGGAAGCGGGACATACCTGCTGGAAGGATTGCCGGCGGGCGTCTATAAGGTGCAGGCTTCGTGGTCGGTGAACGAAATAATGAGTTCCGTGTCGAAAGACGGCATAGAAATGGGAAGCGCGGGTGTGGATTTTGCCCTTGAAATTAATTATACTCTTGCTAGCATTTCAGGCCAGATCCCCGGGCTCGGCGCGAAACGGCTGGCGGCGCGCGCGGCGGTAAGGTCTGCGCCCGTAAGCAGTTTGTCCGGAGTAAAAGACCCCGCTTCGGAAGGGGATGCTTTTGTGGAGGTGTATCAGAGGGGCAAAAGGATAGCGCTGATATATCCGGGGCCCAACGGCAGATTCATGGTGTCTAATCTTTTGCCCGGCAGGTATTCCCTGCGCGCATATAACGGCCTTGAATACACGGAGATGATGGAGGTGACTCTGGCGGAAGGCGAAACCGTGAAGCTTAAATTCGCATGGGACGTGCTTCCGCAAAACAAGGTTTATGCGTTTCCAAACCCGGCAAAGGATTCGGCCGTCATAAGGTTTGAATCTTACCTTAATCCCCCAAAAGCTAAAGTTATGATTTTTGACATAGCCGGAAATCTTGTAAGACAGATAGACATCGCCGAGATGTCGGCCCAGCCGGGAAATGTATGGCATGCTTTATGGGATATTAAGAACTCAAGGGGCGAAAAAGCGGCGTCGGGCGTATACCTGTTTATGGTTATGGTGCGCGATGAAGAAGCTTCGCAGGCTAAAAAGGTGATAAAGAAGCTGGCGGTGATAAGATAATAAAGAAGGTAGAAGGGAGATGGAAGAAGGTAGACGGTAAGAAACAAAGAGAAGAGTAGCTGCGTCTCAATTATATTATGCTGAGAATTTTGTTTGGGCAGAGTAGATCGCGGTACGGAAGAAGAGTCGAACGGCGGATTTCCCCGTTATCAGCCGCTATGCGCCGATTTTTCCCTGCGGGCTTCGGCCGTTTTCTGCTGTTTTTTTTCGCCGCTTCCGTTGCTTCTTTTGCCTCCCTTGCTTCCGTTGCTATCCCCTTATATGCGGCGGATTCGGCGAGCCTTCAGTTTACCGTGCCGTTCCCCGACCCCGCAATGGCCGGCGAGGAGGTGAGTTTTCAGGTTTTAGCCGTCAATTCCGGATCTCAGGTCTGGCCGAAAGGAAGCTATTTCTGGTCGGCTGAAATATACGACGTGGATTATAACTTCGCCGCGAAGACGGAAGAGATTTCCCCGCAGGAAGATATCCAGCCCGGAGCCGTGGCCGCCGCGATACTCAAGTTCAACATACCGGAAAATTATCTTGGAAAAAGGCTTTACAGGATTTTCCTGTCAAAAGACGGCAAACGGCTTATAGAATCCGAATATAAACTGTTTCAGATAACCGAGAAGAAGATCAAGGAGGAGGCGCCTCCGCCTCCCGAGAAATATAAAATAGGCGGGGACATCTCCGTCACGTACAAGAACTCGAATCTAAGGCAGTGGAAAGACCACAGCGGGGCCACTACGGCCAATATCATAGGCAAAGTGGCCGAATCCTCGTTTCTTTTTAACGCGTATCTGCTTCACAAAAACGCGCGGCTTATCGATCCGTACATAATTCTGCTTAACTATTATGCGCCGTGGGGAATAATAGGCGCCGGAGATTTGTCGCCTTCCGTAAGCCCTTTGAGCGTTCAGGGGCAGGGCATGCGGGGGGGAACTCTTGAACAGCAGAAAGGCAGGTTCGGCTGGATCGTGTTCGGGGGGAAAACCGTCAATGCCCAGCCCGGCTCGCTGACCACAAACGGCCGGTATGAAAGACAGATGTACGGAGTGAAAGGCACCGTGAATCTGCGCCAAAACCTGAAAATATCTTCAAATTACGTGCTCAGTTCGGATAACATGCATTCCCTTAACACTAATCCGGCAAGCGACAATTATACCGGACCCGGGTTGACCCCGCAGAAAAATCCGGTATACGGCGCAAGCATGGGGTGGGAGCCTTTCAACAGGTTTTCGCTGACATCCGATTATCAGGTGAGCCAGTTTTATCCCGATGTCGTTTCAAATGTCGCCGCCCGGAAGGGCTCCGCATGGAGGGGGGAGGCGAGATGGGACGGAAGGATTATAAAAGCAAAAACGTCCATGCAGAGGACCGATCCTGAATTCGCGGCTTTTTCAAGTCCTATGGCTGTCGCCGACCGCATGACCGTGGACTGGAGCCTGAGCGTTTATCCGGTTAAATGGCTTTCATTCTCCGCGCTTATGAACCGCTATAAAGACAATCTTGATAATGATCCGGCGAAAGTCGCCACTACGCAGAATCAAATGACCTTTGCCAATTCAATAATGGCCCCCACGCGGACTGTTTTTAATGTTTCCTACTCGGTAAACAGCGCGGTGGGCAATCCCAGCGCGGTGCAGAACAATCAAACCGATACCATAGGGTTCGGCCTTTCCCAGCCTTTTAAGTCCCATAATATAAACGCCGGGTACCAGATGACAAAATTCACAGATAAGAACAAGCTGGCGCACGATATCGATTCCGCCATGATGTCTTTGAGCGCGGTCTTAAATCCGTTTAAGAATTTTTCCTGCTCGATGGGCGCCGTCATGTCGATTTCAAAAGACATCATCGATTCAAGGGAGAACAGAAGCAATTCATACACCGCGAGTTTTTCCCGCCAGATGCCCAAAAGACGCATGGCGGTGCAGGTTTGGGGCACCTACAGTTCAAACCAAACGGGCGTTTCCATAACGCCGTCCGAGGCCGGCGTCATGGCCGTGAACACCGAATTGGCGTGGGCAAAAAGCGATCAGTCGACGCTGACATTCGGGGTCGGCAGAAACGAAAGCAGCGACACGGGCAATCCTTCCAGAAACTTCAGGGAAATAACCGTCACGATGAGATACGGATATTCGTTTTAAGAGAGGGTAAACGGGAGACGGCCCATTCTTACCACTAAAACCTTGAGAATGGGCCGCCCCAAACTCACTACTTTTAAGGATTGTTTGGGACGGGAGAAGGTAGACGGTAAACAGAATTTAGAAGTCAGAATTCAGAATGACTGACGGCTTTTTACTCCCGACTCATGGCTGGCTGAGCGGTTACTCGTGATTGCGTCGTTGCGTTATTCGGGCTGTTTTTCCGGAGCGGGCTGGGTTTGGGCAGCTCTGCGGGGTTTCCTTCTTTTGGTTTTTGCCGTCTTTTTAGTTCTCTTTTTTAATGCGGGAGCATTCTCTTTTGTTTCTTCGTCTATTGACGGCTGGTTTTGGGTTTCCGCGGCCGTGCTTGTTTCCACTTCAAGAAATCCGCCCGCGTCAAGCTGTTCAAGATATCTCTTCAATTGAGCGTCTTCGGGAGACACTTTATAAGCTTTCATCCATGCGTCTTTCGCCCGGGCTTTATCTTTAAGCTGGTAGTAGGCGGAGCCTATGCGTTTAAGCGCCACTACGTCGTTGGGCTCAAGGGCAAGCACCGCGCTTAGTTCTTTTACCGCAAGATGGTATTTCGCGTCATAAATACAGTGAAGGCCGGTGTTCTTTTTGTAATCAAGCAGGCCTATCCCGGGAGGCAGGCTTTCTTCAAGCACGAGCTCCGGATGCTCGGACTCAAAGAAAACCAGCATTTTGCCTATTCCGGTTTCCTTCGGAGCCAATTCCTTGGCATAACGGAATGCGTCATAGGCAAGCCGCATATCTTCGGGTTCCTGCAGGAATGCCCTGACCCCTATGCCGGCTATCAGCCATGGTTTAAATCTGGGAAGGGAAGAGGTTATCCGCGTTATTTCCGAAAGGCGGTGGAATAATTTCTGATAATCGGGATTGGTGGGATCCATGCCCAGCAATTCGTTCGCTTCTGCGAGAGCCTGGCTGTATTTTCCTTTCGCTATGAAATCCTGTATCGCCGATTTCAGCCCTTTGTTGGCTTCATCAAGCTTTTTGCGGGCATCTTCTATCATCTTGCGCGCGGTAACCTGCTGGGGATCGATGTTGATAGCCTTGTTCCAGTTTTCGATCGCTTTTGAATAGTCTCTGGTCCGGTAATATTCAAAGCCTTTGTCATAATACTGGCTCATTGACGAGTAATCGCTGTTTTCCGAAGCCGGAGCTTCCTCCTGCGCCTGTGAAATCGGAAATACGACGATGAGGATAAAAGAAATAAATATAAATTTATTTAGCATACGTTTCATAGTCTATGTATCTGCCGGATGTTAAGCTATATTATATCTATTTTCCATGTCCGGTGGTTTTTTTCTTCTCTTGTCTTGTGACTGGAAACTGGTGACTTGGCGACTTCTTAATAGCTGTCCAGCCGTCTAGCGGCCTAGCTGTCTTGCCTTCTCCCTTTGGTGACTGGTGTCCGGGAACTTCTGTTATTTTCCGTTTATCCTTGCGCCGCTTCTTTCGCCGCCGTTTCTTCTTCCGCTTCCTTTCTTAAGATGGTCACTTCGATTTTTCTGTTTTTGGCTCTTCCCTCTTCCGTGTCATTGGGCGCGGCCGGCCTGTATTCGCCGTATCCGAAAGCGGAAAACCTTGCCGGCTCAAGTCCCTGCTTTACCATAAAATCTATGACCGAAAACGCTCTTGCGGCGGAAAGCTCTCTGTTCGTGCCGAACCGGCTTCCTTTTATGATCCTTTGGCTGTCGGTGTAGCCTTCCACCACCACCGGATTGTCCATGGGTTTTAATATGTCCGCCAGAGGCTTAAGCATCGCCTTAGCCCGGGGCTTGATATCCGCGGAGCCGGAAACAAAAAGCACCGGCGAGGAGAAAGTCAGCTTGACCTTAGTGGTCGTCATTTCCACGCCGAGGTTCCCAAGCTCGATTTCCTTCTTCAGCTGTTCTTCGACTTTCTGGGCTATTTCCGTCTCCGAGAGTTTCTGGTCCGCGGCCTTGGATCCCATTTCTTTTTGGAGCATGGCAAGGGCTTTTTCATAATCGGTGCGCTTCATATTGTAGCTTAGGCAGAAAAGGGCGAGGAAAAGTATGACCATGCAGGACATAAGGTCCGCAAAAGGTATCATCCAGAGGTTTTGGGTTTTTTTGTCAATCATAATTAAGAGGGTAGATGGTAAACGGCAGAAGGCAGACGGTAAAAGAAAAACAAAAAAATAAATTTATAATCCATTAAAGTTGACCTTTGTCGGGCTGCTTAGTGTAGTGTCGCGTAAATATCTTGGCTTTTGAAGGCTCGTATTTGAGACGAATCCGAGGCGCGACGAATGAGCATACCCGAAGGTCTGTGAATGAGGAGCAACGAAGGAATCGGCCAAAGGCGAGCCTCCCCCAAGGGGGCTGAGCGCTTTTTGGCTGCAACCGCGTCAGTCGTCGCTTATGTGCCCAGAGGGCACACCGCGCTCCTCCTTCCTTGTTTCGCTCATAAAATCGCTCAGTCAAAAGTAAAGCTATTTACGCGACGCTACACTAGCCGCCCCGCTGTCCAGCTTCTTCTCTCCCGTCTCCCGGTTACCTTCCGTACGAAGATTTATCGCTTCTCCTCCTTGTCTTAGCACGATTATCTCTATCCTTCTATTTTTTGCCCTGCCCGAGGCGGTGGAATTGTCGGCGATGGGGCGGAATTCCCCGTATGCCGCGGCCAAAAACTGCTCCTGCGGCATTAAAAATTTAGCCGAAAGATAGTCTATCACGGCATTGGCCCGGCCTGCGGAAAGCTCCCAGTTCGTTCTGTAGCGGGCATGCCCCACGCGGATATTATCGGTGTGGCCTTCGACTATTATCTCGGTTTTCAGCGGAGCCAGCGCCTTGCCCAGAGAATCAAGGGCGGTCATGGCGTCTTCGGCGAGATTTGCCCGGCCGGATTTAAAAAGCACGGGAGAGGACAGGTTTACCCGTATCTGCTTGTCTGTTACCTGCACTTGCGCCATGTTTTTTAATTCCGGTTTCTGTACCGCTTCCATTATCGTCTGAGCCGTGTCTTTTTCGATAAATTTTTGTATTATTTCATCGGCTTTTTTTTCCTTTAATTTCCCCTGCATCGATTTTGACTGGAAGCCCTGATAGAAATTAGTGCGGCTGTCTTCCGACTGCTGATTGAAGACGTACATGATAAGGAAAAAAAGCATCAGGTTGGTCATTATATCGGAAAGAACAATCAGCCAGAGGGGGTTGTCCTCGGTCGTGACCGAAGTCATCCTATGCATGAATGGAATCATTTTTTGGGATGTCTGCGCAGGTGCGTCGACATATAGGCTTCAAGTTTTCTGGAAACCAGCCATGGCACGTCGCCCGCATGTATGGAGATTATTCCCTTGGCTATTATCTCGCGGGAAAGCATTTCTTCTTCCGAGTAATAATTAAGTTTTCCGGCTATTGGAAGAAAAAGGAAATTAGCGGAGAATATCCCGTAGAAAGACGCGGTCATGGCTATAGCCATGGAGGAGCCCATCATCTGCGGATTCTGGATATTTCTGAGCACCTGCACGACGCCGATAAGCGTTCCCAGCAGTCCGAATATCGGAGCGAACGTGCCCGCTGAATGAAAAATGCCTACGAGTTGCTGGTGTCTGGAGCGCGTTGTGAAGATGTCCCTTTCCAGACGGTCTTTTATGATTTCAGAGTCAAGCCCGTCCATAAGCATTTGTATCCCGTCGCCAAGGAAAGGGTGGGGGAGATTATGCGTCTCAGTGGAAAGAACTTCTACCCCATTGCGGCTTGCTTTTTCAGCTAATTGCAGAATTTTTTCTATCAGAATAACCGGGGACGGCCGTTTCGGCGGAAAAATAACTTTCAACAGGCCGCTGCCTACCCAGCGCAGGGCGGTCCATGGGTAGGAAATCATAACCGAACCCGCGGTTCCTCCGAAGATCAGGATAATGGCTTCCCAGTTGAGCAGAAATTTAAGCATTCCTCCGGCGGAAAGCACAAATACAACGACGCCTATTCCGCACAGAAGCCCCAAAACAGTCATTATGTCCATAATTGTTTCCTTTGAAATAATTACATCAGGTTATTTAGGCTGAAGGCTATTAGTTTTTTGTCTGTACCTTCAGGCTAACAGTCTTCAGTCTATTCACCTAACCTATTTCCCTTTCTTGCCTTCAGCCGTTCCAGTAGGGGGGGGAGGGGCAAGATTCGGTTTAGGCGGCTGCCATGAATCAGGAATCGGGATGTTGATATTAAAATTGTCTTTTCCCGGAATAGAAGACGGAGAATACGAAACCTCCGCCGCGTCTTTAAGCGTGACAAATCCTTCCTTAATGAGAGATTTCAAAGCTTCCACAACGCGCCGCTGCTCCGCTGAAACCTCTTCCGGCGGAAGCTGTCTTGCCATATCTATTTCCTGCTTGAGCCGTTCCTGCATTCCATGAGCCAGTTTGCTTATAAAAGTTCCGGCCAATTCCGTGGCTCTGAGCGCATGGGCCAGAGTGCGCATGGGCACTCTTCTGACCAGCATTTGCGCCTGAACCGACTCAAGCCGGGAGATGTCCGAGAATCTTAATATCGAGCCGGATATCCGCTCCGCCGCGGCTGTGTCTGACTGCTTTAAGGCCGAAAGGATGCTGTCCTGCATGCTGTCCTGAACTTTTTCAAGTATCGCGGCGGTTTTTTCTTCTCCGCCTACGACATAGTCCAGTTTTGACAGTATTTCAGCTTCAATTTCCCGCACTGTTTTTTCGGATATTTCAGCGACCTTGGACAGATTCGCCAGAGCCTGCACGCTTTTGGGCCTGAGGGCGTCGGCCAGTTCTGCCGCTATATCCGCGGAGACGTAATTAAGCACTACGCTTAATGATTTTTCAGGCATGCTGTTGAGTATAAAAATGAGATTAGGAATGTGGCGTTCTTCTATAAATACAAAAGGCATGGCCTTGCCTGTTTTTGAAACAGAGTCTTTGGAAGAAGTCTGATCCTGCTGTTGTTTCTTGGGCGGACCCGCCTCGGCGGAGGCTTCCTCGGCCCTGCCGCCTGCCGTTGACTGCTGGGAAGAGGCGGCGGAGGCGGCGGCCGAGCGCGCTGCTTCCACCAGACCTTTGGCGGAATCGGAAATGGGGCGGAAGAATATCATAACCGCGGCTCCGGCAAAAAGCACCGCGGTTATTATCCACAGCAGATGCCATAGATCGGGAGGCCTGAAAAGGTCCATGAAAGTAAAAGGCCTGACTTTCCTGAAAGCCATTTTGTCTATTGTTATAAGGTCCTGCCTGTCTTTGGGAATTCCCAGAAGGCCTGCGGCAAGCTTTTTTGCGAGGTCGGCATCCTCCTGCGAGATGCTTTTGTCGAGTATTATGGTGGCGGTAATGCGCTTTACGAAGGTAAGCGAAGTGGCGAGAGATTTGGTGCCTATGGTCTCTTTTTCCGGCACGCCGGGCAGTATCTCCGCCAAAGACCGGCCTTCCTCGTTTTCGTTTATTTCCGCGGAAATTATGATTATTATATCCTCGGTGCCCAGCGCCTCGGAAATCACTCCGCGCACGCGCTTTTCAAGGGAATTTTCCAGGGCCAGTTTCGCCTCCACTGTTTTTGAAGCGGACTGGGCGCAGCGCAGATACTGCGCCGGCTGGAAAATAAGCGAAATAAAAACCGCGATAAATATATATTTTTTCATTAGCGCATCCCCGCTTTTACAGGATTACAGATTTTGATTTTCTAAGTATATACTCAATACGACCGCTTTTCAAGGAAGATGGCAGAAGGGAAACGTGAGAAGTTACAAATCAGTTCTGCTTTTACCGTTTACCATCTACCGTCTACCATTTACCCCAATATGACCGCAAAAGCGGTCATATTGAGTATATATTATTAGGTAAATGAATTCAAAAGAAAAAAACACGCGCCATCTTCAGACGCGCGCGTGTTTTTCTGAAAAAGCTCAAAATAACTATTTGGTTTTCTTCGGCGCAGCCGGTTCGGTCTTCGGGGGCTGTTGGGCGGTTTCTATTCCCAAAAGCTCAACCTCAAAAATCAGAGTCGCTCCTCCGGGTATCTGTGGGGGTCTGCCGGCGTCTCCGTACGCTATGTCGGACGGGCATATTAATTTGGCTTTCCCGCCTGTTTTTATTTTCTGGAGGCCTTCAGTCCAGCATGGTATTACGCCGTTTAACGGAAAGGTCGCGGGCGTATTGCGCTGGACGGAACTGTCGAACACTTTTCCATCGGGGAAAGTGCCGTGGTAGTGGACTTTCACCACGTCCGTCGGTTTCGGGGAATTCCCTGTTCCCTTTTTTACCGGAATATAGACGAGGCCGGTTTTTGAGACTACCGCGCCTTTTTCTTTCGAGGCCTTTTCAATAAAAGACTTGTTTTTGCCTTTCTCTTTTTCCGCTGAGGCTTTCTGTCTATCCTGGACGAATTGGGTTATTTTAGCCGTATATGTTTCATAGTTCGCTTTCGGCTGCCCGCCTTTTACCGCATCCGAAATTCCCATAAGCACAAAATCTAATTCCGCGGGTGTGATATTAAGCGGAGCAAGGCTTGCCGCTATATTTCTGCCCACGGTATACAGGATTTTGCTTTCCTCTGTTTCCAATTGTTGGGCGCCGGCGCCTGAAACCAGCGTAAAGAATACGACTGCTGTTAGAATCTTCTTCATTTTACCCTCCATTTTTTTCCTTTTTCTGTTTTTGTCATGCACGGGCGTTTTAACCGGGCATTCAGCGGTTCCTGATAACTTTTGTTATTCTACATTATTATTGGCGCGACTTGACACTGCTCTGGGGGGGGGCGCTAGCAACCACATAAGGTCATCTAATGTTCTGCGGGGATGGGCCTTTAGTCCTACGCCGCATAGGCCCAATGGCTGATTTTTTTAGGCCTTAAATACCCATGCTTTGTTTTGATATGCATGTTAAATATTTAGTAGGGGGATAATGATATGAATAAATTATCGATCGTTTTAAGCGCGGGAATATCCGTAATATCCGCCGGGGTTTTATTTGCTGGAATTTCGGCGCAGTTTGATCTGCAGGCCAGGAGCGCTATGCTTTTGTCTCCAGCGGCCCTTGAAAGCGGGCAGGCGGCTGAGCAGATTCTGCCGTCAAAAGCGGAGGTTGAGCCGGCGGAGCCGCAGAAATTGTCCGGCAAAGCCGTCCTCGGCGTTTTTATGCCCCGGCCTGAATTCCCGCCCCTCCCCGGCCGGTGTCAAGTCGTATTTTACGATGAAAATTTTAGGCCGGCCGCCAACAGGCCGTCCGCGGTGAGGGTCGCTCTTGCCCTGCGGAATGTCAGAGACGGCAGTATGCAGAATTATGCCTTGACCGGAGACAGCACCGCCAAAGCGCAGATAACCGAAGGCAGAGACGGTCAAACCTTGGTGAAATATGAAGATACTTTCGGCATAGGGAAATACGGCAAGACGGTAATGGAAATGAAGCTCGGCCGCGACAGCAAAATAACATATTTAAAGGTTATCGATTACAAGGTTACGCCCGTGGGCAGTTCTGTGGTGGAAGAACTTGAATCATACGAATGTAAGAATGAGATTAAGGCGAAAATTTAGATTTCGGTAAGAATTAAAAACTGCCGTGTGAAAAAACGCATGGCAGTTTTTTTATGGCTTAATAACCAATAGGCGCAAGTCCGTGAACTCTTCCATGGCATAGCGTATGCCTTTGACAATAGACCCAATTTCGGTATTTATTTCTCTTGAAATAATCGTATTCTGTTCCATGGTTTCATCACCGTTCCTTATCGCAAAATATGCATAAATTAGTATACTCTTAATAAATAACGTTTGTAAATTCGGCTAGCCTGCCGCAGGGGGGAATATGTCTGTTTTCAGGACAAAATCCGTCGACGCTCTTATACGCGATTCAGAAGCAAAAGGCCAGCAGCTTAAGCGCGTATTGGGTTCTATTGACGTTACAATGATCGGAATAGGCGCGATAATAGGCGCCGGGATATTTGCGATGGTGGGAGAAGCCGCTGTGGGAGCGTCCAGCGGGTTTCCGGCGGGGCCCGCGCTTATAGTTTCTTTTGTAATTACGGCCATAGCATGCGGGTTTACGGCTTTCTGCTATGCGGAACTGGCGGCAATGGTGCCTATTTCAGGAAGCGCGTATACCTATTCCTACGCGACTATGGGCGAACTGGTAGCATGGATTATAGGCTGGGATCTGATAATAGAATACGCCATAGGAAACGTGGCGGTGGCGATAAGCTGGTCGGGATATTTTAATGATTTTTTAAAAAGCACTTTCGGAATAAACATGCCTTTATGGATGAGAATAGATTACCGGTCGTTCATTCAAAAAGGATTTGATCTGGCCTCCGCTCCGCATTTAATGGGCGTTCCCATTGTTTTTAATCTGCCCGCCGTGGCCATAGTTCTGGCTTTAACCGCGCTTCTTGTGATAGGCATAAAGGAAAGCACGCGGTTTAACGGCGTAATGGTGGGAATAAAACTTGTCGTGCTCGCTGTTTTTGTGTGCGTGGGAATTTATTATTTCAAGCCTGAAAACTGGGTTCCGTTCGCGCCCGGAGGATGGAAGGGAATACAAGTCGGCGCCGCCACCGTTTTTTTCGCGTATATAGGATTTGACGCGGTTTCTACCGTGGCCGAAGAAACCAAAAATCCCAAACGCGACATGCCCAGAGGAATTATAGGCTCTCTTGCGATATGCACCGTGGTGTATATCCTTGTGACGGTGGCTCTAACGGGGATGATCCCCGTCATGGAGCTCAGGAATAAAATAGCGGAGCCCCTTGTAGCGGGGCTGGAATATAATAATGTCAGCCGCTGGCTTATAGCTTTTGTGTCGCTGGGCTCCGTAGTGGCGCATACCGCGGTGCTTCTGGTTTTTCAGATGGGACAGCCCCGGATATTTTTCTCCATGAGCAGAGACGGACTTCTTCCGCCGTATTTTGCAAAGGTGCATCCCAAATTCAGGACGCCGCATGTGACGACTATATGGACGGGGATATTTGTGGCCGCGCTTTCCGCTTTCTGCAATATCGACGAAATGGCGAATCTTTGCAATATAGGCACGCTTTTTGCGTTCGTTCTTGTGTGTCTCGGAGTTATAATACTCCGGTTCAAAGATCCCCTCCGGCCGAGGCCGTTTAAAGTGCCGGGGGGAATTACACTCCCGATCCTCGGAATACTTTTTTGCTTATTCCTCATGCAGGGGCTGGATAAAGTAACATGGATAAGGTTTTTCGGATGGCTTGCGATAGGCATCGCAATCTATTTTTCATACGGCTACAGGAAAAGCAGACTGAATACGGCAAGTAAGACGGTAGACGGGAGATGGTAGACGGGAGATGGAAAACTGGAAAGGGGGATGGAAGGAGGAAAACAGAAAAAGATTTGTTTTCCGTCTGTTGTTTTGTTTAAACCTTCTACCATCTACCGTTTTCCGTTTTCCGATTGAATAACGGAACGGTCGAAATAAAAGGAAAACAACTCTATGCTTGATAAGATGAAAGAACTGTGGGAAATGAAGAAAAAGATGGATGAGTTAAAACTTCAGCTGGACTCGATAATTCTGGAAAGCGAAGATCAGCTGGTCAGCGTAAAAATTTCCGGTTCGCAGGAGATAAAATCAGTTTTAATAAAGGGCGAGCTCGGGGGGATGAATAAAACAAAACTTGAAGCTTCAATAACCGACACCGTTAACAGGGCGGTCAAACAGGCGCAGAAATCGGCGGCGGAAAAAATGGGGAGCATGCAGGGTTTTAAAATCCCGGGTTTGTAAATTTTCCGCGTCGCGGCTGCGTTGCAGTATGGTAAAATAGGCCTAGGCTTCCATAGGTCAAAAGGCTCTGTTAATATTGGAAAATAGTATCTATACTGTTGTAGAGTCAAGGAATAATCCAGTCAGAATAAATGAGAAAAAAAATAAAAGCGAGCCTGTTGTCCGCGTTTATATTTTGTCTGCCTTTTAGTTCTTTTTCCGCGGAGTTAAAAAGTTCCCCGCAGTATCCGGATTCATCCGCCTCAACGGCAATTTTTGATGCTGGGGCTTCAGGTTCGAAATCCCTGATAAACGGTTATCCTGATTTTTCATTTTCCGCCGAACCTCAGTATATTTCCGGCGTTAAAACAACACGGGCCGGCCCGCCCGGGCGGGCGGGAGTTTATAATCCCCGCGGCTTTACTGGTTTTCCCGATGCGGTTTTTTCCGATGATGTGAGGATAGACGCCTTGTTGATCCGCGCCATAGACGCGTCCAATTCCTCCATAGAAATAGCCATGTACGGTATAACCCTGCCGGAGGTGGTTGACGCTCTTATCCGCGCAAAAACCCGGAACGTGAAAGTGCGCATAGTCATAGACGAAAGCCATGTGTATCAGAAAGATTTTCCGGAAATCAAACGGATTATAAAAGAAGGTTTTGATATCCGCACGCTCAGGGGAAGCCGCGATTACGGAGTTATGCATAATAAAATAGCTGTTTTTGACGGTTCGCTTTTGATGATAGGCTCGTATAATTGGACAAACAGCGCTACCCTCCAAAATTGCGAAAATGTCGTTTTTACATCGGATACCGCATACGGGGCGGGATATAAAAAATACTGGGAGTGGATGTGGAACTATACCAGGACCATAGCGCAGGGGCCTTCTCCTCAGACGCCCGAAGGATATTTCGGAACTCCCCCGGCTGATCCGCGGCCTTCCATAAATTTTAACGGTTTGGTTTTTCCCAAATACCTTTTTTCTCCCAAGGGCGGAGCTGAAAACGGCCTCATAACGGCGATAAGGGCCGCTAAAAAAAATATCGATGTGGTGACGTATACCTTTTCTTCAAAGCCCCTGGCCGACGCTATCATAAGCGCTCATAAAGCCGGAATACGCGTGCGCCTTCTTATCGACACCAAAATGGGCGGGGAATCAAAGCTTGCAAAGTATTGTTTGGAAAGCGGTGTGAATATCAAGTTCAGAAACGGCAGAGGCTCGGGCGCGATGCATAATAAATTTGCGGTATTTGACAATAAGCTTCTTGAAACAGGCTCTTTTAATTGGACGTCCAATGCCGAGCTTAACTCTTTTGAAAATGTGATGCTTATAGATAATGCTTCGCTGGTGAATAAATATGCGAAGAAATATGAATATTATTTTTCAACAGGCCAGACTCCTTCCCCCGGCAATTTTAACCCTAATGCCGAAAACTATCCTCAGAAAACGCTTTCATTGGAAAATGATTCCTCTCAGGACGAAGAAATAGATTAGTCTAAGAAGACGGTAGATGGTAAACGGTAGAAGGTAGACGGATAGGGAAAGAAAAAGCCCGAATTATTAAAATTCGGGCTTTTCCTTTTCTGTATCCTGGAAGGTAATTATCACAGTTGACAGGAGCAAAAACAAAGGAAAACCGGCTATAATCTAAAAATAAATTTGTTTATGTTTACCGTCCCAAACCTTCCTTAAATGCCGCGAGTTTGGGACGGTACCATTCTCAAAACTTTTTAAGGAAAGAATGGTACCGTCTACCGTTTACCATCTTCCATCTTACTTCTTATGGTTCAATCTTCGCCGCGTCTATCATTCCCGCGCCCTGCGTTTCTTTTATAAGTCCTGGTATCGGAACCGCGGCTTTTGTGAGAATTTTCAGCACTGCGTCCGGACCTTTTGCTCCGGCGGATATAGCAAGGGCGGCAAGGCCTGCGACATGCGGGCATGCCATTGATGTGCCGAAAAGCCTTGCATAACCGCCGCCCTTAAAAGTGGAGGTGATATAAGAGCCGGGCGCGATAAAATCTACTTCCGGTCCATAGCATGAATAAGTGGCCCGCATATCGAATATGCTGCTGGCTGAAACTGCTATCGCCTGAGGATACGCCGCGGGGTATCCAACCGGACCGCTGCTGTTTCCGGCGGCGCAGACCACGGTGACGCCCGCTTTATAAGCCCGTTCAACGGCATGTCTCAGCGCTTCCACGTTTTCGTCCGTGCCGAGGCTCATGTTTATGATTTGTATCTTATTTTTTATGCACCAGTCTATGCCTGCAATCACGTCGGAATCCGTGCCTCCTCCGTCGGCATCAAGCACTTTTACGGCGTAAAGCGCGGCTTTGGGAGCCACTCCCACCACGCCTTTGGAGTCAAGATTCGCCGCTATCGTGCCCGCCACATGAGTGCCGTGTCCGTTATCGTCTTCAGGGGAGGCTCCGGGTTTTATCGCATTGAATCCGCCGGCTATTCTTCCGGCAAGGTCCGCGTGGGCGGTGTATACTCCGGTGTCGATTATGCCGACTTTAATTCCTTCGCCCTGATTTTTGGTCCAGACTTTAGGCGCGTTTATTCTGTTTATTCCCCATGGTATTTCGCCGTCCAAAAACCAGCCCAGCCATTGTGCGGCTCCCGATTGGGTCGAGTTTTTTCCCGCTTCAGAAGGCATTGCGGCCGGAATTTTACTGTTCTGCAATTTTGCAGAATGAATAATTTCAGATACGGAGGGGATGGGTATCTGGGGAAAATTGGAATATCCCGAGTTGATCCATTTCCGGTAAGTGTCTGTTTCTATTGTGGCATCGCCGGACAAAAGCTTTACGTTTTTTATCGCGTCGTCGGTAAAAACAGCGACTATGGAATTAAGGGTTTCATATTCCTTGACAACCTTTCCGCCGAGCCGTTCAACCGCCAGTCTGCGCTCTGGAGCGGACATCTCTTCGTTAAAGGTTACTATCTTTCTAAGCTCTGAGCATTCCGATATCGCCGGCATAAACAGCGCCGTTATCGCCGCCAATGCGAACATGATTTTTTTCATTTGGTTTTCTCCTTGGTCGTTTCCCGCATAAACCCGCAAAATGCTTCTGAGGAATAAGTGCGTTTTTTGGCGTAAATCTTATCCATCTCTTATGCGTGCGAGCTTCATTAATTGTATATCCTTAATTTTGACGCGGACAGAATCTTTAGGCCCGCCCGGATTGGTCTTTCGGCCTGATAGTTTTTTGGGACCAAGGGCCTATTTTCTGTCGCAAAAAATAGTATTATTAAAAATATGAATTTTATTGAGACGATATTTATGGCTTTTGCTCTTTCCATGGACACATTCGCGGTATCTTTGTCTTGCGGCATGTCGGCAGGCGGGGTGAAGATAAAAGATGCGCTGCGAGCAGCGTCCTTTTTTTGTTTTTTTCAGATGCTTATGCCCGTTATAGGATGGTTCGCCGGGTTGAAAGTAAGAGGTTTTATAGCTTTATTCGACCATTGGGCGGCATTCGGTCTTTTGGCTTTGGTAGGAGGGAAGATGATATATGAATCTTTCCAACAGGAGGAGTGTGAGAAACGGAACAATTCTCTTGAAGCCGGCGCTTCCAACCGCTGGGGGGCAGGCCGTCTTATTGCGCTTTCGATCGCTACAAGCATAGACGCTCTTGCCGTGGGGCTCACTTTTTCATTTTTGAAAATTTCAATAATCAGGCCTCTTGTAATAATAGGGATAGTTACCTTTTTAACGGCCTTTTCGGGATTTTTTTTTGGTAATAAGAGCGGGCATTTTTTGGGTAAAAAAGCGGAAGCCGGAGGCGGAATCGTTCTGATACTGATCGGAGTAAAAATTTTACTGGAAGGAATATAAGGAATATGAGGATGGTAGACGGCAGAAGGTAAACGGGAGACGGTAAAATAAAAAAAACGGCATAATTGTTGTTTTTTTGAATCCCTCTAAATTTTTCATTGACATAGTTAAGCGGTGTTTAATAACATATATATACACGCGCGGGTTCGACGCGCTATATATCCGTTTGCAGTATATCTCGATTTACAAAAAAGCAGTTTTAGCATAAGATCAAAAAATGCGGGAGGCTTAATATGGTTTCACACGGCAATTCCTCTTCGGAAAGAACACAGACTACTAATGCCATGGTGCATGAAGGCCAATCTTTGCCCGAGAGTTACGGCGCCACGGAAGCGGCGCTTCTTCCCCGTGATCCGAACTGGATGTTTGTTTATTGGGACATAACCGAAGAAAAAAAGCGCAATATGCGCCGCGATTATGGTGAAAGCATATTCGAGAAATCCCAGCCGTTAATCAGGGTGCATGATGTAACCGGAATAGCGGATTTTAACGGGAGCAATTCCTGCAGGTATTTTGACATCCCCGTCATGCTTGACGCCAGAAGCTGGTATATAAACGTGCAGGAAGGCGGGAAAAGCTACTGCTGTGAAATAGGGCTGATGCTTCCCGACGGCAGATTCGTGCGCATAGTCATGACGAATATCGTGCATCTGCCCGCCGGGAAAGTGTCCGATGTCACCGACGAAAAATGGATGGCGGTCTCGGGAGATTTCGACAAGCTTCTTCAGCTTTCGGGCGTGGAATATATAGGCAAAGGCTCCGGCGAGGTCGCCAAGTCGCTGGCTCAGCGCTGGGAAATGCTTAAATCTGTTTTTTCGCGCGCCGCTTCATGGGGCGTAAGTTCGCTTCAACAGCACAGGAAGCACGAACAGGCAAGGAAATTCTGGCTGGTGGCCGACTGCGAAGTCATACTTTACGGAGCCACCGAGCCCGACGCTCATGTCACCGTGGCCGGAAGAAAAGTCAATCTCAATCCCGACGGCACTTTTTCAATGCGCTTTGCCCTCCATGACGGACTGCTCGCTCTTCCCGTGCAGGCGCAGTCCAAGGACGGCGTAGACAGCAGGCATATCGGCATAGATATAACAAGGAAAACAAAAAATGACGGGGTCTAAAGAGAAAGGCTATCTCGCACTGGTCCTGCATGCTCATCTTCCTTTCATCAGGCATCCGGAATATGAGGATTTTCTTGAAGAGGACTGGTTTTTTGAGGCTATGTCGGAAACCTATCTTCCCATGCTGGATATCTATGAGAGGCTTGCGCAGGAAGGCATAGATTTCCGCATAACCATGTCCCTGACCCCTCCCCTCTGCGCCATGATGTCCGACGGGCTTTTGAGGGACAGATACAAAAACTATCTTAATCAAAGAGTGGAGCTGTCGGAAAAAGAGGTCGGCCGGACGCAGGGCACTCAGCTTAACGATACGGCTAAAATGTATGAGCGCAAATTTAAGCGCATCAGAGATCTTTATGAAAATTATTACCACGGCAATGTCCTGGAAGGGTTTAAGAAATTTCAGGATATGGGCAGGCTGGAGATAATAACCTGCTGCGCCACCCACGGTTTTCTGCCTTTGCAGGTGCGCAAAGAGCCGGTCTGCGGGCAGATAAAAACAGCAGTGCGCGATTATTCGCGCCATTTCGGCAGAAAACCGCGCGGTATGTGGCTGGCTGAATGCGCATATAATCCGGGAGACGACGTCTATCTCAAGGCCGGAGGGATCAGATATTTTTTTATAGAAACGCACGGCATAATCTACGGCTCTCCGAGACCGCGCTACGGCGTATACGCGCCTGTTTATTGCCCCAGCGGAGTGGCGGCTTTCGGCAGGGATATGGAGTCGGCGCATCAGGTTTGGAGCGCGGAAATAGGCTATCCCGGAGATTACAAATACAGAGAATTTTACAGAGATGTCGGCTATGACCTGGAATACGACTATATAAAACCGTATCTGCATAAAGACGGCGTGCGCAGAAACGTGGGGCTGAAATATTACAAAATAACCTCCGGCAGAATTCAGCTCGGTGAAAAGGCTCCCTATAACCCGCAGGAGGCAAGGGACACGGCTGCGGGTCATGCCGGCAATTTCATGTTTAACAGGGAAAGGCAGATTGAGCATCTTTGCGGATTTCTGGGAAGAAAGCCTGTAATCGTGTCCATGTACGACGCCGAGCTTTTCGGCCATTGGTGGTATGAAGGCCCTGATTTTCTTGAATTCCTGTTCAGGAAAATCCATTATGACCAGAATGTAATCAAGCTTGTGACTCCCAGCGAATATCTTGAGCTTCATCCGGAGAACCAGATAATACAGCCTTCAATGTCCTCATGGGGAGACAAGGGGTATAATGAAGTATGGCTCAACGGCACCAATGACTGGATGTACAGGCATCTTCATAAAGCGGCCGAACGCATGACCGAGCTGGCGAATAAATTTCATCAGGCTCAGGGAACGCTTCTCAGGGCTTTGAATCAGGCGGCGCGGGAACTTCTGCTAGCCCAGTCTTCAGACTGGGCATTTTTGACGACGGTGGGCACGGCGGGCGTTTATGCCACAAAAAGGACCAAAGAGCATATCCTGAGGTTCACCGCGCTTTATAACCAGATATTGTCCAATTCTGTAAGCGAAGATTTTCTCAAAGAACTGGAGTGGAAGGACAATATTTTTCCTGAAATCGATTACAGTTCGTTTTCTTCCGCGGCGTGCGATATCCCGCATAATTAACCCTATGTCTTTACCGCCGTTTATTTTCAATA